>DAIMJJ010000014.1:4384-37166 GCA_036722275.1 Rhizobium sp. | reverse complement strand
GACCGCACCGGCGCGACCACCCGCGTCGTCACCTCCATGGCCCATGCCGCAACGGTCGCGGTGCTGGTCTACGCCTTTGCCGGTTCGCCGCTGCAGATCGACATCCACATGTACTTCTTCGCCTCCCTGGCGATCTGTGCGGTCTGGATCGATTGGCGCGCCATCGTCGGCTATGCGGCGCTGGTCGCCGTGCACCACGTCCTTCTGTTCTTCGTCATGCCGTTTGCCATCTTCCCCGGCGAATCCGATTTCTCGCGCGTGGTCCTGCATGCGGTCGTGCTGATCCTGCAGAGCGGCGTGCTGATCGCGCTTACCCATTCGGTCGTCAGCGCCTTCCTGGCATCGGAAGCCGCCGTCGAGGCCGCCAACAGCGCCGAGCGCAGCGCGAACGAAAGCGCCGAGCATGCCCGCCAGGCCGACCGCCACGCGGAAGAACTGCGCGCCCAGCGCGAAATGGAAAAGGCCCGCGAGGCCGAAGCCGTCAACTTCGTCGTGAAAAAGCTCGACGAGGCCCTGATCCAGCTCGCCGCCGGCAATGTCTCGCACCGCATCTCGGAGCGCTTCGAAGGCGAACTCGACAAGCTGCGCAGCGCCTTCAACAGCTCGGTCGAAGGGCTGGAATCGGTGCTCGGCCAGGTCAGCCAGATCGTCGGCATCATCCGTGACGGCACCGGCCAGATCAGCCATGCCAACCACGACCTTTCCGCCCGCACCGAGCGGCAGGCCGCCTCGATCGAGGAGACCGCGAGCGCGCTGAGCAACGTCACCGAGACGGTGCAGCAGACGGCCCGCGTCGCCGAGCAGGTCGGCCGCCTCGTCGAACACGCCCGCAACGGCGCCGAACGCTCCGGCTCGATCGTCACCAATGCCGTCGAAGCCATGGGCAAGATCGAATCCTCGTCGCGCGAGATCTCGCAGATCATCAACGTCATCGACGAGATCGCCTTCCAGACCAACCTTCTGGCGCTGAACGCCGGGGTGGAAGCCGCCCGCGCGGGCGAAGCCGGCAAGGGCTTTGCCGTCGTCGCGCAGGAAGTGCGCGAACTGGCGCAACGCTCGGCCAACGCCGCCAAGGACATCAAGGCGCTGATCAATGCCTCGGCCGAACAGGTCAAGAGCGGGGTCAGCCTCGTCGACCAGACGGGTGAGGCACTGCACACCATCGCCACCGAGGTCACGTCGATCAGTGAGCAGATCGACACGATCGTGCGCAGCGCCCGCGAGCAGTCGACGGGCCTGACCGAGATCGACGCGGCGATCGGCCATATCGACCGCAACACCCAGCAGAACGCCGCCATGGTTGAGGAGTCCTCGGCCGCCATCCAGTCGCTCGCCAATGAGGCTTCTGCGCTCGAGCAGCTGATGGTCCGTTTCCACATCTCCACCGGCGCCGGCCGGCCGGCCCACCGCCGCGCCGCCTGATCGGCATCGATCCCCTGCGAAACGGAAGAGGCCGGCGGAGCGATCCGCCGGCCTCTTCCGTTTGCGGTCCGAGGTCCCGCTAGAGCCAGGCCTGGCCCTTCTGTCGCAGGAAATAGATGAGGTCGAGCGCCAGCGAAGGTTTGCCCAGCGCGGTGAGCGCCATATGGCACTGTCCGCGGTGGTGGGTCTGGTGGTTGAAGAAGTGGCTGACCGCCGGGGCGAGCCTCTGGGTGACCGGGGTCGGATTGGTGACCGGCGTGTAGGTGATCGTCGACTGCAGCTGTGCCTCGCTGAGCCCGTCGATCCATCCGATGATGCGCTCGTCCTCGAGCCGACGGGCCTCGCTGAGTTCGGCGAGAGTCTCGCAGGGCCTGGCGTCTAGCGAGCGGTAGGTCGGGCCTTCGCCGGTAAAGCGCTGGAGCCAGATCCGGTCCGCCACGAGAATGTGGCTCATCGTGGCAAAGAGCGAGCCGAAAAAGCCGCCGACATTGCGATGGAGCGCCTCGGCGTCGAGTTCGGTGGCGGCTCCATAGACAAGGCCGTTTGCCCAGCGGTTATAGGCGGCGAACATCTGGAAATGCTGTTGCATGCTGACCTCCCGATTGGGTTTGCCGCATGCTAGCTGAAAACGCCAACAGCGGGCGTGATGAAACCGATGAAATTTCCTGATTTGATCGTGAGCAATTTCTGCCGTCGTATGGCCGCAGATCCCACCATGGGCCGCCTTGAGAGGAATGACCGATGTCCAGAACACTCTATACCCTGTGCGGTGCCGACAGTGCCCGTCCATTCTCCCCCCATTGCTGGAAGTCGGTGATGGCGCTCAGGCACAAGGGGCTGGATTTCGACGAAGTACCGCTGCCGTTCACCGGGATCTCCGGTATCGAGAACGGGGCGAGCAAGACGGTCCCCCTTCTGCGCGACGGCGAGCATCTGGTGTCGGACAGTTTCGCGATCGCGCTTCATCTCGAAGAGGCCTATCCGGAGCGCCCGTCACTGTTTCGCGGTGAGGGCGGCAAGGCATTGGCCCGCTTCGTCGAAGGCTATTCGCAGACCGTGCTCCACCCCGCGATCACCCGCATCGCGCTTCTGGACATTCACGGCATGCTGGCGCCTCAGGACCAGGCCTATTTCCGCACCTCCCGCGAAGATCGGTTCGGCAAACCGCTGGAGGAGGTCGCGCCCGGCCGCGCCGCCGAGATTGCGGCGTTCCCGGCGAAACTGGAGCCACTTCGCCACATGCTGAAGTTTCAGCCCTTCCTCGGCGGGGAGCGGCCGCTGTTTGCGGATTACATCCCCTTCGGCGCCCTGCAATGGCTGCGCATCACCACCGGTTCCGTTCCGCTCGAAAGCGGTGACCCGGCGCGGCAATGGTTCGAGCGCTGCCTCGACCTCTTCGGCGGCGCGGCGCGGGCTGTCGTCTGACAGATCCCAGATGCTTGGCGGCTGCCTGGTTTCGCGCGGTTGCGGTCCAGGTCGCGCACGCGCATGTGACGCTCGCGTGAAATTCGTGCATCCCCCTTGTTTTCAAGGCTTGGGACGGCTAGAAACCGCCCACTTTCCCAATAGGACAAAAGGACTAGACCGATGGCGATTGAACGCACCTTCTCCATGATCAAGCCGGACGCAACGAAGCGCAACCTGACCGGCGCCATCACCAAGATTTTCGAAGAAAACGGCCTGCGCGTCGTCGCCTCGAAGCGCGTCTGGATGAGCACGCGCGAAGCTGAAGGTTTCTACGCCGTTCACAAGGAACGCCCGTTCTTCGGCGAACTGGTTGAGGGCATGACCTCCGGCCCGACCGTCGTTCAGGTTCTCGAAGGCGAAAACGCCATCCTGAAGAACCGCGAGATCATGGGCGCCACCAACCCGGCCCAGGCTGCCGAAGGCACCATCCGCAAGCAGTTCGCCCTGTCGATCGGCGAGAACTCGGTTCACGGTTCGGACGCTCCGGAAACCGCCGCCCAGGAAATCAAGTACTGGTTTGCCGACACCGAAATCGTCGGCTGAGACGCCTTCGCGTCGGGCACGGAACCGCATGAGATTTGAGGAACCGGGGTCAAAAGCCCCGGTTTTTCATTGGGGGCAGGTCTCCTGCGCGTAATCGACGCTGCCATCCGCTTTGAAGACCTCGGGGTTCTTCGTATAGACCGGCCCGACGACCAGGGGCTTCGACGGCAGGATCGACTGGTCCTGACTTGAGATGATGGTCGTATCGATCGTCTGCAGGGTCTTGCCGCCGGAATCCTCGATCCGGATCGAGACCGCGTAGGGTCGATCCTTGACGATGCAGCGCAGGGGCGGACTTTCCAGCGTCACCTTCTTCCAGAAGGGAAAGATCCGCGCGCGCGTTTCGATGGCCTTTCCTCCGGCGGGGTTCTCGAACGTCGTCTCCACATAGCTTTCGTCGGGCAGGGGACCGTTCCGCGAAAGCGTGATGACGGCCGTCGCCTGGGCAACGCGATAGTTGAAGATGAAGACCTTGCCGGAGATGGCAAGCGGCTTGTCCGCATCGTCGCGCTGACAGGATGTGAGCACCAGCAAGAGACAGGCCGCGCCTGCGAATATCCTTGAAGACGTCATGTCTCCTCCTTGTTTCGTGTCCGGCGATAGTGGCGGCTGGCCTTGGTGCGGTTGCCGCAGACCGCCATGTCGCACCAGGTTCGGCTGCGGTTCTTGCTGCGGTCGAGAAAGAGCCAGCCGCAGTGGCCGCAGATTTTCAGACGTTCCGGCTCCGGTGTCGCCAGCAGCCTCAGCGCGGACTGCGCCGTTGCCGCTTCGAGCGCCGCGTCGGAGGCGGCCGCGCGCAGCATGGCCGCGGCCTTCTCCAGGACATCCGCGAGCGTGCCGCGATCGGCGTTTCGCAGCACCTGGGCCCGGAAATGCCGGTCGATCGCCTCGCGCAGATCCAGGAAGGGACCGAGATTGATCTCTTCCACCGGTTTCAGGGGACCGAACAGAGCCCGCTCGGCGCAGAACATGTCTGCCGCCGCCGGAAAAGCGGCGCGTTGTTCGGCAACCGCCAGCCGATCGAGGCTGCGCTCGGGATCAAAGCGCAGGATCACGGTGTTTGCTACGTCCAGCGCAAGCGCGCCGCCGGAGAAGCGATGGGAGGTCCAGGCGAAGGTCATGCGAAATCATAACTGGTAAAACCTATTTTGCCAGTTATAAATGTCGGAGGAGGCTATGATGGTCTATCTCTTGCAGCAAGTGGCCAATGGCCTTCCCACTGCCGCACTCTATGCGGCGCTCGCATTCGGCTATGCGCTGATCTTCGGCATGACCCGGCGTCCCGACATTACCTATGGTGCGCTCTTTGCCTTCTCAGGGCAGATCTTCCTGATCTTCGCGCAATACGGCTGGGATCGCCTCTACCTGATCCTGCCGGCCACGCTCGCCCTTGGAGCCGTGTGCGCTCTCGCCTACAGCCTGCTGACGGCCGGCGCCATCGCGCACTACGTCATGCGGCCGCTCCATGGCCACTCGCCGAACGCGGTGATCGTCGCCTCGCTGGGACTGCTCATTCTCCTCTCGGAGACCACCCGTCTCGCCATGGACAGCCACGCCATCTGGCTGCCGCCGTTTCTCAACCAGCGGATCGTGCTTTTCAGTGCGGGGCAGGGGCAGGTGGCCCTGACGACTATCCAGCTTGGCAATGCCGCGCTCATGGCGCTGGTGGTGGCGGTGGGCCATGGCGTGCTGGCGGGCACGGGCGCCGGCCGCATCTGGCGCGCCGTCTGTGACGATCCGACGGCGGCTCAATTGTGCGGGGCCAATGCCGGGGCGGTTTTCACGCTCTCCTGTCTCGCGGCCGCCTTGATCGCCTGCATCTGCGGCGTGCTCGCCACCGCCTATTACGGCACGATGGATTTTGGTTCCGGCCTGATGTTCGGCCTGAAGGTGGTGCTGCTTGCCGCGGTCGGCGGCCAATCCGAGCCGTTGCGTTCCGCGCTCGGCGCCGCTCTCTATGGCCTCGCCGAAGCCCTCTGGGGCGCCTATTTGCCGCTCGCCTGGCGCGAGATGGCCCTGTTCGCGGGGCTGGTGCTGCTGGCGGTGGTCTTCCGTCGCGAGGCGCGGATCTGATCCGTCGTCAGTCCTGCATTCAGTGCCGGGGCGGATCCGCTCGTGGACGCATCCGCCAGACGATTGACGCCGCCGGGCGGGCACGCTTTATGGCTTCAAGGCGCCGGATATCCTCCGATTCCCCGGTGACAGCCCCTGTTTCAAAGCGGTCTTCATGAACAGCATACGCCGGCAATTGATCCCCTGGGCCAAGGTCCTGCTATCGCAGGCGCTGGTGCTTGCCCTCGTTCTGTCGCTGAGGGATGCCATCCCCTTCGCCGGCCCCTTGCTTCTGCTCTGTCAGGGGCTGGCGGCAGCGCTGATCGGCCGGGTGCTCGGCCTGTCGTCCTTCTGGATCCCGATCCAGATCCTGCTGCCGCTGGCCGCCGCCTACAATGCCGTGGTTCCGGCCTGGGCCTATCTCGCCGCCTTCGCCGTCTGCGCCCTGATCTATTGGAACAGCGCCTCCGAGCAGGTGCCGCTCTACCTCACCAACCGCAGGACCGAGCAGGCTTTGGCGAAGCTCGCTGCTGAATATAAGGCTCGGTCCTTCGTCGATCTCGGCAGCGGCCTCGGCGGCGTCGTCCTTCACCTGGCCGCGTCGGACCCGGCTCTGAAGGCCCGCGGCGTCGAGACCGCGCCGCTCGTCTTTCTGGCGTCGAGGATCCGCCAAACACTGAGCCGTCTGCCCAATGCTACCTTTGTCTACCGCAGCATCTGGGATGAAGACCTGTCCGCCCACGATATGGTCTATTGCTTCCTCTCGCCGGCGCCGATGCCGAGGATGTATCTGAAGGCGAAAGCCGAGATGCGGCCGGGGACGTTGTTTGTCAGCAACAGCTTCGCCGTTCCGGACGTCGAGCCGGAAAGGGTCGTCGACGTCGGCGACGGGCGGAAGACCCGTCTCTATCTCTACCGGATGTGAGCGCCTCGGCGGGCGCAGGGTCGCGAAAACGTCCCGGCTAGCGCCACTTGTCGCGGGCACGGTCGTCGGCGTCCTTGGCCACGACCCAGTCTCCGACCGTGCCGTCCTTGCGATGTTCCTTCTTCCAGAAGGGCGCGGACGTCTTCAGGAAATCCATCACGAAGCTTGCCCCGTCGAAGGCGGCTTGGCGGTGCGCAGCCGTGGCGATCACCAGGACGATCTGTCCGCCCGGCGCGATCCGACCGAAGCGGTGAATGGCCGACAGGCCCAGGAGCCCGAAGCGGCTCACGGCGATCTCGCCGATGCGGCGTATCTCGGCCTCGGCCATACCCGGGTAGTGTTCGAGTTCGAGCGCAGACAGGGTGCCGGCCTCGTCGCGGCAGAGCCCGATGAAGGAGACGACGGCGCCGATGTCGCCGCGGCCCTGCGTGAGAGCTTCGGTCTCGGCGGCGGCGTCGAAATCCTCTTGTTGAACGCGGACCGTCAGCATCGTCATCTCGCTCTCTCCCCGTTCGCGCACCTCTTGAGCCGGTAGATCAGCCGCCCGTCATCGGCGGGAAAAGGCCGATCTCGCGAGCACCCGCAATCGGCTCGTCATGCTCGACATGCTCCTGATTGATGGCCACCCGGATGGCCTTCGGGAACTGCAGGGCGTTTTCGTATTCCTCGCCGAGCGTGGCGAGATAGGCGATCAGTTCGCCGGCCGTCTTCACCGCGTCCGGCAGGTCGAGCTCTTCCTCGGCCTTGCCGATACGCTCACGAACCCAGGCGAAATAGACGAGCTTGGTCTTCATTCGTCCACCATGTGCTTCACGCCGGCGCGGAAATAGTCATAACCGGTGTAGAAGGTCAGAACCGCGGAAATCCACAAAAGGGTGATGCCCATCTCGGTCGTATAGGGCAGGACCTTGTCGCCGGCCGGGCCGGCCAGCAGGAAGGCGAGCGCGAACATCTGCGCCGTCGTCTTCCACTTGGCGATGCGGGTGACGGGCACGCTGACCTTCAAGGCTGCGAGATACTCGCGCAGACCCGAGACAAGGATCTCGCGGCACAGGATGGTGATCGCCGCCCACAGCGACCAGCCGGCGATCGTGCCGTCGGCGGCCATCAGCAGCAGCACCGAGGCGACCAGCAGCTTGTCGGCGATCGGATCGAGCATGCGGCCGATATTCGAAGTCTGGTTCCAGATCCGCGCCAGATAGCCGTCAAGATAGTCGGTGATCGAGGCTGCAACGAACAGGCCAAGCCCGGTCCAGCGGGCGAAGTCCGAACTCTCCAGCCGACCCTCGATGAAAAAGCACACGACGATCAACGGCACGGCAACAATGCGGGCGTAGGTCAGGAGATTGGGGATATTGTAAGCGCGCGAAGCCATGATGCCCTGTCTGTCGGATGAAATTTGCGTGTAGATGACGGTTTCCCGCCCCCAGCGTCAACACAAGAATTCTTAAAGCTTCTTAAGGTTGTGAAGCCCAAACACAGGCTTGATGACGTCAGTCTGAGGCGTTTTCGTGAAAATGATTGTAGATCAGCCGCGCCACGGCCTCGGAAATGCCCTCGACCGCCGTCAGGTCCGAAATCGCCGCGCGTGATACGGCCTTGGCCGTGCCGAAGTGTTGCAGCAGCGCCCGCTTGCGGGTGGGGCCGATGCCGGAAATCTCGTCGAGCGGGTTCTTGACCATTTCCTTCTTGCGCCGTGCGCGGTGCGAGCCGATGGCAAACCGATGCGCCTCGTCGCGCAGGCGCTGGATGAAATACAGCACCGGATCGCGCGGCGGCAGCGTGAAGTCGGGACGGCCGAGCGCGAAGAAACGCTCGCGGCCGGCGTCGCGGTCGACGCCCTTGGCGACGCCGATGGCAATCACGCAGTCCGATATGCCGAGATCATCGAGAATGGCCCGCACCGCCGTCATCTGTCCCTGACCGCCGTCGATCAGGATCACGTCCGGCCAGGCGGGGAAGGGGGCGTCCGCATTGTCCTCGGGGGGCACGCTGCGGTCCGGCTTGCCCTCTTCCTTCAGCAGGCGCGAGAACCGACGCGTCATCACCTCCCGCATCATGCCGAAGTCGTCACCCGGCGTGATGTCTTCCGACTTGATGTTGAACTTGCGGTACTGCCCCTTCACGAAGCCTTCCGGCCCGGCGACCACCATGCCGCCCACGGCATTGGTGCCCATGACGTGGGAATTGTCGTAGATCTCGATGCGCCGCGGCACATAAGGGAGTGAAAAGGTTTCGGCAAAACCCTGCAGCAGGCGCGCCTGCGAGGCTGTCTCGGCGAGCTTGCGGCCATGGGCCTCGCGGGCATTGGCGGCGACGTGATCGACGACGTCTTTTTTTTCTCCCCTCTGCGGCACGAGAACCTGCACCTTGTAGCCAGCGCGCTCGGTGAGCGCGGTCGCCAGAAGCTCCTGCTCCTCGATCGTCTCCGACAGCAGGATCTGCCGCGGGCAGGGCTTGTCGTCATAGAACTGCGCCAGGAAGGCATTGAGGACGGCCGCGCCGCTCATCTGCGGGTCGGCCTTCGGGAAATAGGCCTGGTTGCCCCAGTTCTGCCCGGCACGGAAGAAGAAGACCTGGATGCAGGTCAGGCCGCCCTCGTGATGGATGGCGAAGACATCCGCCTCCTCGACACTCGCCGGATTGATGCCCTGATGGCTCTGCACGTGACTGAGGCCTGCCAGACGGTCGCGGAAGACGGCGGCGCGTTCGAAGTCGAGGTTTTCGGCGGCCTCGTTCATCGCCGCGGCAATCGACGCCTTGACGTTCTGGCTCTTGCCCGAGAGGAAGTCCTTCGCCTCCCGCACCAGGACGGCATAGTCGGCATCGGAAATCTCCTGGGTACAGGGGCCCGAACAGCGCTTGATCTGGTAGAGCAGGCAGGGCCGCGTGCGGGTCTCGAAAACACTGTCGGTGCAGGTGCGCAGCAGGAAGGCGCGCTGCAGCGAATTGATGGTGCGGCCGACGGCGCTTGCCGATGCAAACGGGCCGAAATAGTCGCCTTTGCGACCGCGCGCGCCGCGATGCTTGTAGATCGCCGGAGCCCTGCTGTCGCCGGTGATCAGGATATAGGGAAAGCTCTTGTCGTCGCGCAGCAGCACGTTGAAGCGCGGGCGCAGGCGCTTGATGAGATTGGCTTCGAGCAGCAGCGCCTCGACCTCGGTGCGGGTCGTGACAAATTCCATGTTGGCCGTCTCGCGCACCATCCGTGTCAGGCGGTTGGAATGCAGCCGTCCCTGCGCGTAATTCGAGACGCGTTTCTTCAGGCTGCGCGCCTTGCCGACATAAAGAACGTCGCCCGCGGCGTTCAGCATGCGGTAGACGCCGGGACTGTTGGGCAGCTGCTTGACGAATTCGCCGATCAGGTCTGCGCCGACGAGGCCGGTCTCGTTGACATTGGTGAGGCTCCAGTCGACGCTGACGGCCGGGCGCGAGACCTCGCCTTCACTGACGATGTCGTCGTCCTCTTCCGTGCCGTCATAGAGAATGCCGCCGTCCGGCAGCTTTCCTCCGGTCATTCATTGATCTCCGCTGCGCCCGTGCGCCAGGCCAGGTGCTGGCCACCGTCGAGCGCAATCATTTGGCCGGTGATCGACGGCGTGTCAAAAAGAAACCGGATCGTGCGGCCGAATTCCCCAAGCTCCGGTCCGCGCTCGAGCGGCAGGGCGTCGATCTGCGCCTGAAAATCTTCGTCCGCCTGCCGCACGCTTTTCAACGTCGGTCCCGGCCCGATGGCGTTCACGCGGATGCGCGGCGCAAAGGCCTGCGCCATGGTGTGCGTGGCGGCATAGAGTGTCGACTTCGACAGGCCGTAGGAGAAGAAGCGCGGCGTCGGCGCCAGAACGCGCTGATCGATGATGTTGACGATCAGTCCTTCCAGATCCGCTGGAAGCTGCTGGCAAAGCGCCGAGGACAGGATGGCTGGCGCGCGGACATGGACGTCGAAGTGCTGGTCAAAAATATCGGCCTCGAAGCTTTCGGCACTGTCCTCCAGGAAGACGGAGGCATTGTTGACGAGAAGGCCGATCGGGCCGAGTGCGGAGGCCGCGGCCGGAACAAGACCCGCCGTCGCCTTCGTATCGCGAAGGTCGGCCTGAAAGGCGAAAGCGCGCGCGCCGAGCCCGCGGATTTCGTCGACAAGGGCCTCGGCCTCTCGTGTCGAGTGGTTCGAATGGATGGCGATGGCAAAGCCGTGACGGGCGAGGTCGAGCGCAATGGCCCGCCCAAGTCTCTTGGCCGAGCCGGTGATGAGGGCGGTCCGCGGAATGTTGTTCTTCATATCGATCTGATGGGTCTTCTCTGGTGTTATGCTTGGCATATAGGTCGCGGCCCTTGAGTTTGCATAGGGCGACGGAGATTCTTTTCTTGGTATTCCTTGAAGTTGTGAATGGTGTAATTTGCGATCGACTTGGATTGATTTGAGTATATGTCTGCTCAGAATTTGTTAGGGTTAATGAATAGTTTGTTGCGATTAAGCAACATCCATTTTTCGTCACGCGTGCGCCACAATCAATTCACATTTCGGCTCTTTGAAATCCTCATTTGTCCACCATGTTCAGCTCGGAACGGGCAGGGATTTACATCGATCGTTCCGGTCTCAGGCGATTTGTCTTTCGCTGCGACCGAGAACCGAAAGGAGACTGATATGCGTACCCTCACCATGATTGTACTGGCTTCTGCCACCAGCCTGATGGCCATGCAGGCTGCCAAGGCCGCCGACGCCGTCGACCAGATCCCGGAAGCGCCGGCTGCGACCGAAACCTATGCCGCACCGGTCGGCTGGGGCGGTGCCTATGTCGGTGGCGCGGTCACCTATGACTGGGGCCGTTTCGGCGGCAGCGACGACCGCGATGCCAATGCCGTTGGCGGCACGCTCTACGGCGGTTACAACTTCCAGAACGGCCAGATCGTTTACGGTGCTGAAGCCGACGTCTCTTACAACGGCGAAGACGGTTCTGCCGGTGCTGGCCTGACCGGCACCCAGGGTGTCAACGGCTCGCTGCGCGGCCGCGTCGGTTACGACATGAACCCGTTCCTGATCTACGGTACGGCCGGTGTTGCTGCCGCCAACCACACGATCGAGAGCGCGACCGACGAAGACAGCCAGGCCGCTGTGGGTTACACTGTCGGTGCTGGTGTCGAAGCCCTCGTCACCGACAACATCATGGCCCGCGTTGAATACCGTTACACGGACTATGCATCGCGTGACTTCGACATCGACGGTGCCAAGGTATCGCGCGGCTTCGACGATCACTCGGTCAAGGTCGGTATCGGCGTCAAGTTCTGATCCGATCGGACGGACTGTTATGGAAAAAGCCGGGTTCGCGCCCGGCTTTTTCTGTTTGGATTACACTGTGCGGCGGGCCTTTCAGGTTTGCGGCCGCAGCTGGCCATAGGCGTCGAAGCGCTCGGAGAACTTGGCCGGCCATGCGGCAAGCCGCGTGCGGTCGTTCTCCCACTCGCCGGGGAAGCGCAGCATCAGATAGCCGAGCATCGAGGCGAGTGCGAAATGGCCGCCATGCAGGGTCTTGCCGAACTTGGGCATGTTGGCGTTGAGGTAATCAAGGCTGCGCTCAACCTTCGACCACTGCCTGTCGATGGCGGCCTGGCTGACCAGTTCCGGCGGCCGGAAGCGCTTTTCGTAGACGATGGCGAGCAGGCAGTCATTGGTCCCGTCGCACAGCGCCTCCAGCACTTCCGCTTCGGTGCGGCTCTCGTCCTTCTTGGGATAAAGCCGCGTCTTGGCGCTGCGGTGGAGGAAATGCATGATGGCACGGCTGTCGAAGATGGCCTGGCCGTCATCGGTCAGCAGTGTCGGGATCTTGCCGAGCGGATTGGCGGTGATGAGTTCGCTCGGGTCCTCCGAAGTGTTGACCACGATACCCTCGAGCTGGATGTCGAGATAATGCGCCGCCATGCGGACCTTGGCGGAGTAGGGGGATGTCGGTGAATAAAGCAGTTTCATCGATATGATCCTGTTTGGGGGAGAAAGACGATGGCCCGTGTTAATCGATGGGCGGAACCGCAATGGCCGGGCGGCGGCAGCCGCCGCGGTCGACCTCCGGGCATGGGCGGAAGTCGAGGTCGCGGGTAAGGCAGATCCGCACCTCTTCCAGCTTGTCTGCCTCGCAGGTCACGGCGATCCCAGCGGGGCTGAGCCCCGGATTGGCGGCGATGAACTGCCGTTCGAGCTCGTTGGGAAGGATCCGCATTTCCGTTGAGCGCCGTTTGAGGAACGCGGGGACCTTCACCCGGTCATAGGCGCGGCGCAAGGTCGCGAAATAGTCCTGCTGAGCGAGGCCGGAGCAGGTTCCGTGCTTGCGCCATTGGTGGCCGATCAGCCCCATCGACGGCATGATGTCGAAATACTGCCGACCGAGCGCCGAGGGGACTCGGTCGGGCTGGTCACTCCGGCACGATTGCGGGTAGCCGCGCTCATGTTGCGGCCACAGCCCGTGGACGACCAGGCCATACTTGCGCGCCGTGCCGCACTGGTCGCGATTCCGGTCTGCTTCGGCCGTCGAGCAGAAGGTCGGCGACCATGAAAGCGACAGCACGTAGAAATCAAAGTCGCCGCTGCGGTCCTCGCTAAAGGGCGTCGTCGCGCTCATCAGCGTGAAACACGCGGCAAAAAGTCCAAATGCGGATCTTCGAGGTTGAAGCATTAACCCTTCACCTCCAGACTGGGACGATGGCCGGATGCGCTTACCAAGGTAAGCGCGGTGAGGAGAGAGGAGATCGGCAAGACTGGATGACCCTGAAGAAATATTTCTGGCCAGTGATCGGCGCCGTCACGATAGCGGTATCTGCCTGGCTTCTCTACAAGGAATTGCGGGGGCTGTCACTCGACGACCTTCATGACAGCCTCGCCCAGATCCCGACGCACCGCTGGGTGCTCGCCGGGCTCTCCACGCTGGTGGCCTATGCGGCGCTGGCCGGCTACGACCGGATCGCGCTGATGCATCTCGGCCGCAAGGTCAACTGGCTGTTCATCACGCTCGCCTCCTTCACTGCCTATGCGCTGTCCCACAATGTCGGCGCGTCGGTGATATCCGGCGGCATGGTGCGCTATCGGGCCTATTCGTCGAAAGGGCTGACGGCTCGGGAGATCGGCGGCCTGATCGCGCTCTGTTCCTTCACCTTTCTGCTTGGGACGCTTTTTCTGGCAGGCATGGTGTTGGTCGCGGAGCCGGACATCACCGCGCGTTCCGGCGACCTCCTGCCGATGGAGGCGTCCACCGTCACCGGTCTCGTCATCCTCGTGCTGGTCAATCTCTATGCGCTCGCCAGCCTTCTGCGGCTCAAGCCCTTGCGCATCCGATCCTTCCAGGTGACCTACCCGGCGCCGGCCGTGGTGCTGTCGCAGTTGGTGGTCGGGCCGATGGAACTCATCGGTGCGGCCGGCATCATCTATTTCGCGCTGCCAGAGGTCGGCAATCCGGGCTTCGTCGTCGTGCTCGGCATCTTTCTCGTCTCGTTCTCGGCGGCGCTGATCTCGCATGCGCCGGGTGGTCTCGGCGTGCTCGAACTGGTCTTCGTCATGGGATTGCCGGACATGAACCAGGCTGACGTCATCGCGGCCCTGCTGGTCTTTCGCCTGTTCTATCTGCTCATTCCGCTGGCGATCGCGCTGCTCGTCATCCCGGTCTTCGAGCGGACGCAGTATCGCGCCGAGCAGCGGCGCATCAGCGAGGATGGCGGCAGTTAGCGCAGGGACCTGCAGTGTGCGCCGTAGACGTGCCACGGATCGAGCCCGCTCACGCAGAACTCGACCGAGGAGCCGAGCCCGGCAAAGCCGAACGTGCCTTCGATCAGGTACCAGAGTTCGCGCTGCCGGCCGTCGGTGGTCGTCACCCGCGTCTCGCAATAGCGGCGCTCGACGCGATGGGTGTCGTCACGCGGCTCGAGCCGCGTTTCCCGGATGTCACCGAAGTGGACGATCGACAGATCGCGATCGAGAAAGCTTCGCATGTTCTGGCTGAAGCGGCCGGCCACCGTGCTCGTTACCGCCTCGCAGGCCGGGGTGCCGGCAAGAGCGGCGGATCCGAACGAAACCGGCAGCAGGGCTGCCAGAAAAAGCGCAGTGCGAAACGCTGATCTCGTGGACATTCAAGCCTCCCTTTTGCGGCCAGAATGTCCACAAGCCCCGTCAACGTCAAGGGATCCGGACGGCAGGGGCAGGTGGCCGCTCAGTCGTCCTGCGAGTTCGACGGCCGCTCCTCGCCGCGCAGCCAGAAGCAGCGGTGCGAGGCGTAGCGGTCCTGCGCCATGACCCGCTTCAGTTCGGGCAGCGCGGCATGCAGCTCGTCCTTCAGCGTGAAGGGCGGGTTGACGATGATGAGCCCCGTGCCGGACAGGCCGGTCGTGTCGCGGTCGCTCTTCACCGAGAGCTCGGCACAGAGCATTTTCGGGATTTCAAGCGCCTTCAGGCCCTCGTGGAAGGCGGCGATCGGCGCGCCCTTCTTGATCGGATACCACAGGCAATAGACGCCGCCCGGAAAACGCCGCCAGGCGCGGGCCAGGCCGTCGATCAGCCGCTCGTACTCGCCCTCGATCTCGAACGGTGGATCGACCAGCACGATGCCGCGCTTTTCCTTCGGCGGCAGATGCGCGCCGAGCGCCAGCCAGCCGTCGAGTTCGGTCACGCGAACTTGAAAGTCGCCCTCGAACAGGCGGGCGAGGCGACGGCTGTCGTCGGGATGCAGTTCCATCGCCGACAGCCGGTCCTGCGGGCGGAACAGCATGCGGGCAAGCTTCGGCGAGCCGGGATAAAGAGTGACGTCACCGTCCGGATTGAGGCTACGAACCGCGTCGAGATAAGGCGCAAGGATCGTGGCGACGGGGGCGGGAAGGTCCGCCTCCAGCAGCTTGCCGATGCCCTCGCGCCATTCGCCGGTCTTCTGCGCCTCTTCCGAGGAGAGGTCGTAAAGGCCGATGCCGGCATGGGTGTCGAGCAGGCGGAAGGCCTTGTCCTTCTGTTGCAGATAGACGATCAGCCGCGCCAGCACCGCATGCTTCAGCACGTCGGCGAAATTGCCCGCATGGTAGATGTGGCGATAGTTCATCTGTCGTCCTGATGGGTTCGATGATTTGTCGGAATGGGGCTTTTGAGCCGTCCGGCCATGCAATATACAAACGTCATGAACATCGCGAGCCCTATCCGAACCACTGGTCATACGGTCTGCCCGCATGACTGTCCATCCGCCTGTGCGCTCAACGTCGATCTCGAGGCGGATGGCCGTATCGGCCGCGTCCGCGGCTCGCCCGACAACACCTACACCGCCGGCGTCATCTGCGCCAAGGTCGCCCGCTATGCCGAGCGGCTCTATCATCCCGACCGCTTGCTGACGCCGAAGCGCCGAAAGGGCGCCAAAGGTGAGGGCGTCTGGCAGGAGATTTCCTGGGACGAGGCGCTGGACGAGATCGCGGACGCCTTCGTCAAGGCCGAAGCGGCGCATGGCTCCGAGGCGATCTGGCCGTATTTTTATGCCGGTACCATGGGCCAGGTGCAGCGCGATTCGATCGAACGCCTGCGCCACGCCAAGCGCTATTCTGGCTTTTTCGGATCGATCTGCACCAACATGGCCTGGACCGGCTATGTCATGGGAACGGGCGCGTTGCGCGGTCCCGATCCGCGCGAGATCGCCAAGGCCGATTGCGTCGTGATTTGGGGCACCAATGCGGTGGCGACCCAGGTCAATGTGATGACCCATGCGATGAAGGCCCGCAAGGAGCGCGGCGCCAAGGTGGTCGTCATCGACATCTACGATAACCCGACGATGAAGCAGGCCGATATGGGCCTCATCGTTCGTCCCGGCACCGATGCGGCGCTCGCCTGCGCCGTCATGCACATCGCCTTTCGCGACGGTTACGCCGATCGCGCCTACATGGCGCAGTATGCCGACGATCCCGCCGGTCTCGAAACGCATCTGAGAACCCGCACGCCGGAATGGGCCGCGGCGATCACCGGGCTTTCGGTCGATGAGATCGAGGCCTTTGCGCGGCTCATCGGCACGACGAAGAAGACCTTCTTCCGTCTCGGCTACGGCTTTGCCCGCCAGCGCAATGGCGCGGTCGGCATGCATGCGGCCTTGTCGGTCGCCACCGTGCTCGGCTCCTGGCAGTACGAGGGCGGTGGCGCGTTTCATAACAATGGCGACATCTTCCGGCTGAACAAGGCCGAGTTGATGGGCACGAGCTATCTCGACGAAGACATCCGCATGCTCGACCAGTCGCAGATCGGCCGTGTGCTGACCGGCGACGCCGAGGCGCTGCGCCACCGCGGACCGGTGACGGCGCTTCTGATCCAGAACACCAATCCGGTGAATGTCGCACCCGAGCAGCGGCTGGTGAAGCAGGGCTTCCTGCGCGACGACCTGTTCGTCGCCGTGCACGAGCAGTTCATGACGGAGACGGCCGAGGTCGCCGACATCGTGCTTCCGGCCACCATGTTCGTCGAGCACGACGATCTCTATCGCGGCGGCGGCCACAGCCACATCCTGCTCGGGCCGAAGCTCGTCGAGCCGCCCGCGACCGTGCGAACGAACCTCTTCGTCATCGAGGGACTGGCCAAACGCCTCGGCATCGCCGACAGGCCCGGCTTCGGGCTGACCGAACAGGAGCATATCGATCACATGCTCACCGCCAGCGGCTGGCCGGGTTACGAGGCGCTGAAGGCCGAGCGTTGGATCGACTGTCAGCCCGATTTCCGCACCGCCCATTATCTCGACGGGTTCGGCCATGCCGATGGCAAGTTCCGCTTCTCTCCGGACTGGCAGAACGGCAAATCACCGAACAAGCCGCCGGCGAAACTCGGCAATCTCGGTCCGGTCGACGCCCTGCCGCACTTTCCCGACCAGGTCGATCTGATCGAGTTGGCAGATGCCGAGCATCCGTTCCGTCTGGCGACCTCGCCGGCGCGCAACTTCCTCAATTCCACCTTTGCCGAAACGCAGACCTCGCGCGAAAAGGAAGGCCGGCCGGAAGTCATGATCAATCCCGCTGACGCTCAACGCCTGGCGCTCGCCGACGGCGACGTCGTGCGAATCGGCAACCGTCGGGGTACCTTGCGCATTCACGCGCGCATCACCGATGCCGTGAAAGCCGGCGTGCTGGTGGCCGAGGGCCTCTGGCCCAATAAGGCGCATCTCGACGGCGAGGGCATCAACGTGCTGACAGGCGCCGATACGCCGGCGCCGCATGGGGGCGCCGCTTTCCATGACAACAAGGTCTGGCTGGAAAAAGCCGCGCAATGAGCCGCTTCGACAAGACCCGCATCGCCATCCGCAAGAACGAAACCCTGTGGAAGGGCTGGAGCCATTTCCGCCGCGTCGTCTTCGACTACATCCGTCCGGACGACAGCAAGGTCGAGCTGGAATGGGAAGTCTTCGACCGCGGCGAGGCTGTGGCGATCCTGCTCTATGAGCCTGTGCGCCGGGTTGTGGTCATGGTCCGCCAGTTCCGCATTCCGGTCTATCTGATGGGCGATGCGCCGTTCATGCTGGAAGTCCCGGCCGGTTCGATGGAGCACGGCGAAGACCCGCAGGATACTGTCTGCCGCGAGGTTCTCGAGGAAACCGGCTATCGCATCGGTCCACCGCGCCACGTTTTTACCGCCTATCCGTCGCCGGGCGCGGTCACCGAGAAGGTGCATTTCTACTTCGCCCGTATCGACGCCTCCCAGAAGGTCGCCGATGGCGGCGGTCTGGCGGAAGAACACGAAGACCTCGAGGTCACCGAACTTGCGTTTGCCGACGCCCTTGCGATGATCGCCGATGGCCGCATCTGCGACGCCAAGACGATCATGCTGCTGCAATGGGCCGCCCTCAACCCGGACGACCTCTCGGCCTAATGCCGGAGAAAAATGGCCGCGGACGCGCAAAGGGTGCGTCCGCGGCCGGGCGGACAGCGTCAGACGCCGTCCGCGGGGGGCTCGGTATTCTTAGAACTGACCCTTGAGGCCGAAGGAAATCGACATCGACTGGAAGGTCGCGCCGGCAGAGTCCGACTGATGCGAGTCGGGGCTCGATCCGGTGGTGTCGACGATTTTCATGTCTCCGCGCGAGTGGAACACCCGCTCGAACGAGCCGGTCACGTAGAGCGAGGCCATCTCGCTGATCTGGTAATTGGCCGTGACATTGGCGCCGACCATCGGGGCGACATCCATGCTGTCATAGAAGCGCAGGTCGCGCATCCAGTGATCGTCGATGTCGTCGATGCCGAAGCTGAGGCCGCCCTGGAGGCCGCCGCTCAAGGTCAGTGCGCCGATCTTGTGCTCGCCATTGACGGCAAGGAAACCGACCGGGATCTTCTGCTGATAGCTGATGCCGCGCTCGCCGTCGGCGAAGTTGCCGATGTCGTCGCGAAAGCCGCCGCTGCTGTAGATGTAGGAGCCGCCGTATGCCGTCCATTTGACGTCGGTGTAGCGGAAGCCGGCGCCGACGTCGACGCTGGTGGTCTCGTTCTCGTAAACTTGGCGGTCGACCTCGACCGAGCCGCTGAAATAGTGGTCGAGTTGGGTGTCGGGATGGATGGAGCGGTCCGTCCAGTCCGGATTGCTGTAGTCCATCCAGTCGTAGTCGACCATGTGGCCGTCGCCGCCGGTGCCGACGTTGAAGGCGGCACGCACCTTCCAGTTCTTGTCGATCTGGGCGTCGGCGCCCAGCGTGTAGAGCGTCATGCCCTTGGTTTCCCAATTGAGCTGGCTGAGCTTGTGCGAGCCGTCATAGACGAACTCGCCGGCCTTGACATTGGCAAGGCCGATGCCGCCGGAAAGGGAGAAGGCACCGTCCGGAGAGGTGAAGAGATTGTCCGCGGCTGCGGCGAAGGTCGGGCAGAGCGCAAGTCCGGCGATGAGTGCGGTGGTGGTCCAGTATTTGGTCATGTCGTGTCCCCAAAAAGGTCTGTGTCCGATGACTGGATCTTCGGAGAAAAGTCGAGCAATCTCAATTGGTTGGAGCGGCCACTTCTGGGCCTTGTCGAGGCCAATAATGGGCCCGATTTTGGCCTTTGCAGAGCCGCATAGCGAGGCCGAGAAGGCCGCCGCTCTTGGGATCGCGCCGGGTGCTTGCGGGCTCAGCCGTTTTTCCCGATGATCCCCGCGGATCGGAACGGAGACGACAATGACAGATGCACGCAAATGGGCGCTGATCACCGGGGCAACGGGCGGTCTTGGGCGGGCATTCGCCGCCTCGCTCGCTGAACGCGGCTATGGCCTGGTGCTGACGGCGCGTCATGCCGATGCGCTGGAGGAGATGGCTGCGACGCTGGGCAGCCGCTACGGTGTCGAAGTTGTCGTCGAAGCTGCCGATCTCGCCGATCCGGCCGCACCTTCCGCCCTGAAACAGGCGCTCGACGCACGCGGTGGCGCGGTCGACGTTCTGGTCGCCAATGCCGGCTATGGACTGCACGGCCGGTTCGTTTCCCACCCGCCTGGCGATGAACTCGGCATGGTCGATGTCAATGTCCGGGCGCTCACCGAGCTTGCCCATCTCTTCGGCAGCGACATGGCGGCCCGCGGCGGCGGCCATATCCTGCTGGTGGCGAGCTCCGCCGCCTTCCAGCCTATTCCCGGCTATGCGGTCTATGCCGCGTCAAAGGCCTATGTGCTGGCTTTCGGCCATGCGCTCCACCGCGAGCTTGCCCGCCGCAAGGTCGTCGTCACCGTAACCTGCCCGGGGCCGACCGAAACGCCGTTCTGGAACAGGGCCGGACATCGCCTCAACCGGATGGCCGCGGCGGTGATGATGACGCCCGATGCCGTGGTGGAGCCGAGCCTCAAGGCGCTCTTTGCCGGAAGGGCAAGCGTCGTCCCCGGGCCTGTCAATCGACTCATCACCCTGTCGACCCGCCTCTTTCCCCGCAGCCTGCTGGCGCTTGGAGCGTCCTACTTCATGCGCAATCAGAATTGAGACGTCAGACCGAAACGATCGACGCGCCGGCCTCGCCGGCATAGCCGGAGCGATGGATGCGTCCGTCGCTGCCGACACGGATCGTGCCCTCGGAAAAAAGCCGAAGCACGGTCCGGTAGGTGCGGTGCTCGACCGTCAGTACGCGCGCGGCCAGCGTATCCGATGTGTCGCCCGGCAGAACCGGAACGACGGACTGCGCGAGGATCGGCCCTTCATCCATGCCTTCGGTGACCAGATGCACCGTGCAGCCCGCCACCATCATGCCGGCGTCCAGAGCGCGCTGGTGGGTGTGGAGACCGGGAAAGAGCGGCAGAAGGGAAGGGTGGATGTTGAGGATGCGGCCCGCATAGGGGCGGATGAAGTCGCCGCTGAGCAGGCGCATGTAGCCGGCCAGGCAGATGATGTCGGGTGAAAGCGTCGACAGCGTCGCAAGGATCGCTGCTTCATGCTCGGCCTTGCTCGCATAGTTCCGGCGCTCAAAGGCGAAGGTGGCGATGCCGCGTTCGGCGGCCTTGGCAAGGCCTCCGGCCGACGCCTTGTCGGAGATGACCGCGACGATCTCGGCGGGGAAGTCGGGCGTGGCGCAGGCATCCGCCAGCGCCACCATGTTCGAACCGCCGCCGGAGATGAAGACGACGACGCGTTTGCGGGCCGTCGTCATAGGGCGAGCTTGCCTTCATAACGGGTGCCGGCCTCGCCCTCGGCGCGGGCGATCATGCGGCCGAGCGTCACGACCTTTTCACCTTCGGCCGAAAGCACTTCGGTGACGCGCGCGGCGTCCTTCCCGGCAACGACGACAATCATGCCGATGCCGCAGTTGAAGGTGCGCAGCATTTCGTTCTGGGCGACGCCGCCGGTGCGGGCGAGCCAGGAGAAGACCGGCGGAACGGCAATGGCGTCGAGATCGATCGCGGCGGCGAGGTGCTTGGGCAGGACGCGCGGAATGTTCTCCGGGAAGCCGCCGCCGGTGATGTGGGCGAGCGCCTTCAAGGCACCCGTCTCGCGGATCGCCTTGAGGAGCGGCTTGACATAAATGCGGGTCGGTTCGAGCAGGGCGGCGCCCAGCGTCTTTGCTGTATCGAAGGGAGCAGCCGCGTCCCAGCTCAGGCCGGACAGGCCGACAATCTTGCGCACCAGCGAAAAGCCATTGGAATGCACGCCCGAGGAGGCGAGCCCGAGGATCACGTCGCCTTCGGCGATGTCGCCGGCCGGCAGCAGCTTGCCGCGCTCGGCAGCCCCGACCGCAAAGCCTGCGAGGTCGTAGTCGCCGCCCGAATACATGCCGGGCATTTCGGCGGTCTCGCCGCCGATCAGCGCGCACCCTGCCTCGCGGCAGCCGGCGGCGATGCCGCCGACAATGGCCGCGCCCTGGTCGGGATCGAGCTTGCCGGTGGCGAAATAGTCGAGGAAGAACAGCGGCTCGGCGCCCTGCACGACGAGGTCGTTGACGCACATGGCGACGAGGTCGATGCCGACGGTGTCATGCAGGCCGGCGTCGATGGCGATCTTCAACTTGGTGCCGACGCCGTCATTGGCGGCTACCAGAACCGGATCGGTGAAGCCGGCGGCCTTGAGGTCGAACAGGCCACCGAAACCGCCGATCTCGCCGTCGGCGCCTGGCCGGCGCGTCGAGCGCACCGCCGGCTTGATCTTTTCCACCAGCAGGTTGCCGGCATCGATGTCGACGCCCGCGTCGCTATAGGTCAAACCGTTGCGTTCAGACTGGCTCATCTCATGGCTCCGATGGGGTGTCGATATTGCCGCTGGCCATTGCATGACGGGGCCGGATATGCAAGTCGCGAGGGCCGGATCGGGCGGTTTTCCGCCGTTTTTCGGGCTCTTGCGTGGCTCGCCGGGCTCCCTCCCTTGACCGTCGGTTTCGGCCTGACCTATCTGACATTTCCTGCTAGAAGAGCCGCGAGGACAAAGAGCGCGGCGAGAAAGAGGACTTCGAACGATGGTTCAGCACATCAGTGGAAGCGGCTTGAGGCGGCAATTGCTGTTCTGGACGGGCGCCCTCATCGTCTTTGTTTTCTTCCTGATGATGTTCCGCACGATCCTTCTGCCGTTCATCGCCGGCATGGCGCTCGCCTATTTCCTCGATCCGGTCGCCGATCGGCTGGAGCGGCTGGGGCTGTCGCGCCTGTGGGCGACGGTGGTGATCCTCGTCACCTTCGTCGTTGTCTTCGTGCTGTCGCTGATGATCATCATCCCGATCCTCGCCAGTCAGCTGAACGAATTCATCCAGCACGTTCCGGGCTACATCACCCAGCTGCAAACCTATATCACCACCACCAATGCCGCCTGGCTGCCGGACTGGCTCAGCACCCAGACCGAGACGATCAAGGAGAACTTCTCCAAATACCTCTCGGAAGGTGTCGGCTTTCTCGGCACGCTGCTCGCGCAGATCTGGAATTCCGGCAAGGCGCTGGTCGACATCGCCTCGCTTCTGGTGGTCACGCCGGTGGTCGCCTTCTACCTGCTGCTCGACTGGGACCGGATGATTGCCAAGGTCGACGGCTGGATCCCGCGCCATCACGTGGGGACCGTGCGCGAAATCGCCTCGCAGCTCGACAGCACGATCGCTGGCTTCGTGCGCGGTCAGGGCTCGCTTTGCCTTTTCCTCGGTATCTATTATGCCGTCGGCCTGTCGCTGATCGGCCTCAATTTTGGTCTTCTGATCGGCTTCCTGACCGGGCTTCTGAGCTTCATCCCCTATGTCGGCTCGACCGTCGGCCTCGTGCTCGCCGCCGGGGTAGCGCTCGTGCAGTTCTGGCCGGATTATGTCCACCTGGTCATCGTCGTCGTGTTCTTCTTCTCCGGCCAGTTCATCGAGGGCAATATCCTCCAGCCGAAATGGGTCGGCGAGAGCGTCGGCCTTCATCCGGTCTGGCTGATGTTTGCCCTGTTTGCCTTCGGTGCGCTGTTCGGCTTCGTCGGCGTGCTGATCGCCGTGCCGGCGGCGGCGTCCGTCGGCGTGCTTGTCCGCTTCGCGCTGTCGCGATATCTTGAGAGCGACCTCTATTATGGGCCGTCGCCGTCCGTGGATAGCGCGCCCAAACCCGATATTTCAGAGAAGTAGATGCGTGACACCCCGAAGATTGCGACGCGCCGCAGGCAAGGCGAGCAGTTGCCGCTCGTCTTCGATCACGGAACGGCGAGCGGTCGTGACGACCTGCTGATTTCCGACAGGCTGGCAACGGCCGTTTCCCTCGTCGACAGCTGGCCGAATTGGCCGTCGCCGGTCGTCATCCTCGCCGGCCCGCCCGGCTCGGGCAAGTCGCATCTGGCCCGCATCTGGCGCGAACAGTCCGGCGCCGTGGCGATCAATCCAATAAGCGGCGGCGACGCCGCGCGCCGGGCGGCGGAAGGCCCGGTGCTGCTCGAGGACGCGGACCGTTCCGGATTTGATGAGGTGGAACTCTTCCACGTCATCAACAGTGTCCGCGAGCACGGCACCAGCCTCTTGATGACATCGCGCAGCTGGCCGCTTTCATGGTCCGTCGCGCTGCCCGATCTGCGCTCGCGCCTGAAGGCGGCCACCATGGTGGAAATCGGCAGCCCGGATGAGGCGCTGCTCTTTCAGGTCATCGTCAAGCTCTTTGCCGACCGACAGCTTAATATTGACGACAAGATCGTCGACTATATCGTCAAGCGCATGGAGCGCTCGTGCGCCGCGGCACAGGAAGTGGTCGATCGAATCGACCGGCTCGCGCTGTCGCGTCAGGCGAAAATCACGCGGGCGCTGGCGGCGGAAGTCCTGGGCGAGCTCTATGAGGCCGACGGTCTGGAGTGAGCGTCACAGGACTGTCGTCAAACTGTTATAATTGCGGGCCTCCGGCACTTGAGAGCCGGCAATCGAGGGATGGACAATGGATTCTGTGGTGACTGATATGAATGCCCCCGACCAGATCGCCGGGGAGCCACCGGAGGACCTGTCCAACAGCCCGCTGCGTTTCATCAATCGCGAGTTCTCCTGGCTGCAGTTCAATCGGCGTGTGCTTGAGGAAACGCTGAACACGGCGCATCCGCTGCTGGAGCGCGTGCGATTCCTGTCCATTTCGGCCGCCAATCTCGACGAGTTCTTCATGGTGCGCGTCGCCGGTCTCGAGGGGCAGGTGCGGCAGGGCATCGCCATCAAGAGCCCCGACGGCAAGACCCCCGCCGAGCAGCTGGATGACATCCTGAAGGAGATCGACAATCTGCAGATGGAGCAGCAGGCCTCGCTGGCCGTGCTTCAGCAATATCTCGCCAAGGAAGACATCCTCATCGTCCGCCCGGCGGCGCTGACCGCCGACGACCGCGCCTGGCTTGCGACCGAGTTCGAGGAATCGATCTTCCCGGTCCTGACGCCGCTGTCGATCGATCCGGCGCATCCCTTCCCGTTCATTCCCAATCTCGGCTTCTCCATGGGCCTGCAGCTTGAAAGCCGGCGCACCGAAGAGCCTATGACGGCGCTCCTGCGCCTGCCGCCGACCCTCGACCGCTTTGTGCGCCTACCCGACGACAAGTCGACGATCCGCTACATCACGCTCGAAGATGTGGTCGGGATGTTCATCGACAAACTCTATCCGGGTTATGAGGTGAAGGGGTTCGGCACGTTCCGCATCATCCGTGACAGCGATATCGAGGTCGAGGAAGAAGCCGAAGATTTGGTGCGCTATTTCGAGACGGCGCTGAAGCGTCGTCGCCGAGGCTCCGTCATCCGTATCGAGGTCGACTCGGAAATGCCGATCGGCTTGCGGCAGTTCGTGGTGCATGAGCTGGCCGTCCCCGACAATCGCGTCGCCGTGCTGCCCGGTCTTCTGGCGCTCAACACGATCTCCGAGATCGCCAAGGCGCCGCGCGACGACCTGCGCTTCGAACCCTATAATGCCCGCTTCCCCGAACGCGTGCGCGAGCATGCCGGCGACTGCCTGGCGGCGATTCGCGAAAAGGACATGGTCGTCCACCATCCTTATGAGAGCTTCGACGTGGTCGTGCAGTTCCTGCTGCAGGCGGCGCGCGATCCCGACGTCCTGGCGATCAAGCAGACGCTCTACCGCACCTCGAACGACAGCCCGATCGTGCGCGCGCTGATCGATGCCGCCGATGCCGGCAAGTCGGTGACGGCGCTGGTCGAGCTCAAGGCGCGCTTCGACGAGGAGGCCAACATCCGCTGGGCCCGCGACCTCGAACGCGCCGGCGTGCAGGTGGTCTTCGGCTTCATCGAACTCAAAACCCACGCCAAGATGTCAATGGTCGTGCGCCGCGAAGACGGCAAGCTCAGGACCTACTGCCATCTCGGCACCGGCAACTACCATCCGGTGACGGCGAAGATCTACACCGACCTGTCCTTCTTCACCTGCAATCCGAAGATCGCCCATGACATGGCGAATGTCTTCAACTTCATCACCGGCTATGGCGAGCCGGAGGAGGGCATGAAACTCGCGGTCTCGCCCTATACGCTGCGTCCGCGCATCCTCAGGCACATCGAGGAGGAGATCGCCCATGCCAAGGCCGGCAAGCCGGCGGCGATCTGGATGAAGATGAATTCGCTGGTCGATCCGGAGATCATCGACGCGCTCTACCGCGCCAGCCAGGCGGGTGTCGAGATCGACCTCGTCATCCGCGGTATCTGCTGCCTGCGTCCGCGCGTGCCGGGCCTGTCCGACAATATCCGCGTCAAGTCGATCGTCGGCCGTTTCCTCGAGCACAGCCGCATCTTCTGCTTCGGCAACGGCCATGGCCTGCCGTCGGAAAAGGCACTCGTCTATATCGGCTCGGCCGACATGATGCCGCGCAATCTCGACCGCCGTGTCGAGACCCTTGTGCCGCTCGTCAACCCCACCGTTCATGAGCAGGTTCTTTCACAGATCATGCTGGGCAACTTGATTGACAACCAGCAGAGCTACGAGATATTGCCCGACGGAACGTCGCGGCGCATGGAAGTGCGGCCCGGCGAGGAACCTTTTAACGCGCAGCACTATTTCATGACCAATCCGAGCCTGTCGGGTCGGGGAGAATCGCTGAAGGAAAGCGCGCCGAAACTGATTGCCGGCATCATCTCCGGCAGGAAACAATAACTGGAACTTCATGACAAGATCAGAAGCACAGGGGCGACTGCCTGGAATTGCCCCTGTCTCCGTCGTCGACATCGGCTCGAACTCGATCCGACTGGTCATCTATGAAGGCCTGTCGCGGGCTCCGACGGTGCTGTTCAACGAGAAGGTGCTCTGCGGTCTCGGCAAGGGGGTTGCGACCACCGGGCGCATGGACGACGAAGGTGTCGCCCGCGCGCTCGCATCGCTTCGTCGCTTCGGCGCGCTGTCGCGCCAGGCCCGCGCGACTGCCATGTTTGTTCTTGCAACGGCCGCAGCCCGCGAGGCGGCAAACGGTCCTGATTTCATCCGTGCGGCGGAAGACATTCTGGGAACTCCGATCGAGGTTCTGACAGGCGAGCAGGAGGCCCTGTATTCGGCGCTCGGCATCGTCAGCGGTTTCCACGATCCGGACGGCATTGCCGGCGACCTCGGCGGCGGCTCTCTCGAACTGATCGACATCAAGGGGCGCGAGCTCGGCACCGGCATCACGCTGCCGCTCGGCGGCCTGAGACTGTCCGAGACGGCCGGCGGTTCGCTGGCCAGCGCCCGCACCTTTGCCCGCAAGCTGATCCGCCAGGCCACGTTGCTCGAGCGCGGTCGTGGCCGAACCTTCTACGCGGTCGGCGGCACCTGGCGAAACATCGCCAAGCTGCACATGGAGATGCGCAAATATCCGCTGCACATGATGCAGGGTTACGAGCTGCCTTTCGACGAGATCGCTCAGTTCCTCGACGAGATCATTTCGGGTGCCACCGCCCGCGACCCGGCCTGGAGCGCGATCTCGAAGAGCCGCCGGGCGCTTCTGCCCTATGGCGCGATCGCCATGCGCGAGGTTCTCGACGTCATGCGGCCGGCGCGGGTGTCCTTCTCCGCCCAGGGCGTGCGCGAAGGCTATCTCTATTCGCTGCTCTCCGAGGAGGATCGCGGGCTCGATCCGCTTCTGACCGCGGCCGACGAACTGGCCATCCTGCGCGCCCGTTCGCCCGAACATGCCCGGGAACTTGCCGCCTGGACCGGCCGGATGATGCCCTATTTCGACGTCGTCGAGACCGAGGAGGAGAGCCGCTATCGCCAGGCCGCCTGCCTGCTGGCCGATATCAGTTGGCGCGCCCATCCGGATTACCGCGGACTGCAGGCGCTCAACATCATCGCGCATTCCTCCTTCGTCGGCATCACCCATCCGGGCCGCGCCTATATCGCGCTCGCCAACTACTACCGTTTCGAAGGCCTGAACGATGACGGGCAGACCGGTCCGCTTGCGACGATTGCCACCGAGCGGTTGCTGGAGCGCGCCAAGCTCCTCGGCGGCCTGCTGCGGGTGGTCTACCTGTTCTCGGCCTCAATGCCTGGCATCGTCCACAACCTCACCTTCCGCAAGGCGCAGCGAGCGGATCTCGACCTGGAATTCGTCGTGCCCGCCGCCTATCGCGATTTCGCCGGCGAGCGGCTCGAAGGCCGGCTGCAGCAGCTTGCGCGGCTGACCGGCAAGCGCCTGGCCTTCCGTTTCGAGTAGCCTCGGCGCCGCCGGCAGCAAGCCTGCGGCTCAAGAGCTGGCAACCGATTGCATTTTAACGATCAAGTTTTTGTCTTCTTAACGCTTTGTTTTTCAATGACAAAGCGCCCAGTTCCGGTCGTTGTTTTTGGCGTCCGGCCCGATAGTTTGGCGCCGGTCGAACAACGAGGAAACGGACATGACATCCCATACGATCTCAATCACCAATACCACCGGCAACGGGGCGAACGTCGTGGTCTTCCAGAGGCCACCGCAGTCGGGCGGTTTGGCCGAAATCGCCTGGCGCACGACGCCGACGGCGCCCTCGACCGGCACCGACTGGTCGTCCTCCCATGCCGATCTGGACAAGATCGGCAGCCGTCTGCCCGCGTGGAATCCAGCCTCGTCGCCATCCGAACGCAGCTCCGCTGCTGCCGATGCCTATGACGCCTCCGGCAAGGGCCAGACCTGGGACGTGACAAACGGCATAGTGCTCTATCTCTGAGCCTTGCCCGAAGAACGAAGAAAGCCGGCGGGGGGGGGGCGCCGGCTTCCGGTTTTTCGCAAGCACGCGCGCTTACTTCGCGGCGAGGAATTCCCCCACTTCGAGCAGGACGAACTCGTTGTCGTCCGCCTTGTCGAGCGCACGACCGGCCGAGAAGGGCAGGTTGTTGTCGTTGCCGACGACGATATGCGTGGCGTCGATGACATCGACGTCCTCGATGGTGACGAAGGGCATGTCATAAAAGCCTTCGCCGCCGCCCTGGCGCTTCTTGTTGTCCGGATCGGCGATCTTCATCAGATCGATATAGCCGATCTTGCGGGCGGCCTTGCCGGCATTCTCGTCGGTCATCTCGATCTTGTAGATGCGCTTGTGCTTGGCGGGAACCGCAAAGCAGTCTGCCGCCGGCGCCTTGGGGTCGGCGCAGGCCTTGTCAGCCGAGCCGGCGCCGTTGTCGCGCTCGATCACGAGGGCGGTGGTCGCGTCGATCATGTTGAAGTCGCCGATCGCCTCGCCGCCTTCCGACAGCGGATAGAGCCAGGAGCGGCCGGTCCAGGTCTTCGAGGCGGTGTCGAGCTCGATGATGCGCAGGGCGGTCAGGCCGTCTGCCTTCTCGACCGAACCGTCCTCGAGGTAGATCGGACCTTCGAGCAGGCCGTAGAGCTTGGCGCCGTCCTTCGACATGGCAAGACCCTCATAGCCGCCGGAGCGCTTCAGGTTGAAGGCCGGCATCTTGGCGGTCGGGTTGGCCGGGACGACGAGGGTCGGATTGTCGGGCGACTTCACCTCGATCTCCCCGGCCTTGGTCGGGATCACGTCGGTGAGCTTGCCGTCCTTGCTGAACTTCAGGATATAGGGGCCGAACTCCTCGCCCACCCAGAACCCGTCGGCGACCGGCTGGATCGATTCGACGTCGAAGTCGGCGCCGGTCAGGTAACGCTGGTCTGCACCTTCCATGATGATCGGGAAGGGGGCCTTTTTGTCAGGATCGGACAGGAACACGGTTTCCAGATGCTCGACCTTACCGGCGTCCCAGTCGAACTTGATGTGATGCAGCATCAGCATCGAGTCGGACGAGTTGATCTTCGAGCCGAAACCGTTGTCGGACAGGCTCCAGAACGTGCCGTCCTCCATCGTCTTGATGCCGGAAAAGCCCTGCATGGCCTGGCCGTCGAACGGCATGGAAAGGCCGGTCGGGCGGACGCCGTCCTTGCCTGGAACGGTGCCGAGACCTTCCGCGCGCTTGCGGTCGGCGGTGGTGAACTTGCCCGAGGTCTTCAGATGCGCCGGCGCGTCGGCCGGGGCGGCGATGATCGAATTGGCCGGCAGGATGGCATGGGCGACCAGCTTGGCGGGGAAAGCGGTTTCCTCGGCGAAGGCCGGAACGGCGGAAAGGATGAAAAGGGCTGCGGAGGCAAAGAGATGGTTTTTCATGGCGTCACCATTCGTAAGACGGTTTCAGACGCGGCATGGATAGGGAGCGACGGTATCAGAGCGATTTCGGTTCGATGAAGTTTCGGTGACTGTCCTCAGGTGAGGAGATGATCGGCGGGCGCGTCCTGGCGAAGGACGCCCTCATGCCTCCAGCGCCAGAACGGCAAAACTCGCCAGCCAGTGTTCACCCATGTAGTCGCCGGCGACATGGGGAAGGGCGGCCTGCAGGTGGCGGTCGGCCGCCGCGTTCATGACCGTTCTGCGGGCGTCCATTTCCGTGATCGATGCGGCCAGCGACCGCCAGCACCAGGCCCGGCTGAGGTTCAGCCCGTCGAGATGGGCGATCTTGCCGTCGGAGCGATCGCTGACTTCAGCTGGCGAAAACAGCGTGGCCGGGTGCCCGGCCTCAAGGTCAGGCAGGAAGCGGTCGAACCACACGCCGAATGCGCCGGCGGGCAGCAGCCGGCGCATGCATTCCGCCTCGATCAGTGTCGAAGACAGGAAATCGTCGCCCGAGGGCTCACCCCAGGCAGGGCAGCTGTGGTCGGTCCCGTACCAGCGCAGCGCGGTCGTGCGCAGCAGGTCGATGAAGCGCTCGTCTGCGACCGCATCGCCGTAGTCGGCGGCAAGCCTGAGCGCAAAGGCGGTGTTGTAGTGCGTGCCCACCCGCACCGGATAGGTCGCGAGCGGCAGGAAGTCGCGAAAGCGCGCGAGGATCCGGTCGGTCAGCGGCTGCAACATCCGGGCGAAGTTTCCGCCTTCCAGGCCTTCGAGTTCGGCGGCAAGCTTCAGGAGCCAGGCCCAGCCATAGGGGCGCTCAAAGCCGCGATTGTCCGGCCGGTCGAAGGTCGCGCATTCACCGGCGATGCCGTCGCTTGTCAACCGGCGAGCGAGGAGGGCGCGGATCGCCTCGGCCGACGGCATCTCGGGAAATCGCTTGAGCAGCCGCACCAGCATCCAGTAGCCATGCACGCAGGAATGCCAGTCGAAGCTGCCGAAGAAGACCGGATGGGTCTCGCGCGGGCTCCGCACCTCATGCGCCCCGGCCAGCACAAGGCCGGGCTTGTGCGGATAGTCCCGTTCGACATGGCCAAGGGCGATCTGCGCAAAGCGCTCCGCGGTTGCGCCGTCAAGTCTCGTCGTCATCGCCGTCACCCGTTTCGACCGGTTCGAAGGCATCGCCCCAGTCGGCGCGCCGGGCCACCTTGAACACGGCGCCATCGCGGCGACTGACCGTCATCTCCTCGGCGTGTCCATCGGCAAGACAGAGCTTTAAACGCGCAAGGCCGCTCGACAGTCGCGGCGGCGAAAGAACCCGGGCCGACGGCGGCGCGGCATCGAAACGCGAGGCGGCGATAAAGATGTACTTCTCGTCCTCCCACGGGACCTCGGCGCCCTTGGAGAGCCGGTGGACCCGCGAGCGCGCAACCCGGCGGGAGAAATGACACCAGTCGGGTGCCGTAATCGGACAATCTGCAGCATGAGGGCAGGGGGCGACGATCTTGGCTCCGGCATCGATCAGCATCTGACGGGTGGCCAGAATACGCCGCCATCCGGCCGGCGTGCCGGGCTCGACGATGACGAGGGTATGGGCCGTGAGATCCCAGAGCCGCTTGACGACACTTGCCATGGCGGTCTCGGCAATCTCGTCCAGCACATAGGCGAGTGTCACGAGATCGGCCGGCTCGAGCGGCGGGACAGAACCCGTGATGTCGCCGGCGAGCCACTCGGTCGCGACGGTCGAAGCGCCTGCGAGCCGGGTGCCGACCGAGCGGATGGCCGGGCTTGCCTCGATCAACGTGGCCTGGCCGAGGGCTGGCCACGCGTCGCTTGCCGCCCACAGCACCGTGCCCGGCCCGGCGCCGAAATCGAGAAGGCGGTTCGGGTGGAAATCGGGTGCGGCGTCCTCGACCATGGAAAGGGCGGCGCGCACGGCGGCGTAGGTCGCAGGAAGACGGGTGGCCAGATAGGCCTTGGCGGCGAGTTCGCCGTCGAGATGCAGCTTGCCGTCGCGGACCTCGCGCCGGTAGCGGTCGGACAGTCTGTCGCTGGCGCGGGCCAGACGTTCGATCGGCTCATGCGCCAGCATCTGCTCGACGGCGGCCTTGAGAGGGGCGGGGAGTTCCATCGAGGGACCTTTAAGCGCGCACGGCCCATTCGGGCCGCAGCATCGACATCATGACTAGATCGGTGCGTTGCCCGTTGGGCATGACCACGGCCTCGCGCAGAACGCCTTCGTCCTTGAAGCCCGCCTTGCGATAGACCTTCCAGGCGCGGGTATTGTCTTTGACGACATCGAGCCAGAGCCGATGGACAGGCGTCGTGGAAAAGGTCTGGTCGATGATGGCGTCGAGCATCAGCGAACCATGGCCGCGTTCGGGAACGGCGACCGCTATGCGCTTGATGCAGATATTGCCGTCGCGATTGTCGAGGCCGCTCAGGATGGTGAAGCCGATGGCTGCGCCGGCTTCGTCCTCGCCGATGAAATAGGCGATCGCCGGATCGTTCAACTGCTGCCGATGCCGGTCTGTGTCGAACGTACCGATGAAATAGTCATAGCCGGGCAGTCGCTCGACCGTCATGATGTAGCCGATATCGTCCTGGGTGGCCCGCCGAAGCGTCACGGCGGCCATCGGATCAGAACTCCACCGCTTCGACGCGCTTGTCGACGAAACGCAGGCCGACGCCCCCGGAGATGAGCTTCAGCGCGACATCGCCGAACAGTTCGCGCCGCCAGCCATGCATGGCCGGCACGTCCGCCTTTTCGCCTTCCGCCGCGATCTTTTCCAGATCCTCGGTATTGGCGATGACCTTCGAGGCGACGCCGTGTTTCTCGGAGGTGAGACGCAGCAGGACCTTCAAAAGCTCGACGGCGGCCTGAGCGCCTTCGGGCGCATGGCTGTGGCGACTGACGTGCGGCATCTCGGACTTCGGAAGCGCCAGGGCCGCATT
>DAIMJJ010000014.1:0-4284 GCA_036722275.1 Rhizobium sp. | reverse complement strand
CGCATCTTCAGCCGCTGCCAGGCGTCGTCCGGATGCAGATCGTAGGTCTCGCGGGACTCGAGGATGGACATTTCCTCGGTCAGCCAGCCGGCACGGCCTTCGCGTTCCAGCTCTTCCTTCAGCTTCAGATAGACGTCGCGCAGATGGGTCACGTCCGCCAGCGCATAGTCGAGCTGCTTGTCGGAAAGCGGCCTCCGGCTCCAGTCGGTGAAGCGCGAGGTCTTGTCGATGTGGACGTTCTTCACCTTCTGCACCAGCTGGTCATAGGACACGCTGTCGCCGAAGCCACACACCATGGCTGCGACCTGGGTGTCGAAGATCGGGTGCGGAATGAGGTTGCCGAGATGGAAGATGATTTCGATGTCCTGGCGCGCCGCATGGAACACCTTGGTCACGGAGGCATCGGCCATCAACGCGAAGAAGGGCGCCAGATCGAGGCCTTTAGCCAGTGGATCGACAATGACTTCAAGGTCCGGGCTCGCCATCTGGATCAGGCACAGCTCCGGCCAGAACGTCGTTTCCCGCAGGAACTCGGTGTCGATGGTGATGAAATCCGATTGGGCCAGCTTCCGGCAGGCTTCTTCTAATGCGGCAGTGGTCTCGATCATAGCAGCTCGGTCATGAAATAGGTTCGATCAACCTTAGTTCCCCTTTCGCCCCGCGATGTCAACAAGAACGGCCCTGTGTCGTCGTGCCGAGGGGAACTGCCCACGGGTTTTCGCTCGAAGGTGGCGCTTAGTCGGCTTTCGGCTGGTCGGCGGCCATGGCCTTGCGAACCGCGGCGATGTTGGAACGGTGCACCTCTTCATAGGGCTCGAAATAGACGATGCGCCCGTGCGCGATGTCGTCCGCGACGAAGTCGCGGAGCGAGACTGCATCAAGCGCCGGGTCTTTCGCCGAGGCGAGAAGCCGTTCGAGATAGCTGCGATTGGCATCGATCAGACTGGGCGCGTAGCCGCCGGCCGCGATCTTTTCCCGCGCGCCATGGTCCGGCAGGATGTGGCGGATGGGCAGGGTCTTCAACCGGGTGAGTTCGGCAATGTGGGCGGCGATGTGCTCGGGCTCCGAGACGTAGGTGACCGTGTCCTCGAGCGTGTCGCCGGCCAGAAGCAGCCCCTCCTCGGGCAGGAACAGAACCGTGCCGTCGGCGCTGTGGATGTCGAACTGCATCAGCCGGATCGTGCGACTGCCGAGCGTCAGCGTCATCTCGTTCTCGAACAGCCGGTTGGGCATCACCACCGGATTGATCGGCGGCGTCTTGCGCGCCAGGGCCTTGATGTTCTCGAGCATGGTGCGCGCCGTCAGCCGGTTGGCAATGATCTCACAATCGGCGAAGATCGCATTGCCGGCGATGTGGTCGGTGTGCCAATGGCTGAGCACCAGCCGCATGGTCCTGACGCCCAGGCCTTCGAGATGGGTGCGGATCGCACGGGCGTGGTCGAGCGTTGCATGGCTGTCGTATAGGATCGCTTCTGCGCCATCGACCAGCGCATGGGTGGCGATGCCGAGGCTATAGGCGCCGTCGTCGAGCCAGTTCTTGTCCTTCGAATGCAGCCGCTTTCCCGGAATGCGGCCGTCATAATAGGCATAGAGGCCGGGATAGGGCTCAAACACGGTCATGGTGGCGGCAAGATCGGACACGATGGCACTCCTCGAAACGCGGACGGCAGGTGCGGGAGCGGTGTTATCGCATCCCGTCCGACCGGTTGCCAGCCGTCAACGACCCTTGCGCGCCTCAAACGATGCGGACATAGCCGGTCATTCCGGTCTTCTGGTGCTCGATGATGTGGCAATGGAACACCCAGTCGCCGGGATTGTCGGCGACGACGGCGAGCTGCACCTTCTCGTCCGGCAGGATCAGATAGGTGTCAGACACCAGCGGCAGCACCTGCCGGGTCGAGGACGACACGACCTTGAAATTGACTCCGTGGATATGGATCGGGTGCGCGTGCGGCGTGACGTTCTCGACGTTCAGCAGATAGGTGCGGCCGAGCTTCATCTCGGCGAGCGGCGCCATCGGGTCCGGGGTGTCGCCCGGATAGGGCTCCTTGTTGATCGCCCAGAAGGAATAGCCGAGCGAGCCGCAGATCGAATCGCGCGCTGCCTCCTCGGCCGTCGCACTCAGCACCAGCGGGATCGGCGTGGCATTGGCAAGATCCGGCTCCGGGGCAGGATTGGCGGCCAGCGGCGGCACGTCGCCGAGGCTGCGCTTCAGCGAGGATCCGACACTGCGCAGGCGCGCGACGGTCTTCGGGGTCGAGGGACGGATGTCCTCCAGATCGATGAGCGTACCCTCGCTTTCGGGCATGCGCACAACGAGGTCGAGCCGCTGGCCGGGAGAGACGACCATCATGTCGAGCGGCATCGTCACCGGCACCGGATGGCCGTCGATCGCCACGATCAGCGCGTCGGCGCCCGCAAGCTTGAGATTGTAGATGCGCGTGACGTCGGCGACCAGAATGCGCACGCGCACCAGCCCGCCGGAGGGCGCGTCATAGGTCGGCGAGGGCTGCCAGTTGGCGGTGCGCACCGTGCCGAAGGTGCCGGACTTGGCGGCGTCGCGCGCCTTGAACTGGTCGATGAACTGGCTGTCGCCGCCGAGCCGCCAGTCGCGCAGGTTGAGCGTAACTTCCGCGTCGAAGACAGGATCCGCCGGGTCCTCGACGACCAGCATGCCGGCGAGCCCGCGGCCCATCTGCGTCAGCGTGTTACAATGGGGGTGATACCAGAAGGTACCGGCGTCCGGCGGCGTGAAGGTGTAGTCGAAGCTGTCGCCCGGATAGACATAAGGCTGGGTCACGAAGGGCACGCCGTCCATGGCATTGTCGATTCGAAGCCCATGCCAGTGCACCGTCGTCGGCTCGTCGAGGCGGTTGACGAAGCGGGCGGCAAATTTTTCGCCGCGGCGGGCACGCAGCACCGGGGGCATCGGGTCGGAGGTGCCGCCCGCACCGCCGGCATAGGTCATGACACTGCGGGTCAAGCCGCGGCCGTCGATCTGCGCCTGCGTGATCCTGGCTTCGAGAGAGGTCGGCTCCGCGGCGGCAAGGGCGGAGAGCCGCGGTGCCAGCGCCATGCCGGCGCCATAGGCGCCGGCGACGGCGGAAGCTTTCAGGAGATTGCGGCGGGTGAGGATGGCCATCGGGCGCTCCATTCTGATGTCGTCCGCTCCTGTTTAAAGTTGACTGCACCGTTCATCAATATGGCCGGGGCTGGCAAACTGCCGCAGCTTAGTCCTGACGCTCGGCCTGGCGCTCGGTAGGAGGCGCGGCGAGCTTGTTGAAATAGGTCGACGTGCGCAGAAGGCTGCGGAACCCCATGCGCCGCTCGGAGGCGGGGACGCCCTCGCGGATCATCATGCGGCTCAACGTATAGGCCATGAAACCGAACAGCACGACGACCATGTAGACGAAAAGGGCACGTGGCCCGAAGAGGTCGAGCATGAAGGAGGCAAAGAGCGGGCCGATGACGGCGCCGAGCGACCAGAAGAACAGCGTGCCGGCCGAGACCAGCGCATGCTGACCCGGTGCTGCATGGTCATTGGCATGGGCCGAACAGAGCGAATAGAGCGGCATGGCGAAGGCGCCGAAGGCAAAGATCCCGGCAAAGTTCAGCCAGGGATTGGTTCCCGCGACGAAGGCGAGGAACAGTCCGGCCGCAAAGGCGCCGAAGGTCGCGACCAGGATGACCAGCCGGCGGTCGAGCTTGTCCGAGTAATGACCGAGCGGATATTGCAGCACCACGCCGGCGAAGATGCCGACGCTCATGAACGTGGCAATCGCGGTCACCGACATGCCGATGCCGTCGGCATAGATCGGCCCGAGCGAGCGGAAGCTGGAATTGGTGAGGCCGACGACGATGCAGCCGACGGTCGCGAGCGGCGACACCTTCCACAGCACCTTGATGTCGAAGCGAACGTCTTCGGGCGCTTCCGGGCTGGAACGGTCGGTGAGCGAGATCGGCACGAGCGACAGCGTCAGCGCCATGGAGATGATGGCAAACAGCTCGAAGCCACCGATCCCGACGGCGGGGATGGCGTATTGCGCGAGCGTGACCGCGCCGAGATCGACGAAGCGGTAGACGGAAAGCGTGCGGGCGCGGGTCGCGTTCGTCACCTTGGCGTTCAGCCAGCTCTCGACCACCGCGAATAGCCCGGCAAAGCAGATGCCCTGCACCAGCCGCATGGCGAACCAGACGGTGGGGTTGATGAACAGCAGCATGAGGATGGACGCCGCTGACGCAATGGCCGCGAGCGCCGAGAAGGTGCGGATGTGCCCGGTCGCC
>DAIMJJ010000013.1:27203-37963 GCA_036722275.1 Rhizobium sp. | reverse complement strand
CCATCCTCGCCCTCTTTGCCATCTCGCTCGACCTGATCCTCGGCTATGCCGGCATCGTCTCGCTCGGGCACACGGCCTTTTTCGGGCTCGGCGCCTATGCGGCGGGGCTTCTGGCACGCGATCTCGTCTCCGAGCCCGTGACCGGCCTCGTCTTTGCCGGTCTGGTCAGCGGCCTGTTCGGCTTTGCCACAAGCTTCCTCGTGCTGCGCGGCTCCGACCTCACCCGGCTGATGACGACGTTCGGGGTGGCCATGCTGCTTGCCGAAGTCGCCAACCAGGCGGCCTGGCTGACCGGCGGCGCCGATGGCTTGAGCGGCGTCACGATCACGCCCATCCTCGGCCTGTTCGAATTCGACCTGTGGGGCCGCACCGGCTACATCTATGCGCTCCTGGTGCTGATGGCGCTAACCTATGTCGCCCGCCGGATCGTGCATTCCCCCTTCGGGCTGTCGCTGAAGGCGATCAAGCGCAACAGCCGGCGCGCCGCCATGCTCGGCATTTCGGCAGACCGCCGCATCGTCGCCATCTACACGCTGTCCGCCGCCTATGCCGGCATGGCCGGCGCCCTTCTCACCCAGACGACGAGCTTCGTCTCGCCCGATGTGCTCGCCTTTCACCGCTCAGCCGACGTGCTGCTGGTGCTGGTGATCGGCGGCGTCGGCTATCTCTATGGCGGGCTGGTGGGCGCCGTGATCTTCTCGGTGCTGCGCGACTGGCTGTCGGTGATCACCCCGCAGTACTGGATGTTCTGGATCGGCCTGATCCTGATCGTCATCGTGCTCGTGGGCCGTGAACGGCTCGGTCGCTGGCGGGACTTCCTGCCCGGCGCCGGATCCGCCGCACGGGATCGGGCGACGGCAAAGGAGGACGGCCGATGAGAACGCCCGCCCTCGAGACACGCAATCTCGTCAAGCGTTTCGGTCCCTTCATCGCAACCAACGACGTGTCGCTCCGCATCCGGCCAGGCGCGCGCCATGCGCTGATCGGCCCCAACGGCGCCGGCAAGACGACGCTGATTAACCTCCTCACCGGCGCACTCACGGCCAATAGCGGCCAGATCCTGCTCGGCGGCGAGGATATCACCCATCTCCCGGCCCATGCCCGCGTCGGGCGCGGCCTGTCGCGCACCTTCCAGATCAACCAGCTGTTCGGCGACTTCACGCCGCTCGACTCGATGATGCTGGCGATCGGAGAACGAAAAGGCCACGGATGGCGTGCCTGGCGCGCGCTGGCCGCCGATCGAGAGGTCGCCGACGAAGCGGCCCAGCTTCTCGAGCGCTTTCGGCTCGCCGACGCCATGGGAACGTCGACCACGCTTCTGCCCTATGGCAAGCAACGGCTGCTGGAGATCGCGCTCGCTATCGCCACGCGGCCGAAGGTGCTGCTTCTGGACGAGCCGGCGGCCGGCGTTCCCGAGGAGGAGCGCCATGAGGTTCTCTCGATCGTCCGCGAACTGCCGCCGGACGTTACCGTCGTCCTGATCGAGCACGACATGGATCTGGTCTTCTCCTTTGCCGACCGCATTTCAGTGCTGGCGGCTGGCAGCCTGTTTGCCGAAGGCACGGTCGAGGAGATCTCGAAGGACCGTCAGGTCAAGGCGATCTATCTCGGGGAGGACGCGTGATGACCGAGCTTCTGAGCCTGGAGAACCTGTCAGCCGGCTATCGCGAGGCCCGTGTGCTCTCCAACATCACGCTGCGCCTGGAAGAGGGAAAATCGCTGGCACTGCTCGGCCGGAACGGTGCCGGCAAGACGACGCTGCTCGACACCATCGTCGGCACCACCACCTATCACGCCGGCGCCGTGCGGCTCGACGGCCGCGACATTGCACGCCTGCGGCCGGAACAGCGCGCGGCTTTGGGCATCGGCTGGGTGCCGCAAGAACGCAATATCTTCCGCTCGCTGACGGTCGAGGAGAACCTGACGGCCACCGCCCGATCCGGTCCCTTCACGCTGGAGCGGGCCTACGGCATGTTTCCGCGTCTCAACGAACGCCGGCGCAATCTCGGTAACCAGCTTTCCGGCGGCGAGCAGCAGATGCTGGCGGTCGCCCGCGCGCTGATGCTCAATCCGAGGCTCCTGCTGCTGGACGAGCCTCTGGAGGGCCTCGCGCCGATCATCGTCGACGAACTGCTGGCCGCCATGCGCCGCATCGTCACCGACGAAGGTCTCTCCGCCATCATCGTCGAACAGAAGGCGCGCAAGATCCTGCCGCTGACCGACGAGGCGATCGTGCTCGAGCGCGGAACGGTCGTCTATCACGACGCATCGGAAAGGCTTCTGGCCGCGCCGCACATCCTTGACGCTCATCTGAGCGTTTAACCGCCGGGGCACGGACGACGCGCCTTCGCTGACACCGAACGGCGGCACGGCCCGGGAAGGGCCGTTCTCCGCTCGAGGAGCAAGGGCGACATTGCGCGCCCCTTTCCCGCGATTGTCGCCGATCTCCATGGCCAGATAACCTTGGCCGACGAAAATGCCCGGGCGGAACCCGGGCACGGTGAGCGCTGCTGTCGTCGAATGGCTTGCGGTTGAAGCGGCATCGCAAGAACGCCGCCTCGACCGTGTGTCGGCTCAGTCCTTCCGCGTCCGCCAGCTGTCGGCGTAGTTTTCGCGGGCTTCGCGGGCATAGGGCGTCGGCGCCACGCGCACCCGGATCTCCGCCTGGCGATGCGGCTCGACAGAGGTCTTGCGCGAACCGCCGTCCGGTTCGCCCCAGATCAGCGTCAGCACGTCGCCTTCCTGCACATCCGCCTCGACCACGCCGAGCGACAGCATGCAGCGCTCGTTGAAGCTGTAGCCGTTGAACATCGACATGCCCACTCGCTTGCCGTCCTTCATCACCATATCGGCGCTGGTGGAGGCGTAGTTCGGTTGCGGGAAGTCGATCCACTTGTAGGGCAGGCCGTCCTCGAAGCCCGATGCGATGACCTTCAGCACATCGTCGCGATTCCACTCGAAGGTGACCTTCTTGCGGTTCTTCTGGCCCTTCATCTTTTCAAGGGCCGCCTTGCCGATGAAGTCGTCCTTCTTCCAACCGATGTAGAAGTCGTAACCGAGCTCGAACGGATTGACGTAATAGTCCTCGATATTGTCCGACACGAAGGAGCCGCCGATCGCGCCGGTCGCCTCGTAGGAATCGGCACCCAGCCACTTGCGGTAATCGGCCAGCATGCCGTCGCCGGTATAGATCGCCGGAAGCGGCGACGGGATCCAGCCGGATTCGAGCGTATTGGTCGAATAGGCGCGGCTGCCGCAGCGCACGAGATCGACGCCGGCATCCTTGGCCGCCTGGAGGATGCAGCTGAGAACATAGCTCTTGTCCTCATACGGTCCCCAGATCTCTAGACCCGGCGCACCCGACATGCCGTGTCTGAGCGCCTGGACCTTCTTGGAACCGACATTGATCCAGTCGACATGGAAGAACTTGATCTCGGGGATCGGCCCGCCGTTCAACTTTTCGAAGATTTTCGGCGCGTCCGGCCCCTGGATCTGATAGCGATAATGCGTGCGCAGGACCCGCTCGCCCTCCGGCCGCGACGGCGAACGCGGATCGTGCTTGATGCGGACATTCCACTGTCCATAGGCGGCGCAGAACATCAGCCAGTTCGACGTCGGCGCGCGACCGACCAGGATGAACTTGTCTTCGCGCTCGCGGAAGATGATGTGGTCGCCGATGACATGGCCGTTGGGCGTGACCGGAACGAAGTGCTTGGCGCGGTTCAGCCCGAAATTCGCAAAGGAATTGATGCCGTGATAGGCGAGGAACTTTTCGGCATCCGGCCCTTCGACGATCAGTTCGTCCATGTGGTGCGACTGATCGAAGAGAACGGCCGAATTTCGCCACGCCGCCTGTTCAGACCGCCAGTTGGCAAACTCGGCGGCGACGACAGGGTATACATAAATGCCAACCTGGGAATTGCGCAGCAACCCCACGGCATCCTGCTTTTCGCCTAAAACATCGTGAAGACTGGAATTGGCCATGATACTCCTCCCTGAGAATTTGACTTTGATGTATACATCAATGCCGATCCGGAGAGAGAAAGCAAGCCCCTTCCTGCGGCCGCGGTGCATTGCCGAAACGAAAAAGGGCGGCCACGCGGCCGCCCCTTTCGCCGATCATGGACCGATCAAAGGCTAGCGGTGAATGAGGGCCAGCCCCGGGATCTTGTGCAGAAGCTCGGGGTCCTGGTTGAAGATGTATTCAAGATTGTGCCGGGCGGTGCGGGCATGTTCCCGCGCGATCCACTCGGCGCGCGAGCCCTCGCGGGCGGCGATCGCCTCGACCAGCGCATGGTGCTGCTGCTGCGCCGACCTGAGCGAGCGGCGGAAGGCCTCAATCTCGGTTTTGTTCGGCAGGAAGGCGGAAGGAGACGCAAAGGGCAGCGAACTCGCCCGCTCCACCTCGCGCCGGATGATCTCGCTGCCGGCGAGAGCCGCCAGCTGGTGATGGAATTCCTCGTTGAGATCGGCATAGCCATCGAAGTCCAGATCGTCCGGCTCCGGACCGAAACAGGCATCGAGCTTGCGCACGACCTCGCTGATCCGCGTCAAGGCTTCCGGCGCAACGCCCCGCTCCGCCGCCAGCCGGGCGGCTGTACCCTCCATCACGCCGCGCAGCTCGATGGAATCCACGACATCCGCATAGCCGAACCGGCGCACGACGAAGCCGCCATTGGGCAGCCGGTCGAGAAGCCCTTCCTCTGCCAGTCGCGACAGCGCCTCGCGCACCGGCGTACGGGAAATGTCGAGCGTCTCGGCCAGCGACACCTCGAACAGACGCGTGCCACCCGGCAACTCACCGCTCACGATCTTTTCGCGCAGCTCGATCACCGCACGGCGGCCATGCGTTGCGACTTCCGAACCCTTCATGAATACACCCCTTCTTCCTCGATGCTCTATAGCACCGCCTGCGCAGTCCGCGGAAGCCGCCGCCTCTTCCGAGGCTGCAGCCACTCCATCTGTATCCACGAAGACCCAAAATTCTGATAAATGCCACGGAATATTGCCTTATTGACTTCGGAATGTATACATGGTGTTGTCGCCTGTGTATACAGGAGGCTCTGTTTGGGAGGACAGGTTGTGCTGACGCTCGTACTGATTCCGGGCCTGGTTTCCGATTCGTCGGTCTGGCGCCCGCTGGCCGAGGCCATGGCGTCGCGCATGCCGTGCCACCACGCCGACGTGACCCGCGACATCTCGCTCACCGCCATGGCGGCCCGGCTTCTCGACGAGATCGAGGGCGACATCATCGCGGTCGGTCACTCGATGGGCGGTCGTGTGGCGATGGAAATGGCGCGACTGGCGCCGGATCGTCTGCGTGGACTGGTTCTTGCCAATACCGGTCACCATCCGCGCCGTGCCGGCGAGGAGAGCCGGCGCCAGGCGATGATCGATCTCGGCAACCGCGACATGGCCGCCCTGGCCGACACCTGGCTGCCACCCATGCTCGATCCGGCCCGCCTGGACGACGAGCAGCTGATCGCCCGACTGAAGGCCATGGTAATTGCCGCCGGCCCCACCGTGCACGAGCGCCAGATCCGCGCCCTGCTCGATCGCCCCGATGCCGGCGCCTATCTCGCCGATCTCGCCTGCCCCGTCCTCTTGCTCGCCGCCCGCAATGACGGCTGGAGCCCGATCGGCCAGCACGAGGAGATCCTGCAGGCGGTCGGCGACGGCGAAATGGTCGTCATCGAGAATGCCGGCCATTTTGCACCCGTCGAGCAGCCGGGCGAGGTTACCAAAGTCATCTGCGACTGGCTCGATCGCCGTTTCGCAAGGGAGATGAACATGAAGGACGCGATACCCGATACCCCTCTCTTCGATCGCAAGGCTTCGATCCGCGGCTACAGGATGAACAAGATGGCGATGGCGCTCGGCCGCCCGGACAATCGCGCCGCCTTCAAGGCGGACGAGGAGGCCTATCTCGACCGCTTCGGCCTGAATGCCGCGGAGAAATCCGCGGTCATGCGGCGCGACTGGCATGAGATGGTGCGGCTCGGCGGCAACCTGTTCTTCATCCTGAAGATCTCCGCCGTCGATCCGACCCCGATCACCGAGATCGGCGCCGCTCAGGCCGGCATGGCGCATGAGGATTTTCTGTACGAGCGACTGGGGAGGAAACGCAATGGCTAGGATCATCGGCGGTATCGGGACGAGCCACGTCCCCTCGATCGGTGCGGCGCTCGACAAGGGCCTCAACGGCAGCGCCGACTGGAAACCCTTCTTCGACGGCTACGAAGTCGGCAAGCAGTGGATGCGGGACGCCAGACCCGACATTGCCGTCGTCATCTTCAACGACCACGGCAACACCTTTTTCCTCGACCGCGTGCCGACCTTCGCCGTCGGCGTGGCGGAGAGCTACGAGCCCGTCGACGAAGGCTGGGGACCGCGATCCATCCCGCCCTTCGAGGGTGCCGTCGACTTCTCCTGGCATTTCGTCGACACGCTTGTGGCGCGCCACTTCGATCCACTGGTCTGCCGCGAGATTGAGGTCGATCACGGCCTGCAGGTGCCGATGGAACTGTTCTTCGGTCGCCCCGAGCGCTGGCCGGTCAAGATCCTGCCGATCTGGGTGAACACGATCCAGTATCCGATCCCGACACCGCAACGCTGCTGGGAGATGGGCCGCGTCCTGCGCGAGGCGATCGAGAGCTGGCCCGGCGACGAGCGCGTGGTGATCATGGGAACGGGCGGCCTGTCGCATCAACTACAGGGTGCGCGCGCCGGATTCATCAACCAAGCCGCCGACCGTGCCTGGCTCGACGGCATCGCCGCCGATCCCGAACCCTATCGAACGATGAGCCGAGAAGACTATGTCGAGCGCTTCGGCTCGGAGGGCGCTGAGCTCATCATGTGGCTGGTCATGCGCGCCGCCATGAACCCCTCGGTCAAACTGCTCCACAAGCACTACCATGCGCCGGCCTCGATGACCGGTGCCGGCATGGTCGTGCTGGAAAATGCGGCCTGAGCCCATGTTCTTCCTCATGCGCTGTCTGCATCACGAGGACATGGACGCGGCGCGGGAGGTCCATCGCGCCGCCCACCGCGCCTGGGTCCAGTCCGGCGGCGAGGGCCGCGCCCTCGTCCTGATCGGCTCGGCCTTGCTCGGTGCGGACGGTGCCTCGATCGGGAATTTCGGCATCCTGCAGGCCGACAGTCCGGAAAAGGCCCGCGCTTTTGCCCAAGGCGACCCGTTCAACCGGGCCGGAATCGTCGCCACGATCGAGCTCACACCGCTTCCCGACACGTTCCAGGCGCATCGCATCGGCGAGCCGATGACGGCACGCCGCTGAGATTGGTCCACGTCCGCTGACGCCTCGCCCGGCAAACGAAGACTTGCAGGGCGAGCGCTCATCTTGTCCGCCGCTAACGGGCGAACACCACCGTCTTGCCCTTGTTGATCAACACGCGGTCCTCGAGATGCCATGACACGGCCCGGGCCAGTACCCGCCGCTCGATGTCGCGCCCCTTGCGCACCATGTCTTCGGCGGTGTCGGCGTGGCTGGCGGCTTCCGTGTCCTGGCAGATGATCGGCCCTTCATCGAGATCGGCGGTCACGTAGTGCGCCGTGGCGCCGATCATCTTCACCCCGCGCGCATGGGCCTGGTGATACGGCTTGGCACCCTTGAAGCCGGGCAGGAAGCTGTGGTGGATGTTGATGCAGCGGCCGGCGAGATAGGCCGACATGTCATCCGAGAGCACCTGCATGTAGCGCGCCAGCACGGCCAGTTCGGCGCCAGTCTCCTCGAAGATAGCCTTCACCCGCGCCTCCTGCGCGGCCTTCGTCTGCGGCGTCACCGGCAGGTAATGGTAGGGAATGCCCTCCATCAGCGTCAGATTCAGCGCGTCGCGCGGGTGATTGCCGACGATGCCGACCGGCTCCATGTGGAGTTCTCCGATCCGGCACCGGTAGAGCAGGTCGCCGAGGCAGTGGTCGAAGCGGGAGACGAGAAGCAGGACCTTGCGCCGGAGGCCAGCCGGGCGCAGCCTCACATCCAGCCCGAAGGTCCTTTCGTCTTCGCCGAGCGCCGCACGGAACGCCTGCACAGAGCCATCCATCGCGAAGGCGACCCGCATGAAGAACATGCCGGTTTCCGGATCGTCAAACTGCTGCGCCTCGAAGATGTCGCCGCCATGGGCGGCGATGCGGGTCGCCACCGCAGCCACAATGCCGCTGCGATTGCTGCAGCGGAGCGTCAGAACGTAGTCTGTCATGCTTCCTCTCTCCCGAACGCCACGGCCGGCACCGATGCCCATTCCCCACCGCCTTGCAAGCGGGATGGTCAAGCGTCCACCGCCGCCGGGGATCTGCATCCACCATCCGCACAATGTATTCTTTATGACTCGCCAGAATACATCGATCAACGATAAAATGACCGAAATTGGCAATTAAAGGCCTTTTAGACGGAGTTTTCATTGCAGATCCCGGCCACTATGTATACATTTCAGAAGCTTCAAGCGGAGGAGGAAGTGTCTTGTTCAATTCCATGAGCGGTGCAAACCGCCCCGCGGCTTCGACGGAAGGAGAAGACCTTCTCGACTGCTGCTCGATCGAGGTCATGCCACGCACCGCAGCGAAGATCGACGATTTCAGAGCGCTGTTGCCGGCCGGCACGCGGATCTACATTGCCCATATCGCCGGCACCCCGATTGACGAGATGGTCGCGACCGCACGGCGCCTGCGCACCGAGGGCTTTGCCGTCATGCCGCATTTCCCGGCCCGCAGCATTGCCGACACGGCCATGCTCGAGGACTGGATTAAGCGCTACCGCAACGAGGCGGATGTGACCGAGGCCCTGCTTCTCGGCGGCGGCGAGCCAAGGCCCGTCGGCGCTCTCGACAGCTCCATGCAGATGATGGAAACGGGCCTGTTCGACCGCCACGGCTTCAAGCGCCTGCACATTGCTGGCCATCCGGAAGGCAATCGCGACATCGACCGCGACGGCTCGACCCGTGAGGTGGACCAGGCACTGGCCTGGAAACAGGATTTTGCCTCCCGCACCGATGCGGCGATGGCGATCGTTACGCAATTTGCCTTCGACGCGAAGGCCGTGACCGACTGGGCCGAGCGCATCCAGCGCGCCGGCGTGACGCTACCGATCCATGTCGGGATCGCCGGCCCCGCCAAGCTGAAGACGCTGCTGCAATTTGCCCTGTCCTGCGGCGTCGGCCCGTCGCTGAAGGTGCTGCAGAAGCGTGCCCTCGATGTCACGCGTCTGCTTGCGCCCTATGAACCGAACGAGGTCCTGGCCGGCCTTGCCGAGCACAAGGCTCGCAATCCGCAGAGCCTGATTGCGCAACTGCACCTGTTCCCCCTGGGCGGCATTGTGGCGGCGGCCGGGTGGCTGGGCCGGGAACGAACCGCGCGATCCGATCGGCTGATGCGCAAGAGCCACTGAGAAGCCCGTCGTCCGACCCGGACCTTGGGTCGTCGGGTCGCCGTTCAACAGCAAACACCGGGACGAGCGCGGACAGACAAGGCGGGTTTCAGGCCCGCCTTTTGTTGTTCGATCCGCCTTCTCCGCTCAGAAGAACAATTGCGGCAGGCTGAGAACCAGGGCCGGAAAGGCGATCGTCAGGATCACCACCGCAAGGTCGGCCAGCATGAAGGGCGTCACCCCCTTGAACACCTGCACCACCGTGACATAGCGGGACGCCACGTTCTTGATGACGAAGACGTTGAGGCCGACGGGCGGTGTGATCATGCCGATCTCCAAGAGCTTGACCACAAGCACGCCGAACCAGACGAGGCTGATGCCTTCGCTCTTCAGGACCGGAAGCAGCACCGGCAGGGTGACCAGCAGCGCACCGAACGGCTCCATGAACATGCCGAGGATGAGATAGATCACCACGATGATGGTCATCAGCTCGACATAGCCGAGGTCGGCGCCGGCGACGAAGGTGCCGATGAAGGACGACAGTCCGGTGACGCCGAGGAAGCGGGTAAACATCGAGGCGCCGATGCCGATGATAAACAGCGAGGCGCAGGTGGTCAGTGTCTCGAGCAGCGACACGCGGACCACCTGCATGCTGAGCCTTCCGGTGATGGCCGACATCACGAAGGCACCGCCCGCCCCGACGGCGCCGGCCTCCGTTGCGGTGAAATAGCCGGAGAACAGCCCGCCGAACACGAGAACAACCAGGATCGCCAGCGGCCAGATCCGCAGGATCGCCGCACGTCGTCCTCCCTCGGTCGTCACCGCAGTCAAGGTACGCGGCACGATGTCCGGCCGCAGCCAGCAGATCGCAAGCACCACGATACAGTAGGAGAGCGCCGTCAGAAGCCCGACGCCAATGCCGCCGACGAAGATCTGCGTGATCGAGGTCTCGGCAAAGACGCCGTAGACGATCATCAGGATCGACGGCGGGATCAGCGCGCCGATGGTCCCGCCAGCCGCGAGCGCGCCGGCTGCAAAGCTTGGTCGGTAGCCGGCATTGACCATTTCCGGGATGGCAATGCGCCCCATGGCGGCAGCGCAGGCGATTGACGAGCCGCTGACGGCGGCAAAGCCGGTGCAGGCGAAGATCGAGGAGATCGCGAGCCCCCCGGGCACGCGTCCGAGGATCGCCTTGGCCGCATCGAAGAGATTGGTGGTCAGGCCGGCATGGAAGGAGATGAAGCCCATGAGCAGGAACATCGGCACCGCGCTCATCGTCCAGCTGGCAACGAAGCTGTAGGGCGTCGAGGTGATCATGCCGAGCGCCGGCTTGAAGCCGAGCAGGAAGGCGATGCCGCCGAACGAGACGGAGATCATCGC
>DAIMJJ010000013.1:17684-27103 GCA_036722275.1 Rhizobium sp. | reverse complement strand
TCGGTGTCGCCGTTTGCTTCCTTGACGATGCCGTTCCATTTCGCGACCAGTTCGGCGAAGCGGGCAACGCGGGCTTCGGCATCGGCAAAGCCGAAGCGTTCCTGCGAGACCTTGGCGGCGGTCGCCTTGTCGGCTTCCGCAAAGGCTTCCGAGGCCTTGAGGAACTCTGCATCCGGCTCGATGAACTGGATGCCGGCCTTCTGTGCTGCATCCTTGGCGATCGAGGCCATGTCATAGCCCCAGCGCTGGGTGAAGACGACATTGGCCCGGTTGGCGGCCGTCGCCAGCTGCTTGCGTTCCTCTGCCGACAGGCTTTCCCAGGCGGAATTGGCGACCGTGAAGTCCGAGGTCGCATGATAGGTGCCGAGCGGGATGAAGGTGATGTTCTTCACCAGCTCGACAAGCCGGAAGGACAGAAGGTCGCCGATCGAGGCCATCGAGCCGTCGATCACGCCCTGCGACATGGATTCGAACGTGTCGCCGACGCCGATATTGGCCGGCACTGCGCCGAAATTCTCGGCCCAGCGCGAGAACGGCGCACCGCCACTGCGCAGCCTCAAGCCCTTGATGTCGGCCGCGGTCTTCACCGGCTTGGTGGTCAGCAATGCATAGACGTCGGACGAACCCGACCCGAGATAGACGACACCGAACTTCTTCAGCTCGTCCTGGCAGCTGTCGCAGGTGACCATGTATTCGGTCATGGCCGCCGCCATGGCATGCGGCTCGCGCCCGGAAAGCGCCAGTTCACCGGCCAGCGACATGTTCGGCAGGTCGGCCGGGAAATAGAGCGGCAGCAGGTTGCCGACCTCGACGAGCTGGCTTTGCAGCGCATCCTTCATCTGGCCGAGCCCGACGACTTCGGGACCCAGCATCTGAGCCGTCAGCTTTCCGCCGGAGACTTCCGGCAGGTATTCGACGAGCTTGCCATAGAGGTGGCTGTTGGACGGGTGGGCGGGCGGAGCGCCCGGTGCGACCCGCAATTCGCGGGCATCGGCGGTGGTGGCTGCAAGCGCAGCCAGCCCCATCATCATGCAGACTAGACGTTTCATGTTCATTTCCTCCCAGTTCAGAACACGTTACGGGCGATAAAGTCTTAGAGTTTGAGCAGTCTCCGGGCGTTTTCCTTGAGGATGAGCGGACGCACCTCGTCGCGGATGTCGATCGTCTCGAAATCCTTGAGCCAGCGGTCCGGGGTGATGGCCGGCCAGTCGGAGCCGAACAGCATCTTGTGCTTGAGCAGCGTGTTGGCATAGCGCATCAGGATCGGCGGGAAATATTTCGGCGACCAGCCGGACATGTCGATGTAGACATTGGGTTTGTGGGTCGCCACCGACAGCGCTTCCTCCTGCCAGGGGAAGGACGGATGCGCCAGAATGATTGGCATGTCGGGAAAATCGGCGGCGACGTCGTCGAGATGAATGGGGTTGGAATATTTCAGCCGCATGCCCATGCCGCCGCGCATGCCGGCGCCGACACCAGTCTGCCCGGTATGAAACAGCGTGATCGCACCCTCCTCGGCGATCGCCTCGTAAAGCGGATAGGCGCTGCGGTCATAGGGGTAGAAACCCTGCATGGTCGGATGGAACTTGAAGCCCTTGACCCCGAATTCGCGCACCAGCCGCCGGGCCTCGCGGGCGCCGAGCCGGCCCTTGGCCGGATCGATCGAGGCGAAGGGGATCATGATGTCGGTGTTCTCCGCAGCGATCCGCGCCACCTCCTCGTTCTCGTAGCGCCGGAAACCGGTTTCGCGCTCGGCATCGACCGGGAAGATCACGCAGGCGATCTTGCGCTCCCGGTAATAGGTCGCCGTCTCCTGCATGGTCGGCAGCATGCCCTTGGCGCCGGCCGGATTCTTGAAATAGTTCGCCATGCCGGCCTGGAATTCGTCATAGCCGTCGTCGCGCGGCCCGCAGCACGGCTCCTCCGCATGGGTGTGGAAGTCGATCGCAATCAGGTCATCAACATTCATCGGCATGCCTGCTCCTCCTCCAGGCCGACATATTTCTGAAGAAGCGCAATCAGCTGCGCCTGTTCGCGCTTGCTGAGCGGCGCGCCGGTGGTCTCCTCATAGGCAAAGAAGGCCGCAGCCGCGGTCTCCACTGCGCTCTGCCCCGCCTGTGTCAGGGTGAGCTCGACGGCGCGGCGATCGGAATCGGGAATTTGCCGGCTTACGAACCCCTGCTCCTCCAGCACCCGCACGAGCTTGGTCATATGCGCCCGCTTGATCATCAGCCGGTGGCCGAGTGCGCTCTGGCGGATGCCGGGATTGCAGGCGATTACCCACAGCACCGAGAATTCGCCGGGCTTCAGGCCACGGGGGCCACGGTCGGAAAAGAAGTCCTCGAAGGCGCGCAGCTGGGCCAGTCGCAGCAGGAAGCCGAGTGAACCGGACAGCCCACCCACCTTCACATGATCGACGCAGCGAATGGAGAGATCCATGGCGCCGCCCTCAATTCGCGCCGGGCGCCTTGAGGCGCGCCGCGCGTTTGTCGAGGAAGGCCTGCAAGCGCGCCTCCGCCTCGGGGCTGGTGGCGGTAAAGGACGAGATGAAGGATTCGACGAACAGGCCATCCTCCTTGGCCATGTCCTGGATGCGCGGCAGCGCATTGATCACCGCGTAGTTGGACAGGCTGGCATTGGAGGCGGCAATGAGAGCCAGCTCATGCGCCTTCTTGCGCGCCTCACCCGCCGGCACGACATATTGCACCAGATTCCAGCGCTCGGCCTCGACCGCCGATGCGACCCGTCCGGTCAGCATCATGTCGGTCATGCGAGCGACGCCCGCGAGACGGGCGACGCGAACCGAGCCGCCGCCGCCGACAAAGATGCCCCGCTGGCCTTCCGGCAGGGCGAAGAACGCAGTCTCGTCGGCCACCCGGACATGCGTGGAGGCGGCCAGCTCCAGACCACCGCCGACGACCGCACCGTGCAGCGCCGAGAACCACGGGATGGTACCGTGCTCAATGCCGGCGAAGACGGCATGCCAGCGGCGCGATCCGCGCACGCCTTCGATCGCCGTCTTCTTGACGTGCTCGGCGAGATCGAGACCGGCGCAGAAATGATCGCCATGCCCATAGAGAACGGCGGCCTTGGCCTCCCCTTCCGCTCGGGCAACGGCATCCGCAATGGCTTCGACGAAGCGGTCGCTGATCGCATTGCGTTTCTCGGGCCGGTGAAGCCCGATATGCGCGATGTCGCCCACCGTCTCATAGGTTACGAAATGCGTTGCCACGTCTACACCCATGACCGAGGGCTCCTTCATTCATCCGTGTTTTGATTTTGTTTTCTTATGGATTGTTTACAGGAGGATTGTTTCCTTGTAAACAAAATTCAGACGCCCGGGAGGGGCGGCATATTGATCTCGTTACTGACATTCTGGGAGGAGAGTCATGACGAACTGGCCCACGCGCCACATCAAGCTTTGGTCACCTCAGCTTGAGTGGCAGGAACGTTCCGACGGTTCCATTCTGATCTGGCGCAAGGATCCGCTCGGTCCTTATCCGGAGAAAATCACCGAGCGCTTCGCCCATTGGGCGACGGTCGATCCGGGGCGAATCTGGATGGCCGAGCGTGACGAGCAAGGCGCCTGGCGCAAGCTCGCTTATGGCGAAGCCATGGCCCGCATCCGCTCGATCGCCCAGGTCTTTCTCGACCTCGGCCTGTCGGTGGAACGACCACTGATCATCCTGTCGGAAAACTCGATCGCCCATGCCCTGGTCGCCCTTGCCGCACAGCATGTCGGCATTCCGTCGGCGGCGATCGCGCCGGCCTATGCCACGGTCTCCAACGATTTCGAGAAGCTGAAGGACATCGTCGGCCAGATCACGCCCGGACTCATCTTTGCGGACGACGTGGCGCCCTTTGACGCCGCGATTTCCGAAGCCTTCTCGCCCGAGATCCCGGTCGTCTGCCTGCGCAACCCGCCCTCCGGCCGACCGGTTCATCGGCTGTCCGACTTCTTCGCCGTCGAGCCAGGCCCCGCGGTCGATGCCGCCCATGCGGCTGTCGGCCCCGACACGGTGGCCAAGTTCCTGTTCACCTCCGGCACCACCGGCTCGCCCAAGGCGGTCATCCAGACCCAGCGCATGCTGTGCTCGAACCAGGAAATGATCGCCGACTGCTACGCCTTCCTGCGCGACGATCCGCCGATCGTCGTCGACTGGGCGCCGTGGAACCACACGGCCAGCGGTAACAAGGTGTTCAACATGGTCATCTACCATGGCGGCACCTTCTACATTGACAAGGGACGCCCGACGCCGACCGGCATGCGGGACACCATCGCCAATCTGCGCGAGATCTCGCCGACCTGGTATTTCAACGTGCCCGCCGGCTACGAAATGCTCGTCCACGCCATGCGCGAAGACGAGGTCCTAAAGAAGACCTTCTTCCGCGACTTGAAGATGCTGATGTATGCCGGCGCCGGCATGGCGCAGCACACCTGGGACGCATTGGAAGAGCTGTCGCAGCAGGCGAGCGGCGAAGCCGTGCATATCGGCACCGGCCTCGGCTCCACCGAGACCGCCCCCTTTTCGCTCTACTGCACCGATCCGCAGGACAAGCCCGGCAATATCGGCATTCCGTCGCAGGGGATCACCCTCAAGCTGGTGCCGATCGAGGAGAAGTACGAGCTGCGGCTGAAGGGCCCGAACGTCACGCCCGGTTACTGGCGCAATCCGCAGCTGACGGCCGCGGCCTTCGACGACGAGGGTTTCTACATGATCGGCGATGCGGTGAAGTTCGCCGTCGACCGCGACCCACGACGTGGCTTCTTCTTTGATGGCCGCACGGCCGAGAACTTCAAGCTGCAGACCGGCACCTGGGTCGCCGTCGGCAAGCTGCGCGCCCAGCTCGTCGACCAGTTCGGCGGACTGATCCGCGACGCCGTCATTACCGGCGCCGATCGCGAGGAGCTCGGGGCGCTGGTCGTGCCCTTCTATCCCGCCCTGCGAAAGCTGGTTCTGGGCGGCGAGGACCTGAACGACACGGAAATCCTGGCGCGTCCGGAAGTCCGCGCGGCGCTTGCGGAAAAGCTCCAGGCCCATGCCCGCGCGGCATCCGGCTCGGCCACCCGGGTCATGCGGATTATAGCGCTGAAGGAGCCGCCGCGCTTCGAGCGCGGCGAGATTACCGACAAGGGCTCGATCAACCAGCGCGCCATGCTGTCGCATCGGGCCGATCTGGTGGCCGCCCTTTATGACGGCGGCGATGACGTCATTCGTTTTGAAGAGGAGAAGGCACTATGAGGATCGAGGGCAGCAGTGCACTGGTGACGGGCGCCGGATCGGGGCTGGGCGAGGCAACGGCCCGCATGCTCGCGAGCCGCGGCGCCATCGTGCACGTGATGGATCTCAACGCCGCCGCCGCCGCACGGGTTGCCGACGAGATCGGCGGCGTGGCAATCACCGGCGATGTGGCGAGCGAAGCGGATGCCGAAAGGGCCGTCAAAACCGCCGGCGAGGCCGATGAAGGGCTCCGCATCCTCGTCAACTGCGCCGGCATCGGTCCGGCCGCCCGCGTGATCGGCCGCGAAGGCCCGATGCCGCTTAGCGATTTCGAGCGCGTCATCCGCGTCAACCTCATCGGCTCGTTCAACATGCTGCGACTGGCAGCCGCGCATATGTCGCAGCTGGCCGAGTGCGACGACAAGGCACGCGGCGCGATCATCAACACGGCTTCGGTAGCGGCCACCGACGGGCAGATCGGCCAGGCGGCGTATGCGGCGTCGAAGGGCGCGATCATCTCCATGGCGCTGCCGGCGGCCCGCGAGCTTGCCCGCTTCGGCATCCGGGTCAACACCATCGCGCCCGGTATCTTCGCGACGCCCTTGCTGCAGTCGCTGCCACCCGAAGTGCAGCAGAGCCTCGCGGCCGCCATCCCCTACCCCTCGCGCCTCGGCGAGCCTTCCGAATATGCCGATGCCGTGCGTTTCTGCATCGAGAACCAGTATCTCAACGCCGAGGTCATCCGCCTTGACGGCGCGATCCGCATGCAGCCGAAGTGAATGCCATGTCTGTTTTTGCACGACAGGCGGAACGAACCGCACACCTGCTGCAAATCACGCCCGGCTGGCGGCGGCTCCAGCAGCTGCACCCGGATTGCGACGACGCGACGACCGGCGCCATTCTGGAGGAGGCAGCAGATTTTGCCGAACGGGTGCTTCAACCGCTCAACACACCGGCTGATCGAGAAGGCTGCACCGTGGTCGATGGCCGGGTCCGCCCCCCCGCCGGCTTTGCCGAGGCCTATCGCCGCTATGGCGAGGCCGGCTGGCTTGGCATGGATGTGCCCGAGGGTTTCGGTGGCCAGGGTCTGCCGCTCACCCTGCATGCCGCCTGCGCACCGCTGTTCGAGCGCGGTTGCGTCGCCTTGATGATGGCCGCCGGATCGGGCCGCGCGGCAGCCCATCTGCTTGCCAAATCCGCCGACGCCGCGGTGGCGGACGAATGGCTGCCCCGGCTGGTCTCGGGCGAATGGGCCGCCACCATCTGCATTTCCGAGCCGGAGGCGGGATCCGATGTCGGACGCCTGCGCAGCCGCGCCGAACAGAGCGACGGCGAATGGCGGATCAGCGGCCAGAAAATCTGGATCTCGTTCGGCGACCATGACATGACGGATCGCATCGGCCATTGCATGCTGGCCCGCACCAGCGACGCCCCGGGCACGCGCGGCCTCAGCCTGTTCCTCGTGCCCAATATCATCGACGGCCGGCCGAACGGCATCACGCTCGAGCGGATCGAGGAGAAAATGGGGCTGCACGGATCGCCCACCTGCGCCCTGCGCTTCGAGGGCGCGCGCGGCATATTGCTCGGCGAACTTGGCCGGGGCCTGCCCGAACTCTTCACCATGATCGAGCTCATGCGACTTTCCACCGCCTGCCAGGGGCTCGGCATCGCATCGGCCTCGGCCGACATCGCCGAGGCCTATGCCGCCGAACGGCGCCAGGGCGGCGCCCCGGACCGACCGCCGGTGCCGATCGCCGAACATCCCGACGTGCGCCGTCAGCTGCATGCGATCAGGGCGCGCACGGAGGTGCTTCGCGCGGCGGTGCTAGAGCTTGCAACCGTCATGGATCTTGCTCGCCTCGAACCCGATCCGGCCCTGAGGCAAGAACTGTCGGACTTTGCCGGCTGGATGCTGCCGCTGATCAAGAATTTTGGCGCCGGCGCCGGCTTCGACGTCGCCAATGCCGCAATCCAGGTGCTCGGTGGCGTCGGCTACACGAAGGACTGGCCGCTCGAACAGTACCTGCGCGATTCGCGCATCATGACCATCTACGAGGGCACGACCGGCATGCAGGCGCTGGATTTCCTCACCCGCCGCCTGTGGCGCGAACAGGGCCGCGGCCTTGACGTCTTTACACGGCGCGTCCGGCAGGAGCTTGGCGAAACCGGCGATCGGCACCCGACGGAGGCGGCAGCCGCCTTGCGCAGCCTCGAGGTCTTCGAAGACTTCAGCATGCGCATGGTCGCGCTGCAATCCGACCCGGACACCGCGCTCTATGAGGCCAATTCCTACATGACCGCCGCCTGGGAGACGGTCACCGCCTGGATGACACTCAGATTGAAGAACGCCCAGGCCTGATCGACGATCGACACTGGCCAGCTTCACCGCTGCCTCCGACGCCAGCCCTTGGCCGGCGTCGGAAGACGCCTATCGCCTGTCCTTGTCGAACATCTCGCGCGTCGCCTCCGTCTGCGCGCGCTCTTCCAGACCGGTCAGATGCCTCTGGCGCAGCAGCGCGTAGACGAGGACGCCGCCGAGGATCAGAGGACCGGCAACCACGGCGAAAAGCCACAGATAATCGATCATTCGAATGCTCCCTGTTGCGCGCCGGGGCGCGTGAGACCCTTTGGCCTCAAACAAGGTCGGCACACCGAATGTTCCCGAGACGCAACGTCTCGCGGGTGGCAAGAAGCCGCCGGACAGGCATCTTAGCGAGACTGGAGCGACACGCGCAAGAGATGGTTGCCGTCAGCGCCGCCTGGCGAGCATGGAACGCGACATCACCAGGATCAGCCCGATCACCACCGTCGTGGCGATGAAGAGGAAAGCCGCGGCGGCAATGGCCGGGCTGATATTTTCCCGGATCGAGGAGAACATCTGCCGCGCCAGCGTGCGCTGGTTCGGACCGGCAACGAAGAGCGTCAGCACCACCTCGTCGAGCGAGGTCGCAAAGGCAAGCACCGCCCCGGACAGCACGCCGGGCATGGCAAGCGGCAGGGTAACACGGCGAAACACCGTCGGCGGCGAAGCGCCAAGGCTCTGCGCGGCCAGTTCCACCCGCTCGTCGATCCCCGCCAGCGCCCCGGTGACGCTGACGATCACGAAGGGCACGGCGACGACGGTATGGGCGATGATGACGCCGAGATAGCTGTTGGTCAGCCCGAAGCCCGAGAGCAGCACCTGCATGCCGACGCCGAGCACGACGGCCGGCACGACCATGGGCAGCAGAAACAGCGTTCGGATCGAGCCGCGGAAAAGAACCAGCCGGTTGCGCAGGCCAAGCGAGGCGGCCGTGCCGAGCACCGTCGCAAGAAGCGTCGTTCCCGTGCCGATGATCAGGCTATTGACGATCGCCCGCCGCCAGGCATCGGCGAAGAACAGTTCCTCGAACCAGCGCAGCGACCAGGACGGGATCGGATAGGTGAGAATGACGCTGGAGGTGAAGGCAAGCGGCAGGATGGCGATGAGCGGTGCCACGAGAAAGAGGATGGCAAACGTGGCAAAGGCCGCCTTGGCGATCTTCATCGGCATGGTCAGCGCCTCCCCGGTTCGTCGCGCGAAAGCCGCGCATAGACGCTGTAGAGCACAAGCGTCGCCACGAGCAGAACGACACCGAGTGCGCCGGCCATGCCCCAGTTGGCGGACCCCGTTGCATAGAAGGCGATGATCGATGAGATCATCTGGTCGCCCGGCCCGCCGATCAGCGCCGGCGTGATGTAGTAGCCGATCGCCGAGATGAAGACGAGGAGACCGCCGGAGGCCACCCCGCGCAGGCTGAGCGGCAGAAGCACGCGCAGGAAGGCCCGAACCGGATTGGCGCCGAGCGAGGCAGCCGCCGGCATCAGGTTCTTCGGAATGGTGATCAGCACGGAATAGATCGGCAGAACCATGAAGGGCAGGAGCACATGCGTCATGGCGATGATGACGCCGGTGCGGTTGAAGATCAGCGCCAGCGGCGCGTCGATGATGCCAAGCGTGATGAGCAGGTCGTTGATCAGGCCCTTTTCCTGCAACAGGATGAACCAGGCGGCGGTGCGCACGAGAAGCGAGGTCCACAGCGGCAGAAGCACGGCCGCGAGCATCAGGTCGCGCTTCCAGCCGGAAAGGGAAGCGGCGATGATGGCGTAAGGATAGCCGATGCAGGCGCAGGCGAACGTGACGAGGGCGGCGATCCAGAAGGTCCGCACAAGGATCAC
>DAIMJJ010000013.1:0-17584 GCA_036722275.1 Rhizobium sp. | reverse complement strand
AACAGCATCAGCGGCGCGAGCAGCAGAAGCGAGCGTCCGGTGCGGGAGGAGGCGGCACTCATGGCACAATGACCCGGCAATCACCGGCCGAGAAGGTCGCGAACACCGTCGTCCCGGGTTCGAATTCCCGCGACCGGCGACCGAGTTTGGCAATCAGCGGATGGATCGTGTTATGCAACTGCACCCGCAGATGATCGCCCTGATAGACGGAATCGGTGACCTGCGTTTCCAACACATTGCCCGCCGCACCCGGCACCTCGGAGAGCTCGATGCGCTCGGGACGGATCGACAGAAGCACGTTCTGGCCGGGGGTGACGCTGCCGGAAACCGCCGAGACGATCTCGGCGCCAGACGCAAGACGTACGACCGCTTCCTTGCCGTTGACGCTCTTGACCTGCGCTTCGAACAGGTTGGTCTCGCCGATGAACTCGGCGACGAAGCGCGTCGCTGGCTCGTCATAAACCGCGCGTGGCGTGCCGATCTGCTCGATCTTGCCCTTGTTGAACACCGCCACCCGGTCCGACATGGTCAGCGCTTCGGACTGGTCATGGGTCACGAAGACGATGGTCAGGCCGAGCCTTCGATGCAGGTCGCGAATGTCGAGCTGCATCTGTTCGCGCAACTGCTTGTCGAGCGCCCCGAGCGGCTCGTCCATCAGCACGACGCGCGGTTCGAAGACGAGAGCGCGGGCCAGCGCCACCCGCTGCTGCTGGCCGCCGGAGAGCTGGATGGGACGCCGGTCGGACAGGGCCGACAGTTGCACCATGTCGAGCGCCCGTTTGACACGCTCACCGATCTCGGCCTTGCCGACACCGCGCATCTGCAACGGAAAGGCGATGTTGTCGCCGACCGACATGTGCGGGAACAGCGCATAGCTCTGGAAGACAACGCCCATATCGCGCTTGTGGGTCGGGACCGCGTTGATGGCCGCACCGTCGAGCAGGATCTTGCCCGATGTCGGCTGCTCGAAGCCTGCGAGCATCATCAGCAGCGTCGTCTTGCCCGAACCGGAGGGCCCGAGCAGGCTGACAAATTCGCCCTTGTCGATGGAAAGCTCGAGATCCTGGACCACGCAGAGCGGGCCATAGAACTTGGTAATGCGGTCAAATCGAATGAATTCGGCCACGGAAGACTCCATTGCGAGAGGCCGGGCGCACCCTGTTCGAACACGCCGGACCGTGCCGGAAGGGCGCCCGAGCCGGGCGCCCTTGCCTGGACGTTCTTACTTGGCCAGCCAGGCGTTGAAGCGCTCGGTCAGCGTTTCGGCATTGTCGATCCAGAAGTCGACATTGAGCGGAATGGCATCCGTCAGGTTGGCCGGATCGGTGGGCAGGTCCTTGGCGAACTCGGCCGGCACCTTTTCCGCCGCTTCCTTGTTCGGCAGGCCGTAAGCCACGAATTCCGGCAGTTTGGCCTGGTTTTCCGGCAGGCTGGCGAAGGCGATGAAGTCCTGCGCGGCATCCTTGTTCTCGGCGTCCTTCAGCACGACCCAGCTGTCGACGGCATAGATGGAGCCGGGGAAGACTACCTTGAAGTTCTTGCCTTCCGAACGGTTGATGCCGGTGATGCGGCCGTTATAGGCCGAGGTCATGGCGACTTCGCCGGAGGCGAGGAACTGCAGCGGCTGGGCGCCGGATTCCCACCACACGATGTTCGGCTTCAGCTCGTCGAGCTTCTTGAAGGCGCGATCGACACCCTCTTCGGTGCTGAGCACGTCATAGAGCTCGTCCTTGGAGACGCCGTCGGCAAGAAGTGCGAATTCCAGCGTGTATTTCGGTCCCTTGCGCAGCGAGCGCTTGCCCGGGAACTTCTCGACGTTCCAGAAATCGGCCCAGGAGGTCGGCCCTTCGGCAAGCTTGGCGCCGTCATAGGCGATCGCCGTCGACCAGACGATGGCGCCAACGCCACAATCATTCACGGCGCTGTCGAGGAACTTGTCCTTGCCGCCCATCTTGTCCCAGTCGATCTTTTCGTAAAGCCCGTCGGAACAGCCGAGCGCCAGTTCCTCTGCCTCGACCTGGACCACATCCCAGTTGGGCGCGCCGGCCTTGACCTTCGACTGGATGACGCCGATGCCGCCATCCCAGGCTTCGTCGAGCACCGGCTTGCCGAGCTTCTCCGAGAAGGGCTTGAAATAGATGTTGCGCTGGGCGTCCTGGTAGTTGCCGCCCCAGGAGACGACGGTCAGGTCGCGCGCGAGAACCGGCAAAGCGAAGCCCGCCGACAGAGCGACGACGGCTGCCGTCAGGAGACCCGATTTCAGGATAGTCTTCATGGCATTCCCCTTTTCTTCGTTGTACTGAGCCGGCGTGAGGCTTGCGGCCTCCTTTTGCGCCGGTCGCCAGGCCGATGTTTCTCGACCTTGGCTGCGGCCATCCCGGTCTGTCTGCGCCCTTTCCCCTGGGCTCATCGACCGATAGATGCATTCCAGTACCTCACCGTCAACGGACAGCGTGCGTCCGCTTGACCATTGTCAAACGTGCTGCCCTCCGTTGATGTGGATCTCCGCTCCATTGATGTAGGAGGAGTGATCGGTGCAGAGGAAATAGATGGTTTCCGCGACTTCGCGCGGTTCGCCCAGCCGTCCCATCGGCACTTCCTGAGCCACCAGTTCGTCGGTTCCCGGAGACAGGATCGAGGTTTCGATCTCACCCGGCGCAATGGCGTTGGCGCGCACGCCGCGACGCCCGAATTCGTGCGCCATCTCACGGGTCAGTGCCGCAAGCCCCGCCTTGGAGGCGGCATAGGCAACGCCGGCAAAGGGATGCACGCGCGATCCGGCGATCGACGTGACGTTGACGATCGACCCCTTGGCCGCCTCCAGTTCCGGCATCACGGCCCGCGCCAGAAGCGCAGTCGAAACCAGATTGACGTTGAGCACCTGCGTCCAGACCGCAGCGTCGGTGCCCATCACGCCGAGCCGGCTCTTGCCCGGGCCCTTGGGCGAGATACCGGCATTGTTGACGAGGGCGTGCAGCTTGCCGTGCGGCAGACGCTCGCGAACCGTCGCAGCCAGTCGGTCGATCTGCGAAAGATCGGCGAGATCCGCCTGGATATGGCTCTCGCGCGCCGACGGCCAGGCGCATTGTTCCGAAAACGGCTGCCGGGAAACGGTCAGGATCCGCCAGCCGTTTGCCTGGAAGAGCTTGACCGTGGCATGCCCGATGCCGCGGCTCGCGCCCGTCAGCAACATGTAGCGGCGTTCTTCGGTCATGCGAAACTCCCTTGATGCTTGATACATCGTAATCGGCGACCTGCGAATTGCAAGCCTCTCATTTTCTGCGGCTTCAGGCGCGACGAACCTCTCGCCCGGCATCTCGCTCGATGCGCTCGAGGATCGGCTTTCCGCCGAGAAGAATATCGTCGACAATCGCCATCGACGCCGCGGCCGGATCATGACGTTTCAGCGCCTCGATGACCGGATAATGGTGATCGATCATCGCCCGCCCGCCCGCCAGATAGGCGCCGGAGATATGCGGCCCCATCTGCAACCACAGCCGACGCAGGATGCTGGTGAGCACCGGCAGCCCCGCAATTGTCGGCAACATGAAGTGGAAAGCCTGGTTGAGTTGCGTGCCCTTCAGCCGGTCTCCCTCGGCAATGGCGGCCTCGTTGTCACGCACGATCCGCTCCAGCGCCTGGATATCCGCGCTGGTCGCCACCTGCGCCGCCGTCTCTGCCGCCAGCCCCTCGAGCCGCACGCGGATGGCACGGATCTCGCGGTAACGCTCCTCGCTTAGGCCCGCGATGCGGATATCCCGCGGCGAGCGGAAGGTGACCGCCTCGTCGTTGACGAGCCGCAGGATGGCGTCGCGGATCGGGGTCACGCTGGTGCCGAACTGTTCGGCGAGGTCCCGGATCTTCAGGCGGTCGCCGGGCTGGAACCGCCCCTGCATCAGCGCGTCGCAGAGCGCGCCGTAAACGACGCTGTTCAGGTTCGCGTATTCCAGTGTCGAAAACTCGGCCATCGAACCCATCCGCAAGAAATAAAGCAACAAGATACTTGATGCATCTTTTTCGGCGTGTTTCAAGTATGCACGACTGCGTCGACCAAGCCATCCGACGCCAGAACTCGTCGACTTCGAGGCCTTTCGGCAGGCCGGCGGAAGCGTGACGCAATGGGAGCAAGCATGAACGATCCATCGGCCGCGCGAAAGACCGATTCCATGTCGGCGACATGGGAGCCGACCGAGCTTGCGGCGGCAGAACAGGCCGTCGCGGCCATTTACGGCCTCTCCGGCACGGCCAGACGGCTGTCGAGCGAACGCGACGAGACCTTCCTCTTTACCCGGGACGACGGCACGCGCTTCATCCTGAAGATCGCCAATCCCGCCGAAGACCCCGCAGCCCTCGTTTTCCAGGACGGCGCGCTTCTGCATCTCGAAGCCGAAGCGCCCGCCGTCCCCGTTCCCCGGCTCGTGCCGACGCTCGAGGCGAAACCCAGCGAAACCCTCTCCACACCGGAAGGTCCGCGCATCATCCGCCTCCTCACCTTCCTGGACGGCGAACTGCAGTACCGCACGCCGGCGTCGGAAGCGCAGAGCCGCAATGTCGGCCGCGCCCTGGCCGAACTCGGGCAGGGTCTTGAGGGCTATGCCGGACGTGCGCCCGAGGGCAAGCTGATGTGGGACATCTCCCACACACTCGACCTCGCCGCCGTCGTCGATCACGTCGCTCCGGAACGCCGGGCGCCGGTTGAAGCCGTGCTCAAGGATTTCGAACGGTCCCTGCCGGCAATCGGCGGATTGACGCGCCGGCAGATCATCCACAACGACTTCAACCCGCACAACATCCTCCAGGACCCGGCAGAGCCGAGCCGCGTCGTCGGGATCATCGATTTCGGCGACATGGTGTTTGCGCCGGTCGTCAACGATCTGGCGGTCGCGCTCTCCTATCACCTCGCCACCGACAACTGGGCCGCCCGCATCGGTGCCTTCCTGGAAGGCTATCAGTCGGCCCGTGCGCTCGAAGCGGCCGAAATCGAGCTTCTGCCGCTCCTCACCCGGGCGCGCCTGGCCATGTCGATCATCATCGCCGAATGGCGCTCGGCCCGGTTCCCGGAAAACAGCGCCTACATCATGCGCAACCACGCCAGCGCCTGGCGCGGTCTGCAGAACACTGCCGAACTCAATGCGGCCGGGCTGAAGAGGCTCGTTCCCAACCTGTCCGAGGGCTGATCATGTCGATGTTGAATGCGTTTTCGCGCGAGGATTTCGAGCGGCTGAGCGAAAGCGAACGGGCTCTCATTGCGCGGCGGGAAAAGGTGCTCGGCCCGGCCTATCGTCTGTTCTACGAAAAGCCGCTGCACCTCGTGCGCGGCGAAGGCGTCTTCCTCTATGACGCACAGGGCAACGCCTATCTCGACGCCTACAACAATGTCGCATCGCTCGGCCATTGCCATCCCCGCGTGGTCGAGGCGATCACCCAGCAGACGGCTATTCTCAACACCCATACGCGTTATCTGCACGAAGGCATCGTCGATTACGCCGAAGCCCTCACCGGGACCTTTCCGGCGGAACTGAGCCAAGCCATGTTCACCTGCACAGGCAGCGAGGCCAATGACCTCGCCGTGCGCATCGCCCGTTTCGTCACCGGCGGCACCGGCATCATCGCCACGGATCTCGCCTATCATGGGCTGACCAGCGCGGTTGCCGAGTTTTCACCCTCGCTCGGCGAATCCGTGACGCTTGGCCCCCATGTGCGCACGGTCCCCGCCCCGGACAGCTACCGCCATTCGCCCGAGGAGATGATGGAGAAATTCGGCCGCGACGTCCGTGCCGCCATCGCCGACCTGAAACGCCACGGCATCAAGCCGGCCATGCTGATCGTCGATACGATCTTCTCCAGCGACGGCATCTTCGCCGGCCCGAAGGGTTTCCTCAAATCGGCCGTCGATGCCATCCACGAAGCCGGCGGCCTCTTCGTCGCCGACGAGGTCCAGCCGGGCTTCGGCCGCACGGGTGAGGCAATGTGGGGGTTCGAGCGGCACGGCCTGTCCCCCGACATGGTGACGATCGGCAAGCCCATGGGCAACGGCTATCCGATGGCCGGCATCGTGCTGCGGCCGCAAGTGATTGCCGATTTCGGCCCAAGAGCGCGCTATTTCAACACCTTCGGCGGCAATCCGGTCGCCGCCGCCGCCGGCAAGGCGGTGCTCGATACGATCCGCATCGAAGGCCTGCAACAGAACGCGCTCGATGTCGGGCGCTACCTGAGGGACGGCCTGAGCGATCTGGCCGGCCACCATTCGGCAATCGGCGACGTGCGCGGCTCCGGCCTGTTCATCGGGGTCGAGATCGTTGCCGACCGGACAACAAAGAGCGCGGATGCCACACTCACCACCCGCATCGTCAACGGACTTCGCGAGCGCCGCGTCCTCATCAGCGCATCCGGTCCGCGCGGCAACGTTCTGAAGATCCGCCCGCCGCTGGTCTTCTCGCGCCACAATGCCGACCAGTTCCTCGAAGCATTCGAAGCTGTGCTGGCCGAACTGCCCCCGAAACGGATCTGAAGGTCCGGCCGATCTGGGCGGCGTTCCTCCGAAGACTGACAAGACGCGGTCTCTGCGGCATCAAGCTCTTTGTGTCCGATGCCCATGAAGAGACTGAGGCGGCTGTTTCGAAGGCTCTTTCTGCGGCCTGGCCGAACTGCAGGGCCAATGCATTGCGCATGCAGTGGCACCGCTGAGATCAAGCGTCGAACAGAGGCTGTGGGCATCCTCCCCTATGGCGATGCCAACGTCAGACTGATCGGTACCTTGCTGCGGGAGCAGAACGACCAATGGGCCGTCCAACGGTGCCGCTACATGACACTGGAAACCATCGTCCCGATGAGCGATGATCCGCTCATCGGCCTGCCAGCCGCAAGTTGATCCATTCGCGGCGCTGTGCGGAACGTATAGCGAGCGCCGAAGCTATACCGCTCCATGGGATACGATCCATGGAGGTCTGTCTTGTTGGTTCGGTTCCGCACAAGGTCGGCCGTCGCAAGGCTTGTAATCCGAACTTGCTGACTATGCGCGAAGTTGGCACATCGCGCGTGGAGTTCACGCGGGCTCGGGCCACACAACCCCTCCAACGGCGAAGATGAAGCAAGAAAGACCAAAAAAGCCCTTTCATTTCAATAGGCCAACGGCGTTTGACGGAGATGGCACGCGGTTTGCAAATTGCCGAACGAACCAGCGGAAACAAAACAATGCCGCGGCTCTTCTCGAACCAGGAGATATAAGAATGGGGAACTTTCGACGCTTTCTGATGGCCACCGCGGTCGTCCTCACGCTTCCGGCCTCACCACTGTCGGCATCGGAGATCCGGGTCGGCTTCACTGCCGACGCGCTCACCCTCGATCCCGCCAACCATCGCAACCGCGAAACCGAGACCATCATCCGCAACATGCATGACGGCCTGCTGACCCGCGACCAAGACATGAAGGTCGTTCCGGAAATCGCCGAATCCTGGACGCAAACGTCGCCGACCGCCTTCGAATTCAAGATCCGCAAGGGCATCAAATTCCATGACGGCTCGGAACTGACCGTCGAGGACGTCAAGTTCACCCTCGACCGGCTGACGGTCGAAGGCGCCATGGGCGACGGCCAGACCAGCCCGCGCAAGAGCCTGCTCGGTCCGGTCAAGGATATCGAGATCGTCGGCGGCGACACGATCCGCATCAACCTCACCGAGCCCTGGCCGCTCCTGCCCGCCATGCTGCCCTTCCAGGAATTCGTTTCCAAGGCTTTCGTCGAGAAGGTCGGCACTGCCGGCATGGCGACCGCCGAGAATGGTGCAGGCCCCTTCAAACTGGTCGAATGGCGCAAGGGCGATTCCATCATCATGGAGCGTTTCGATGATTACTACGGCGGTTCGCCGGACATTGCGCCCGTCGGCAAGGCCTGCGTCGATCGCGTCATCTTCAAGGTGATCCCGGAGACAGCCTCGCGCGTGGCAGCCCTTTTGGCCGGCGATGTCGATATCATTAACGGTCTGCCGCCATTCTCAATCGCCCAGGTCGAGCAGAATCCCAACACCCAGGTCATGACGGTGAACGGCACGCGCAGCGTCTTCCTCGCCCTTAACCTGAAGGGTGACAAATTCGACGATATCAAGGTCCGCCAGGCGGTCGCTCATGCGCTCGACAAGCAACTGATCATCGACAAGATCCTCGGCGGCAATGCAGTATCGATCGAAGGCATCCTCAGCCCGGCCGCCTTTGCCGCGACACCGGACCTGCCGGGCCACGAATACGATCCGGAGAAGGCAAAGGCGCTTCTCGCCGAAGCCGGGTTCCCCGACGGGATCGACCTCACCATCGATGCCGAGGGCGCCGACAAGGACACGGTCGAAGCAATCGCCTCGGTTCTCGCCAAGTCCGGTATCCGCGCCAAGGTCGCAGTCGGCGAAAGCGCCCAGATCGACGCCAAGTGGGACCCGAAGAACGACAAGAACGACGGCGACATGTACTTCACCTCGTGGGGCAATGGCTCGCTCGATCCGTTCGACATCTTCGTGCCCACGCACTACACGATGGGCCGCGGCAATGCTTCCGGCTATTCCAACAAGGAGGTCGACGGTCTTCTCGACCAGGGCGCGATCGAGCTCGATCCGGCCAAGCGCGCGAGCCTGTATAAGAAGGCCGAAGCGATCGTGAATGCCGAGCTGCCCTATATTTATCTCTGGGTTCCCAAGGACATCTACGGCGTCTCCAAGCGCCTGAAGGGCTGGAAGCCGAGCGCCGACAGCCGCATCAACCTCCACGACGCCTGCTTGAATAACTGACACACGGCGGGAACGAGCCATGAACTTGGGTAAACTGGTCGAGCGCCTCCTGCAGCTCGTCCCCGTTCTCCTGGGCGTCAGCACCATCGTCTTCCTGATGATGGCGCTGACGCCGGGGGACCCGGTCGAAATCATGATCGGCGACCAGCCGATCACCGAGGCGGAGGAACTGACGCTCCGCCAGGACCTCGGTCTCGACAAGCCGATCGGCGAACGTTTCGTGGTCTTCCTCGAAAACGCCGTCACCGGCGACTTCGGCACGAGCCTCTTTCACCGGCGGCCGGTGTTCGACGTGATCGTCGAGCGCCTGCCGGCAACGATCGAGCTCAGCCTCGTCGCGCTGATCATCGCACTCGCCACCTCCATCCCACTCGGCGTGATGGCGGCGATCAAGAAGAACACCATCATCGATCGCTTCGCGACGATCGGTTCGCTGCTCGGCGTGTCGCTCCCCGGTTTCTGGTTCGGCATCCTGCTTCTGATGCTCTTTGCGGTCCAGCTTCGGCTCCTGCCGGTCTCCGGCCGTATCGGTTTTGACAGCGAAGTGGCACCGATCACCCATTTCCTCCTGATCGACACCTTGCTGCGCGGGCGTCTCGACGCTTTCTGGGACGCGCTCGCGCACATCCTCTTGCCGGCGATCACGCTCGGCCTGCCGATGACGGCCATCCTGACCCGCGTCACCCGCACCTCCATGCTCGAAGTGCTGCGACAGGACTATGTCGCCTTCGCCGAGGCCAAGGGCTTGAGCCGCGGTCGCATCCTCTTCCGCCATGCGCTGAAGAACGCGCTGATCCCGACCGTTTCGGTCGCGGCCCTCGAAACCGGTTCGCTGCTCGGCGGCAACATGATCGTCGAGACCGTGTTCGGCTGGCCGGGCCTTGGCCGGCTCGTGGTCGAGAGCATCTTCGTGCGCAACTACCCGCTCGTCCAGGCGGCCGTGCTGTTCTACGCCGTCACCTACGTGCTGGTGAACTTCGTCGCCGACCTCCTTTACACGCTGCTCAATCCACGGGTGAAACTATGACCGTCGCCGACGATGCCGCCGCGCCGGCAATGGCTGCCGATCAGGGCAAATCGCTGTTCAAGCGCAACCTGGAGACCTTCGCCGAGAACCGTCTGGCGCTCACCAGCGCCGTGCTGGTGCTGATCTTCGTGCTGATGGCGATCTTCGCGCCCTGGATCGCCCCGCATGATCCGAACGAGACCGATCTCTTCCGGCGCCTGCAACCGCCGGGATGGATGCCGGGCGGGAAATGGAGCTACCTGCTCGGCTGCGACGGCCTCGGCCGGGATATCCTGTCGCGCATCATCTATGGTGCACGTATCTCGATATTCATCGGCACGGCCGTCATCCTGGTCGCCACAACGATCGGCATCGTCGCAGGCCTCGCCGCCGGCTATCTGCGAGGCTGGGTCGACATCGCCATTTCGCGGCTCGTCGACATCCTGCTCGGCTTTCCCTATCTGATCTTCGCCATCGGCCTGATGGCAATGATGGGTCCGGGCCTCGTCAACATCATCCTGGCGCTCGCCTACAAGGAATGGGTCATTCCCTGCCGCGTGGTGCGCGGCGAAACGCTGGCCGTGCGCGAGCTCGAATATGTCGAGGCGGCCCGCGCCATCGGCGCCTCGCGCTTCCACATCATGCTGCGCGAGATCATGCCGAACATCCTGTCGCCGGTAATCGTGGTGTCGACCATCCGCATGGCCGACGTCATCATCCTGGAGGCGAGCCTCTCCTTCCTCGGCCTCGGCGTGCAGCCGCCGACCGCCTCCTGGGGCTCCATGGTCGCCGACGGCCGCGCCTTCATCCTCGAAGCCTGGTGGGTCTCGACCTTCCCCGGGCTCGCCATCCTGCTTCTCGTGCTGGTGATCAACGTGGCGAGCCAGGGCCTGCGCGATGCCTTCGATCCGAGGTTCAACGAATGACGACCACTACCTCCCCCCTCCTTGAGGTCCAGGGCCTCAGGACCGTGTTCGAGACCCGTGCCGGTCGCGTCTTCGCCGTCGATGGCGTCGATGTCGCCGTCAATCCGGGCGAATGTCTCGGCGTCGTCGGCGAAAGCGGCTCGGGAAAGAGCGTCACCTTCTCCTCCGTCATGGGGCTGGTGCGCGCGCCCGGCCGCATCGACAGCGGCTCGGTCCGCTTCGAGGGCCGCGACCTGCGGGCGCTGTCACCGCAGGATATGCGCAAGATCCGCGGGCGCGACATCGCCATGACCATGCAGGATGCCTTGACTGCCCTCAATCCGGCGCTGACCGTCGGCGAACAGATCCTTGAAGTGCTCTTTGCCCATGACGAGACGCTTCCGGACGGACGCATGGCGCGGCGCAAGGCCGCCCGCGCCAAGGCAGTCGAAATGCTGGAACTCGTCGGCATCGCCTCGGCCGGCGATCGGCTCAAATACTACCCGCACGAATTCTCAGGCGGCATGCGGCAGCGGATCATGATCGCCATTGCGCTTGCCTGCCGGCCGAAGCTGCTGATCGCCGACGAGCCGACCACGGCCCTCGACGTGACCATCCAGGCCCAGGTGCTCGAACTGATCGCCGATATCCGCCTGCGTCTCGGCATGAGCGTGGTGCTGATCACCCATGATCTCGGCGTGGTCTCGGAATATTGCGACCGGGTGATGGTCATGTATGCCGGCCAGGTGGTGGAGGAAGGCCCGACCGCCTCGGTGATCCAGAATCCCCAGCATCCCTATACGCGGGGCCTGCTGCAATCCATCCCGCGGCTTTCCCTGCGCGGCCAGAAGATCAGGCCGATCGAAGGCCAGGTACCGGACCTGATCGACCTGCCGCCGCAATGCCGTTTCTATTCCCGCTGCAGCGAACGCCTGGACGCCTGCATGAACAGGATAGACATGCGCGAGCTCGGCGAACAGCGCCGGGCGCGCTGCATCCGCCTGTCGGAGGCCAAGGCATGAACGAGGTTCTGAACACGCCGCTGATCACCGTCGAAAACCTGGTCAAGCACTATGGCGGCCGGCGCGGCCCCATCTCCTGGGCAACCGGCAAGCCGCCGATCAACATCCGCGCGCTCAACGGCGTCTCCTTCGAGGTCCGGCGCGGCGAAACGCTCGGCCTGATCGGCGAGAGCGGTTGCGGAAAATCGACGCTCGGACGTGCGCTGCTGCGTCTGCACGAGCCGACCTCCGGCCGGGTGGTCTTCGACGGGACCGAGGTTACCGCCTTGAAACCCGACGCATTGAAGGCGATGCGCCGGCACATGCAGATCATCTTCCAGGACCCTTACGCCTCTCTCAATCCGCGCCGCACCGTCGCCGACATCATCGGCCTGCCGCTGATGCTGCACGGGCTCGCCGCCAATCGGCGCGAGATGCGCGACAAGGTGGCGGCGATCATGGACAAGGTCGGGCTGAAGACCAATCACCTCGACCGCTATCCGCACCAGTTCTCCGGCGGCCAGCGGCAACGCATCGGCATTGCCCGGGCGCTGATCAGCAATCCGCAGTTCATCGTCTGCGACGAGCCGGTCTCGGCCCTCGACGTGTCGATCCAGGCGCAGATCATCGAATTGCTGACCGGCCTGAAGCGCGACATGGGCCTGACCTACCTGTTCGTGTCGCACGACATCTCGGTCATCGGCTACCTGAGCGACCGGGTGGCGGTCATGTATCTCGGCGAGATCGTCGAGATGGGACCGGTGGAGACGGTGCTGTCCAATCCCCGCCACCCTTATACCCAGAGCCTGATGTCGGCAGTGCCTGATGTCGACCATCCGGGCAAGCACCAGCGCGTGCGGCTGACCGGCGACCTGCCTTCGCCGCAATCGCCGCCGCCCGGCTGCAAGTTCCACACGCGTTGTCCGCTGGCGACCGACCTATGCCGGATCGAGGCGCCGCCGCGCCATGATCTCGGCGACGGCCATACGGCATCCTGTCACCTGATAAACGACAATGTCTCGATCCTGAGGTAGTGCGATGTTGCCCTTCGATCCCAAGCCGGCCGTTCCGGTTCTCCTGTCCGGCAACCCCTATGAGCGGGGGCTCGGCCAGGCGATAAAGGCCGGCGTGAGCGACGAGCAGATCCGCTCGGCAGTCCTCGGCCGCATCGACCAGGCCAGCGCGACCGGCCTTCTCGACGCGGACGGGCTGCGCTACGTCGAGGCGCAACGCGCCTTTCTCCTCGCCGAAGATCCGGACACCATGGCGGAACTCACCGGCATTGCCGACGGGTTCGGCCTGTCGGAAGACGATCTCTTCGTCCACCAGCACATCACCATCCTGCGCGACCTCAAGACGGGGGCCCGCATCGACACCGACGGCTGCAGCACCTGGGCCGTGGGTGACGGCGACGATGGGCCGCTCGTGGTCAAGAACCGGGACTTTTCCGGAACGCATCTCGGCGTTCAGCGCGTCTTCCTGCATGAGGGACCGGACATCGAGACGGGCCGCATGATCTGCGTCGGCAGTGCCGGCAGCCCCGGCGCCTATTCGAGCGGGATCAACGCGGCAGGCCTCGCTCTGGTGGACAATCATGTCGGCACGAGGCGCCATGGGATCGGCTGGCTGCGCTATTTTGCCATGACCCGGATCCTGGCGACCTGCCGCACGGTCGACGAGGCGGTGGCCTTCATCGCGGCGCGCCGTCATGCCGGCGGCGGCAATCTGGTGATGGCCGACCGCAGCGGGGCGACCGCGGCGATAGAGTTCGGTACCGACACATTCGGCATCGAGAGGGGCGTGGCTTCCTGGCGGACCAATCATTTCGTGACGGCGAAAATGGCGGGCGACAACCTTCTCGAGAATGGCGACCGGATCGATGAGAACTCGTCGATCCGGTTCGACTTCCTGTCGCGCATGGTGCCGAGCCGACGCTGGAATGTCGCGGCAGCAGCAAGCCTGATGGCGAGCCACGCCGAAGACGGGCCAGACATGGCGCCGCTCTGCCAACATCCCGGCCGGGACGACTCCCAGACCATTTCGACCGTCATTTACCGCTGCGACAGGGCGAGCCTTCATTTTCTCGAAGGCAATCCCTGTTCGGGGCAGTGGCAGTTGTTCGAAATGACCGTATAATCGCCATGTCTCAACCAGGGCGGCCCATGGCGAATTACGAGCGCGATCTGATCGGCGAGCATGCGAGCATCCATGCCCTGCGAAAGCTGATCACCCGCGTCGCCAGGAGCCCCGCCCGCACCGTGCTGATCTACGGCGAGACCGGCACCGGCAAGGGACTGGTCGCGCGTATGCTGCACCAGCAGTCGGCGCGTTGCGCCAGCGAGTTCGTCGACATCAATTGCGCCGCGATCCCGTCGAGCCTTCTGGAATCGGAATTGTTCGGCCATGAGCGCGGCGCCTTTACCGGCGCTCAGGTCAAGAAGGCCGGCCTCGTCGAGATGGCAAACCACGGGACGGTCTTTCTCGACGAGATTCGCGAAATGGACCTCGTGCTGCAGGCCAAGCTCCTGAGCTTCCTCGACACCCAGAGCTTCCGCCGGGTCGGTGCCGTCACCTCGACCTCGGTCGATGTCCGGCTCGTCGCCGCGACCAACAAGATCCTGCTCGGCGAGGTCAATTCCGGCCACTTCCGCGAGGATCTCTACTACCGGCTGCAGGTGGTCGCGATCAACCTGCCGGCGCTGCGTGAACGCGCCTCCGACGCCCTCATCCTGTCGCAGCATTTCGTCGACAAGTTCAACGCCCAGTACAAGCGCAACATCAAGGGCCTGAGCGAGGAAGTGCAGCAGATCTTTCTGCAATATCCCTGGCCCGGCAATGTTCGCGAACTGGAAAACCTGATCGAGCGCATCTTCATCCTTGAGGACGACGACGTGATCCTGCCGCGCCACCTGCCGGACCGTATCCTGCGCACGGTGAAGGCGAAGGCAGCGGGTGTCGCCTCCGCCGCCCTGCCGCAGCCAGGCGCCGACAATCTGTCGCTCGGATTCCACGGGGCAACCGCACACTACCAGAAGCACCTGATCGAGGCCGCCTTGGCTGCCTCTGGTGGCAATTTGCAGCGCGCCGCCGCAACGCTGAAGATCAGCCGCCACGCCATGCGCCATCAAATGATCAAGCTCGGTCTGATCACCGATTGAGACGGCGCGCATTGCACGACACGCCGCGTGCGTTTCGCGCAAGCTTGGGGCAGCCTCCGTCAACTGTAAAACTTCTCCAATAAATACAAAGCCTTGAAGACCAATTCCGGATTGGCACGGTGCATGCTTTCACCAGGACAAGACGGATTTCGTTCTTCAATGGAGAAAGTGCATGCGATCTATGAAGATCATCTGCCCCAACGGGCATCTGGGTTTTGCGCCGCTGAAGCCCAGGAGTTTCCACATCGGCGTCGAGGCCGGTCCCGACTTCATCGCGGCCGACAGCGGCAGCGACGACATCGGTCCGGTACCGCTCGGCAACGACACCTGCGCCAGCCCGAAGGCCTGGCAGGCGCATGACCTCGAGGAGATGCTGCTCGCTTCCCGCCGCATCGGCGTGCCGATGATCATCGGCTCGGCCGGCGATACCGGCACCAACAGCCGGGTCGACATGTATGTCGAGATGATCCGCGAGATCGCCGCCAAGCATAACCTGCCGCCCTTCCGGATCGGCTGGTTCTATTCTGAGGTCGACAAGGAGCTGGTGCGCGCCAAGATCCGCTCGGGCTCGACCATCCAGGGGCTCGACGCCCGTCCGGCCCTGACCGAGGAAGAACTCGACGCCACGGAACGCGTCGTCGCCATGGCTGGAGTCCATCCGTTCCGGGCGCTGCTCGACCAGGGCTGCGATGTCATCATCGGCGGACGCTCCTCCGACAGCGCCGTCTTTGCCTGCGCAGCCCTTGCCCGCGGCTTCCCCGAGGCACAATCCTATTACCTGGGCAAGGTTCTCGAATGCGCCTCGTTCTGCGCCGAGCCCTATGGAGCCAAGGAAACAGTCCTTGGCGAGATCACTAACGACTGGGTCGAGGTGACGGCCATGGCGCCGGAACAGCGTTGCACCGTGGCATCGGTCGCCGGCCACGCCATGTACGAGCGCTCCAACCCCTTCTTCGAATATGTCGCCGGCGGCATGCTCGACATGACCAACTGCGTCTACGAGCAGGTGTCTGAAAAGACCACGCGCGTCACCGGCATGGAATTCGTTCCCGCAACCGATTTCCGGGTCAAGCTCGAAGGCTCCGGCAAGCTCGGCGAGCGCTTCGTCGGCATGGCCGGCATCCGCGACCCCTACACCATCGCCCATGTCGACGAAGTGATCGAGTGGGCGAAAACCCAGGTGCGCGAGCGCTTCGGCCCGGACGGCTGGGAACTGCACTACAATGTCTTCGGTCGCAACGGCATCATGGGCGACATGGAACCCCTGAAGGACAAGCCGGGCCACGAGCTGATGATCGTCGTCCAAGGGGTTGCTCCGACCAGAGAAATGGCCGAGGAAGTGACGATCACCGGTACGCGCCAGCTGTTCTACGCCCGCCTTCCCGACGTCAAGGGAACGGCCGGCGGCGTTTCCTTCGTCCTCGACGAGGTCATGCAGGCAAGCCCTGCCTACCGCTGGACCCTCAACCACACCATGGCTGTCAGCGATCCGCTGGAGCTCTTCCCCACCCACACCGCCATCATCGCCAACGGACAGCTCGAGGCTGCGCAATGACCGTGACCAAACTCTCCGACCTCGCCAAGACGATCCGCAGCAAGAATGCCGGGACCGACAAGATCACCTTCGACATCATCTTCCGCGAGCGGGGGACCTATGACAGGGTCAAGCGTTCTGGGGCGCTGACGCCGGAAACGGTCTGCGCCATCCTCGGCATTGAGCGGGCACGGCTGACCGATTTCGTCGAATACGATCCGGCCTACGCGATCAAGTTCACGATCCTGCGCCCGCGGCCAAGCGGCAGCCCGGGCGACGCCGACATCTTCGGTGCCCAGCAATATGCGCCCTTCCTCGATATCGAGATACGGGACCTGTGATTCCAAACTGGTAGTATCCAGTATCGACATCGCCCATGTAGATGCAGACCAATCCCGCATCTGCATGGGCACTGCCGTTCGTCTTCGCATTGATGGGAGACGAACCAACGCGCTTACGTCCACAATGGATCAGGAAAAAGATCTGCTGGTGCAACATTGCGCTACCAAGAACGATTCCGAGGATTTGGGACCGGGTTGACCACCTCTACTGTTCCCAGATGCGGTGGCTCCAAGCTTGCTTGCAAGCCATTGAATCGTGAGCCATCACACATTCAGCGCGACAACTAGGCAGATTTCCTGCAACAAGAGATAAGGGGATGGCGAACTTCCAATCGGAGTTTCAGATATGGGCCAGTTCACGACAGGGATCTCAACAGGCAGGCGGGTGACGTCACCGACGCCGCGAGCCGCGGCCCTATGGTCCTGACCAAGCACAGAAAGCCGCGCTTCATCCTTCTGAGCGACGATCATTAAGAGCGTCTGCGCACCGGCGGTGATGCTCGCACTGTTCACCGTGCGTCTGAAATGCCCAAGCGACATGTAGACCAGTTAAGACGGAGATCGATTGGCTGTCGCTTGGCGCAGCCTATGGCGATGAACCGTGATCGTCTTCCCGGCCAGATCATCGCCTACCCGTATCTCTGAGCCAGGCGAATTGAGCGTGGAGAGACGGAAGCACGCAAGTCGCGCCCAACCTGGGCCGCGCGTTGCGGACTACTAAGAATTGCGCAACGAAATTAGATTGTAAATTGTCCGATCTGGCGGAGAGGGTGGGATTCGAACCCACGATACGGTTGCCCGTATGCCGCATTTCGAGTGCGGTGCTTTCGACCACTCAGCCACCTCTCCGGTCACATTGGTCGGCGCT
>DAIMJJ010000012.1:20531-37969 GCA_036722275.1 Rhizobium sp. | reverse complement strand
TCCCCTCATCGCCTCGCATTCGCTCGGCACTTCTCCCCGCTGGGGAGAAGAGGGACAAGGAAATTTCGGCGCCCGCGCGCCCCAAGGGAGAGAACCAATGACCGACGTATTCATCTACGATCACGTGCGCACGCCGCGCGGCCGCGGCAAGAAGGACGGCGCCCTGCACGAAGTGCCGACCCCGCGCTTGGCTGCGAAGACGCTCGAAGCGCTGCGCGACCGCAACGGCCTCGACACCTCCACCGTCGACGACATCATCTTCGGCTGCGTCGATCCGGTCATGGAAGCCGGCGCCGTCATTCCGAAGGCCGCAGCCTTCGAAGCCGGTTACGCCTTCTCCGCTCCCGGCATCCAGATTTCGCGCTTCTGCGCTTCCGGTCTCGACGCCGTGAACCTGGCCGCCGGCAAGGTCATGGCCGGCTCCGACGACATCGTGATTGCCGGCGGCGTCGAATCGATGTCGCGCATCGGCATGGGCATGTCGGGCGGCGCCTGGTACATGGATCCCTCGGTCAATTTCCCCGGCTATTTCATGCCGCAGGGTGTTTCGGCCGACCTGATCGCCACCAAATACGGCTTTACCCGTGACGACGTCGACGCCTATGCCGTCGAGAGCCAGAAGCGCTCCGCCGCCTCCTGGGAAAAGGGCCACTTCGCCAAGTCGGTTATCCCGGTCAAGGATCAGAACGGCCTGACCATCCTCGACCGTGACGAGCACATGCGCCCTGGCACTGACATGCAGTCGCTCGCCAGCCTGCAACCGTCCTTCCAGATGCCGGGCGAGATGGGCGGCTTCGAAGCCGTGGGCATCCAGGCTCATCCGGACATCGAGAAGATCACCTACGTGCACCACGCCGGCAATTCGTCGGGCATCGTCGACGGCGCGGCTGCCGTTCTCGTCGGCTCCAAGGCCGGCGGCCAGTCGATGGGCATCAAGCCGCGCGCCCGCATCCGGGCCTTCACCAATATCGGCTCTGATCCGGCCTTGATGCTGACCGGCCCGGTCGACGTCACCGAAAAGCTGCTCGCCCGCACCGGCATGAAGATCTCCGACATTGACCTGTTCGAGCTGAACGAGGCCTTCGCCGCCGTCGTCCTGCGCTTCATGCAGCACTTCAACGTCAGCCACGATGTCATGAACGTCGCCGGCGGCGCCATCGCCATGGGCCACCCGCTCGGCGCGACCGGCGCGATGATCCTCGGCACCGTGCTCGACGAACTGGAGCGGCGCGACCTCAATACCGCGCTCGTGACCCTCTGCATCGGCGCAGGCATGGGTACGGCGACGATCATCGAGAGAGTTTGAAGGAACGCCCCCTCATCCGCCTGCCGGCACCTTCTCCCCGAGGGGAGAAGAGGAACTGCCGCAACGCATCCGATCCTCCTCTCCCCTCGGGGAGAGGGTGGCCGAGCGAAGCGGAGGCCGGGTGAGGGGGCTGCTCTGCACAACACCGAAATTCAAGGGAAGAGGAATCCCATCATGAGCACCTACAAGAACTTCACCATCGAGACCGACGCCGACGGCATTGCGCTCGTCACCTGGAACATGCCGGACAAGTCGATGAACGTCTTCACCGTCGAGGTGATGGACGAGATCGAGAGGATCGTCGATGAGACCGTGGCCGACGCCGCGGTCAAGGGCGTCGTCTTCACCTCCGGCAAGTCGACCTTCTCCGGCGGTGCCGACCTCACCATGATCAAGGGCATGTTCGCCATGCTAGAGGACGAGAAGGCCAAGGACCCGGCCAACGCGACGAAGAAGCTGTTCGACGCGGCCGGCCGCATGTCCTGGTTGTGGCGCAAGGTCGAGACCAACGGCAAGCCGTGGGTCGCTGCGATCAACGGCACCTGCATGGGCGGCGCCTTCGAACTGGCGCTCTCCTGCCATGGTCGCGTCGCCTCCAACGCCAAGTCGGTCAAGCTGGCTTTGCCGGAAGTCAAGGTCGGCATCTTCCCGGGCGCCGGCGGCACGCAGCGCGTTTCCCGCCTCGCCGGCACGCAGGACGCCCTGCAGATGATGACCACCGGCCAGTCGCTCTCCGCCTCGCGCGCCAAGGCGATGAACCTCGTGCACCAGGTGGTCGAACCCGACCAGCTGATCCCTGCCGCCAAGCAGATGATCAAGGATGGCCTGAAGCCCGTCGCGCCCTGGGACGAAAAGGGCTTCAAGGTTCCCGGCGGCGGCATCTGGACCCCGGCAGCCGCCCAGCTCTGGCCGGCCGCATCCGCCATCCTGCGCCGTGAGACTGCCGGCAATTACCCGGCCGCACTCGCCATCCTGAAGAGCGTCTACGAAGGCCTCCAGCTGCCGTTCGAGACCGCGCTCAAGGTCGAGCAGCGTTACTTCACCGAGATCGTCCAGACGACCGAAGCCTTCTCGATGATCCGCTCGCTGTTCGTCTCGATGCAGGAGCTTGGCAAGGGCGCCCGTCGTCCGGCTGGCGTTCCGAAGTCGGAGTTCAAGAAAGTGGGCGTCGTCGGCGCCGGTTTCATGGGCGCCTCGATCGCTTATGTCACGGCTGCCGCGGGTATTCCGGTCGTCCTGATTGACCGCGACATCGAAGCCGCCACCAAGGGCAAGGGCCATTCCGAAGGTCTGGTTGCCGGCGCGATCGGCAAGGGCAAGATGTCCAAGGAGGACGGCGAGAAGCTGCTGTCGCTGATCACCCCGTCGGCCGACTATGCTTCGCTCTCGGATGCCGATCTCGTCGTGGAAGCCGTGTTCGAGGACCGCGAGGTCAAGAAGGCCGTCATCGAGGCGGTTGAAGCCGTCCTGCCGGAAGGCTCGATCTTCGCCTCCAACACCTCGACCCTGCCGATCACCGGCCTTGCGAAGAACTCGAAGCGCCCGGACCAGTTCATCGGCGTGCACTTCTTCTCGCCGGTCGAGAAGATGATGCTGACGGAAGTGATCCTCGGCAAGGAGACGGGCGACAAGGCGCTGGCCGTCGCACTCGACTATGTCGCCGCGATCAAGAAGACCCCGATCGTCGTCAACGACACCCGCGGCTTCTACGTCAACCGCTGCGTCTTCCGTTACATCAACGAAGCCTATGACATGCTGATCGAAGGCGTGCCGGCGATCATGATCGAGAATGCCGCCAAGATGGCCGGCATGCCGGTCGGCCCGCTGTCGCTCAACGACGAGGTCGCCGTCGATCTCAGCCAGAAGATCATGAAGGCCTCGATTGCCGATCTTGGTGAAGCCGCCGTTGTTCCGGGCCATATGAGCCTGATCAACAAGATGGTCGATGAACTCGACCGTCGCGGCCGCAAGAACGGCAAGGGCTTCTACGAGTATCCGGCCAAGCCGGCGAAGAAGTTCATCTGGCCGGGCCTGAAGGATCTCTTCGCCCAGAAGAAGCCGGAGGATGTCGATATCGAGGTGATCAAGCAGCGCCTGCTCGTCACCATCGCGCTCGAAGCTGCCCGCACCATGGAAGAAGGTATCGTCACCGATCCGCGCGAAGCCGATGTCGGCTCGATCCTCGGCTTCGGTTTCGCGCCCTACACCGGGGGTACGCTCAGCTACATCGACGGCATGGGCGTCAAGACCTTCGTGGAACTCTGCGAGACGCTTGCCGCCTCCTACGGCGACCACTTCCAGCCGACGCCTCTGCTCAAGGAAATGGCCGCCAAGGGCGAAACCTTCTACGGCCGTTTCGACCCCTACGGCGCAAGCGCCAAGGCGGCCTGAGGCCTTTGCTTCTCCCCGCTCGCGGGGAGAAGATTCGCGAAGGGCGGCTGACGGGCCAGCCTCCCCCGTCACTGTAACAGTTTGCGGCGTCTGGCCTTGGGGTCAGGCGCCGTTTCTATTTTTTGGGGAAGAAGACGCAGACCACCGACCGACGCCGGACGTCACAGCAGCCGTTCGAACATCACGATGGGCTTGCCCTGATAGGTGCTGCGGGCGAATTCCGCCATCCCCATCTTCGCCGCGATGCGCAGCGACGGCGCATTCTCCGGCGCGATGATGCAGGTGGCCCTGCGTCCCGCAAAGTTCTCCGAGCCCCAGGCAAACAGCCCGGCAGCGGCTTCGCTGGCATAGCCCAGCCCCTGGACGTCGGGATGAAGTGTCCAGCCGGCCTCCAGCGTTCCGCTCAGCGACGGCGATATCTCACGTCTCAGGTCCTGAAAGCCGACCTGTCCGACGAATCGGCCGGTCTGTTGTTCTTCAATGGAGAAATAACCGAAGCCCAGATAGTGCCAGCCCCCGGCCTGCCGCAGGAAACGGGTCCACATCTGCTCGGTCGTCAAGACATCGGCACTCATGTGCCGCATGACGTCGGGATGCGACCACATTGCCTCATAGGCCTCGAAATCGGCAAGCTCCGGCCGGCGAAGCGTGAGGCGGGAGGTGGTGATGATCATGTGCGGTCCCTCGTCGTGGCCTTTCGGTTCCGCACTTGCTTACACGTTTTTGCAGTCCGGCGTCACCCGAACTGCAGCATCCCCGGATGTCGAAGGACCGTCCTCCTCGATCGCAGATCGGCGGGGATGGCCCTCAACCAGATGGCCCATTCTGCCCCGGGCAAGGGGAGGAACCTTCAGCTGCCGACGCCGTAGTGGCGGCGATAGCCATGCCGATCGAGCCAGTCGATCACCGCCTTCGGCTCGTCGGTCTGGATGATGGTCGCGCCGCGGTCGATCCAGAAGCCGTAGACCTCCTCCGGCCTTCCATTGGCAAAGGCCAGCCCGTCGCCACGCCCGCCGGCGACCATGCCTTCCGGCCGGTCGGTGATCGGATAGGTGTTGATCCACATGTGGAAATTGCCGCGCACGGCAACAGCGCGGGCGTGCGGTGAAAAAAGTGGTCCGCCGGCCGTCGTCAGCGGCTCGGAGGCCTGCCGGCGCCAGTGGATCATCTCGGCCGCCTGCGGTGCGAAGGTGCGCGCCACCTTGTCGACGAAGGCGACATCGGTCACGGCGTCGTCGGCGAGGATCGGCATGAAGGCGACATCGGGGCCGATGCGTTCGATGACGGCGCGCGCACGCCCCAGCCTTTCGTCGTTCCAGATCGCCGTCTTGATCAGGATGCCATCGGCCATGCCTTCGCGTCGGGCCGTGTCGACGATCTCCACCAGATCCTCCGGCTCGAGCTTGTTGTCGATGTTGATGAGAATACGGCCGCGGGCATGGGCCAGCATCTCGGCGAGCGTCGGAACCGCCTCGTCGGTCACGATGCCGGTGCCCTCGACCATCAGGCGACAGACCCGCAGTTCGGCAAGCGTCCGGTCCGAAACCTGTCCCTGGCAGGTGGTGGTGCGCTCAAGCGTTGCGTCATGCATCACCACGAGCACACCGTCCTTCGAGCGGCGCACGTCGAGTTCGACCATCTCGACGCCGATCGCGGCGGCGTGGTCGATCGCGGCTCTTGAGTTTTCCGCCCGCACCACCTTGCCGTCCTCCTTCCAGCCGGCCCGGTGCGCGACCACCATGACGTGATCCCGGTAAAGGTTGGCATCGTTCAGCCGAGCCCGGATGAGGTCCGCCCGGTCGACCTGACCCAGCGGGCCGATCGAGGCGTCCGAAGGAACGAGCGGGAGGAGCGCGAGGAAGGCGGCGAGAAACGGGGCGGTCAGGCGCATGGCGGCTTAAGGTCCGGTTGGTTGCACGCAAACCGCGTTAGGCTGTGTCGGTCACAAGCCGATGAAGAATTGGTGACGGTTCAATGACGGCGAAGGCGGCAGAAGGCGACGAAAGACCAAGGCTGCAAGCATCCGCGATGCTTGCATCGCCGCGATTATTGCGGCTCAATGCTCAAGAGGCGGCCTGGCGTTTGCCGGGGATGATGGGGGCATCATGTGTGGCTGGCAGCGATGTGACGACGCGACGGGATTAGCCGTCGCCGCCGCGGATTGTCATCCGTCGCACACCTTCGGCCATCCAGGTGATCGCACTCCAGGGTCGCGACCATGCCTGGGGGCGATGACGTTGACCCTCTTGGCGATCCTGCTCTCGGTTTTCCTCTCGGGCTGTGGCGCGACGGGCGACGGCACAGGCAAAGGCCACCTGTCCGCCGCCCTGTTGCCGCCCGGCCTTCGGTCTGCCGGCCTTGCGTTCCATCATTTGAACATCGCCACCGGTCTTTATGTCCGCCGGGCCGAGGCCGACGAGGGGCTGGTGATGCCGCGGGCGCAGGCGCTGGCCGGCCTGGAGACAAGGGGTGATACCGCAACCTGGCTCGGCCATTCGACGGTTCTTCTGCGCATCGGTGGGACCGCCATCCTCACCGACCCGGTCTTTCCCGGTGGGTTCTCTCTTGAGAGCCCCCTGCCGCACCGTCATGCCACGCCACCGCTTGGTCTCGATGACCTGCCGGAGATCGACATGGTGGTCATCTCTCACGGCGATTATGATCATCTTCATACGCCGACCCTGTCGGCAATCGCCGCGCGATTCCCAGCCGCGCGCATCCTGTTGCCGGATGGTCTGCAACGCTACGGCGAGGCGGCGGGCTTTGCCGCCGTCTATCATCCGAAGGTCGGCGAGACGCTGGCATTCGGCAATGCCAGGATCGTCGCCTATCCGGCCGTGCATGGCACCCGCCGCAACCTTCTCGCCAAGCTGGACGGCGATGCCTATGTCTGGGACCTGCAGGTGGCGGGACGTTCGGTTCTATTCGTCGGCGACAGTGCCTATGGTCCGATCTTCGGCGAGATCGGAAGTCGCCGTGGCCCCCATGACTTGGCGCTGGTGCCGATCGGCGCCTTCGAGCCTTCCTCGCTCGTCGCCGACATGCATTCCACGCCAGAGGATGCCGCTTTGATCCTGAGCGAGGTTCGCGCAAAGATGGGCATCGGCATCCACTGGGGCACCTTCGCCCTGTCGCCCGAGCCTTTGCGCGCGCCGGCGGATCGATTCCTGGCGGCAGGTCGCGCCGGTCACCGAAGCAGGGTTCTGAGGATCGGCGAGACGATCGCGCTGGCCCATTGACGGGGAACCGTGCCGCGCCCTGATCGTTACGACCGCAAGGACCAACGAACCGGAAGGCACGCCGATGTCGCCCTATCTGCGCTTCGCGATCATGATCGCCGTATCGACGGCCGTCATGTACGCGCTGATGTATCTGAACGTGTTTGCCGTCGACCACATCTACTTCTCGCAAACCCGGCTGTTCATGGCCCTGATCATGGGGTCCGTCATGGCACTGGTGATGCTGGGGTTCATGCGCCACATGTATGCAAACCGCCAGGCCAATGGCATAATCGTACTGCTGGCCGTTCTGGTGTTCTCGACCTCGCTCTACCTCGTGCGCAGCCAGTCGACCGTCGGCGACATCGCCTGGATGGAGGCCATGATTCCGCACCATTCGATTGCCATCCTGACGAGTGAGCGGGCAAGCCTGGACGATCCGCGCGTGCGTGAACTGGCGGACGGGATCATCAAGACGCAGAGAGAGGAGATCGCACGCATGAAACAATTGATCGCTGAACTGGAACATGCGTCGGGGTCCCGTTGAGAATGGAGGCGAAATCGACGTCCTGCGCCGACACTCTGCGCGTTATCTCCGCGGACCTGCCGTTCAATTCCACCCTGCATATCTGGCTCAAGGCGGTTCATCCCGATAGTCCGGGGTCGGTTTCCCTGCACAGCGCGAACGGCAAGTTCGGCGAGGTGCAGGCGGTCAATTGCGAGGAGAATTCCTTCCGGATCTATCACGTCTTTGGCGGCGGCCGCATCGAGTTGCGCTATGACAGCGCCGTAACCTCTGTCTCGGTTGTCTACTGGTTCACCGCCGCCGATGTGCTGGAGACCGGCATCACCGTGCTGCACACCAATCCCGTCAATGCGCCGCCGGATTTGCCGGCCGGATACCACTTCCGCCCGCCGTTCGGGTGGATGAACGACCCCAACGGCTTTGGCCGCTTCGGCGGGCGCCCGCACCTGTTCTATCAGCATTATTCGCACGGTCGTATGTGGAACAATATGCATTGGGGCCATGCGGTCTCTTCCGACTATCTGCGCTGGCGGCATCTGCCGGTCTTCCTCTTCCCGTCCGAAGAGCTCTCGGCCCGCCCCGACAAGCGCGGCGGCGCCTTTTCCGGTTCTGCCATTCCCCTGCCCAACGGTCCCGGCATTCGGGTCTTCTTCACGGAGAAGGTAAGCGACCGCCAGCCCGAGCAGGAGATCCAGATGTCGGCCGTTTCCGCCGATCTGTTCAGCGCCGGCGAGGCCAGCGTCATCCTGCCGCATCGGCCGCAGGGGGAGGGGTTGACGCCGGATTTCCGCGACCCTTACGTCTTCAGGGGACCCGACGGTGTGTGGAAGATGCTGCTCGGCAGCCAGTGCGAGGCAGGGGGTGTGATCCTGCTCTACGAGACCCAGGACCCTCAGGCGGCCGGCGGCTGGTCCTATCTCGGCAAGCTGTTGGTGGAGACGCGGTTCAAGACCACCGCCATCGAATGTCCCTGTCTCTTGCCGCTCGATGGCGAGGCGACCGATCCGGCAACGCGCTGGGCTCTGATCTACGGTCTCATGAACGGAATCGATGAACGCACCGGTCGTCACAACCTGACCATGGTCGATATCGGCTGGTTCGACGGCAAGAGTTTCTCGCGCGAGTTCAGCCGCGAGCTCGACTTCATCACCGACAACTACGCCTTTCAGGCCTTCCGCGACGGATCGACCCCGGTTGGCATCGGCTGGCTCGGCAATTGGGCGGATACCGGGCCTTCCACCGACTTTCCCTCGGCGATGACGTTGCCCCGCACCCTGAGACTGGAGGACGGGCAGTTGCTGACGCCGCCGGTCGGGGCGGCCGAAAGCCTGCGGAGCCACATTGTCGACCGCACGCGCCTGGCGGCCGGCGAAACCGTCGCCTTTGCCAACGGGGCCGTCGAAATCCTCTTCGAGTTGGGCGAAGCCGGCCAACCGTTTGAACTCTCTCTCGATCATCCCGAAGTCGATCTTGCCCTCGTCCAGGATGCCAGCGGCCTCTGGCTACGCTTTCAAAGGTCGGGACACGTCGCGCCGCATTACATCGTTGAGAACGCTCGCGTCCGACGCCTGCGGCTGTTCCTGGACTATGGGTCCCTTGAAGTCTTTGCCGACGACGGGCGGATCGCGGGCACCAAGCGCATTGATGGTTTTGAACCGGTGCGCTCCGCCCGACTTGTCGCGCCGGCCGATGCCGTTCGTCACGCGACGGTCTGGGCCCTGAGGCTTTAGTCGGCGCGGCTGTTTTCCTTTTTGTCGCTTGTCACAGAGATTGCCGGCTTCGTGCCGCGGCAATCTCTGCGCGCCATCGCCCGGCAAGCCGACGCTTCGCCAGGGTGCATCTTTCCGACGCAGTGCAGCAGACAGCAAGAAATCGTCATATATCGTTCAAGACGCTACACTATGGTGAAATCATATCCGCACTTCCTCCAGGCGCATCTCTCAAGACAAGGCCGGCGGCGGTCCGGCTGATGGATGAGGGAAAGCGCATGAATAGCCAGGATTTTCGTCGAGAGGCGCTGGAAGCTTCCGATTTGCTCGACGAGGTGCTGGCGCTGCGCGCCGCAGTCCTGGAAGCGTCCGTCCCGTTGATTGCCGCCTTTGCCGGCAAGGAGCGCGCGCCGGCGGATCCGGCAGTCGCCAACCTCGCCCATTATCTCTGCCTGCGACACCACGACCTTCGGCCTCTCCAGCGCCGGCTGATGTGCCTGGGCCTGTCTTCGCTCGGCCGCCTGGAAAGCCGCGTTCTGCCCACGCTCGATGCGGTGATCGTTGCGCTTTCGGCTCTTTCCGGCCGCGAGCGGCCGCTGCCAATGCCTTCCCAGGCCGAGTTTTTTGGTGGAGAGACCCGTCTCGAAAACGCCGCCACGGCTCTGTTCGGCGCCGCACCGACCACCCGCCGGACAAGGATCATGGTGACGCTGCCCAGCGAGGCCGCCGAGGGGCCTGATCTCATTCTCGATCTTGTCCGCCGCGGAATGGATGTCGCGCGGATCAATTGTGCCCATGACGGCCCCGATGCCTGGCGCGCCATGGCTGGCTTTGCCCGCGCTGCCGCGGCGCAAACCGGCCGAAACGTCTCTGTGCTGATGGACATTGCCGGGCCGAAGATCCGCACCGCGGCAGTTGCCCTGCCGGACAAAAAGGCGCGGCTTGAGGCCGGCGATCGCATTCGCCTCGTTGCCTCCGGCGAGCCGCGCACCTGTGCCGATGTGGTCTACTCCGCCGGCGTTTCCCTGCCGGAGATGGTTACCCGCCTGACCGTCGGCGACCGCGTGCGTTATGACGACGGCAAGCTTGAGGCGGTCGTCGAAAGCCTCGGCGATGGCGAAGCGGTGATCCGGGTCGAAAGGACCAAGGCACGCGGCACGAAGCTGAAGCCGGAAAAGGGCATCAATCTGCCCGATACCGCGCTCGGCCTTTCGCCTCTGACGGCCAAGGATGTCATCGACCTCGTCACCGTGATCGAATGCGCCGACATGATCGGTTATTCCTTCGTCAGCCGCCCCGAGGACATCGACCTCCTCGACAGCATGCTCGAGCAGCACGGCATGGCGGATCGCACACTGGGGTTGATCGCCAAGATCGAGCAGCCCGAGGCGGTCCGCAACCTGCCGGCACTGATCGCGCGGGCGCGCCGGCGCGGGCCCTTCGGCGTCATGATCGCCCGCGGTGACCTTGCCGCTGAGATCGGTTTCGAGCGGCTCGCGGAGATGCAGGAAGAGATCCTGTGGATCAGCGAGGCGGCATCGGTGCCTGCGGTATGGGCGACGCAGGTGCTCGAGGATCTGGTTCGCGAGGGCATTCCGACCCGTGGCGAGATGACCGATGCGGCCATGGCCGCTCGCGCCGAATGCGTGATGCTCAACAAGGGTCCGGCAGTCGGGCAGGCGGTGGAACTGCTCGACCGGCTGCTGGCCCGCATGGACGAGCACATGTTCAAGAAGACGCCGACGCTGCGGGCGCTGAAATCCTGGTAATGTCGCTCACATCATCAGACCATTGGCCGACCTGAGACGCGGTTGATTTGGCGCGCGCCTTGGCTTAGCTATCTGCAGGCGTTTGGATGAATGGTGCCGGTGCGCGAATTGGGGCGTGCGCTGGGTGGGGACAGGCCTTGCTTCCGTATGACAGTTGCATTTTCGCGCCATGGTTCATGGCGCAACCCGTTCGGTGGGGCATCCATGGTCTCTGACCGGTCTGTCCCTGGTCGCGTCTGGGCCCAAGCCTGCCTGCTCGGTCTTTTACTGTTGCTCTCGGCCTGCACCACCGTTCCGAAACCGTCCGTAAACACGGCTCCAGCGCCCCGCGCGATCGGTGACTGTTGCCAGCAGCCGGAGCGTTATCCGAAGGGGCTCGTCACCCTTGCCGAGCCCTTCGCCCCGGCAATCGGCAAGCTTGTCGCAGCGGTTGTCTGGCGCAAGGGCTACCTGCTTCGCCATGAGGCGGCGATGGAGGCGATCCTTGCCGACCTGAAGCCGCTCGACATTATTACCGTCAACAACAAGGGCAGGCTCTCGGGGCATGCCATTCCCGGTCATTTCGGCCATGCCGCCATCTATGTCGGCAACGAGCGTCAGTTGCGCCAGGCCGGGGTATGGAACCATCCGGATGTCAGAAGGCACCATGACGCCATCCGCAAGGGCGCCCTGTTCATCGAGGCCGACAACAAGGGCGTTCACCTTTCGAACGCGCCGCTTGCGCTCGATGCCGACGCCATCGCGCATCTGCGGCCGAAAGGGCTGAGCCCCAGCCGTCAGCGTCAGGCGATCGCCGAATTTTTCCGCCGCGTCGGCATGCCCTTCGACTATTACTTCGATCTTGAGACCACGGCCTGCACCTTCTGCACCGAACTGGTCAACATGGTCCTGCCCGAGATGCGGTTGCCGCAGCGCAGTGTCTATGGTCGGCGCCTCATCCTGCCCGACGAGGTCGTGGCCGCCACTCTGAGCGGTCGTTCCGGCTTTGCCTTCCTGCGCTACGTCTCGGCTGATCGGGACCACTGGCAGGTCCGTGGCCGTCAAGCGGTTGCAGCCGACCTTAGGGCGGCGTGGCCGGCGCCGCAGCGTCCGCCTCATGTGGCAAGCATGGCCGGCCGCTAGTCGAACCGGCGAACGCGTCCCTGGTGATCCGCAGTCATCCTTACTCCGCCGCGGTGCGCTTGACCGCCGACACCTGTGTGATGAAGGCGCGCAGGGCCGCGGGCCGGACCGGCTTGTGCTGCAGCGTGATGTTCTGGCGCTCTGCCTCGGCTCTCACCTCGGCCGTCCGGTCGGCGGTGATCAGAACGGCCGGTACGTCGCTCTCGTAAAGCGCCCGCAGCCGAAGGATGGCGCCGATGCCGCTGCCGTCGCCGAGATGGTAGTCGGCGATGATGACGTCGGGCGGTGTCTTGTCGGCTGCGACGATCGCGTCGAGGGCTTCGATCGAGCCGGCAGAGGTGACCGTGCAGCCCCAACCGGATAGAAGCAGTTCCATGCCCTCGATGATCTTCGGCTCGTTGTCGATGCACAGAACCCGCAGACCTTTCAGCGGGATCGCTCCCTTGCCGCCGGCCGGCATGTCCGACACCGTGGCCGTTGCGGGCGCCGACTGGTCGAGCGGCATGACGACTCGGAAGGTGGTGCCCTTGCCCTGCTTGGAGGAGAGCTGCACCGGATGATTGAGCACGCGGGCGATGCGGTCGACGATCGACAGACCGAGCCCGAGGCCGGAGGCCGTTCGCATGCCTTCCTCGAGCCGCGCGAATTCCTTGAAGACGGTGCGGAACTTGGAGGCGGGAATGCCGATGCCCGAGTCCATCACCTGGATGACAACCTCCTTGCCGTGGCGCCGCGCGCCGACCAGGACCCGTCCGGAAGGCGTATATTTGATCGCATTCGAAACCAGGTTCTGGACCAGTCGCCGCAGCAGGTTCGGGTCGGAGCGGACGGTCAGTGATGTCGGCATGACCACCAGCTTCAGGTTCTTCTCCCGGGCGATCGGCGCAAAGTCCGTCTCGATGCGCTCCAGAAGGCCCTGAAGCGGAACCGTGGTGAGACGCGGCTTCATGGCGCCGGTATCCAGACGGGAAATGTCGAGCACTGCTCCGAGAATGATCTCGACCGATTCCAGCGCGGAGTCGATGTTGCGCACCAGCGCGCTGTTGTCGGAATCGCCGAGACGTTCGACGAGTGAAGACGAATAGAGCCGAGCCGCATTGAGCGGCTGAAGAATATCGTGCCCGGCGGCCGCGAAAAACCGCGTTTTGCCGATATTGGCCTCATCCGCCGCCGCCCGTGCCTCTGCCAGCGCGTGGTTGACGCGCGTCAGTTCCGCCGTGCGTTCGCTCACGCGCTGCTCCAGCGTCTCGTTGGCCTGTTTCAGCGCCTGGTCGGCCGCCACCTGGCTGGTGATGTCGGTAAAGGTCGCAACAAAGCCCTTGTCCGGCATGGGATTGCAGCGCGCCTCGATGATGCGTTCGCCGGCCGATGTCACCAGGCGGAACGGTTTGTCGAACTGATGAAAGCGCCGGACGAGCTGTGCCTGATCGCCGATCGCAACATCGCCGCGTTGGGCCAGGATCGCGATGATTTCGGGCAGCGGAAAGCCGACCTGGCCGACATGTTCGGGCAGATCCAAGAGGCTGCGGAAGCGGCGGTTCCAGATGGTCAGGCGGTTGCTCGCGTCGAAGACCGCGATGCCCTGGTCCATCTGCGAAAGCGCCGTTTGCAGCATGTCCTGGTTATACTGCAGCGCCTCGCTGGCCTGGTCGAGCAGCCAGGCCGTGTCGGCCGAGGTGTCCTCGGCCTTCTGCAGGATGAGCGACAGCACGAGGCGTGCGGAGGACGAGCCGATGGCGCTGCCGAGCAATTGCTCGGAGAAATGGATGAAGGCCATGTCGGCGGGGCTGTCGTCGTCCAACCGGCGACCCGCGGCCTGTTCGTAGGAACGGAAGGAGCGCATCATGCGTTCGTCGCCGAGATAGCGGGCGATGGCAGCCTTGAGATCTCCGACCGTGACCCGCGTCTTCCAGCCGCGCGTGGCGAACTGCGAGCGCGGGTGGCGTTTTACGAAGATGCCGGACTGGATGCGCTCCACCGGGCGCGGATTGCGGCTGAGCGAACCGATGATGAAGGCTGCGGTGTTGATGAGCAGGCTGAGAAGCGTCGCGTTGACCAGCGGATCGGCCTTGGCCGAGTTGAACATCTCGACGCCGGGTATGAGAAAGCCGAGTATGGAGGAGGCGATATGCGAATTGTCCTCCGCTCCGAGGCTGGGCAGAAACAGCAGATAGGCCCAGACGAAGATGCCCGAGGAGAGACCGGCAATGGCGCCGCGGGCATTCGCCCTGCGCCACATCAGGCCGCCGAACAGCGCCGGTGCGATCTGGGCGATGGCGGCAAAGGCGAGAAGGCCGATGGAAGCGAGGCCCGTCGTGTTGTCGGCTGAGCGATAATAGACATAGCCGAGCAGCATGACGGCAAAGATTGCGGAGCGTCGGATATGCAGCAGCGTCTTGGCGAAGTCGTCGCGCTGGCTCGGGCGGGCCAGCAGTTTCTGCCTGAGGAAGATCGGCAGGATCATGTCGTTCGATACCATGATCGCCAATGCCACCGAAGCGACGATGACCATGGCGGTCGCAGCGGAAAAGCCGCCGAGGAAGGTGATCAGCGAGACGATCCGCATTTCGCCGTGCAACGGCAGTGAGAGGACGTAGAGGTCGGCATCGCCGCCATTGTCGAACGTCATGATGCCGCCGATTGCGGCCGGCAGCACGAAGATGTTGATGGCCACCAGGTAGAGCGGCATCAGGATGCCGGCGAGCTTCAGCTCGCGATTGGTGCGGTTCTCTACGACCGTGACGTGGAACTGGCGCGGCAGCATGATGATGGCGAAGGCCGAAAGCGCAATCAGCAGCAACCAGCGGCTGAGCGGTGTCTGGTGCGACAGCGCCGCCATCACGGCTTCGTTTTCCGTTGCCTTCTGCCACAGGTCGGCGGGGCCGTCGAACAGGAAGAAGACGACATAGACCCCGAGCGTCCAGAAGGCGACGAGCTTCACCACCGATTCCATCGCGATCGCCAGGATCAGTCCGTCCTGGTGTTCGGTGGCATCCGTGTGGCGCGTGCCGAAGACGACGGCAAAGCAGGCAAGCAGGAAGGCGACGACCAGCGGCAGGTCGATGAAATAGAGATTGCCCGTGCCGATCCCGTATTCGGTCGGATCCACCATGGCGGAGACCGAGCTGGAGACGGCCTTCAGCTGAAGGGCGATGTAGGGAATGGTGCCGACAAGACAGATGACCGTGACCAGCATGCCGACAATCGGGTTCTTGCCGTAGCGCGCGGCGATGAAGTCGGCGCCGGAGGTCAGCTTCTCGGTCTTGGCGAGATCGATGATCCTCCGTACGATCGGCATGCCGATCGTGAACATCAGGATCGGGCCGATATAGATGGCGGTAAATTCCAGCCCATGCTCGGCGGCAAGCCCGACGCCGCCGAAATAGGTCCAAGATGTGCAGTAGACGGCAAGGCTGAGGGCATAGACGATCGGGCGGCCCGTCTCCGGCACGCCATGGGCACGGGTCTTCCGGTCGCCGTAACTGGCCACGGCAAAAAGCAGCAGCAGATAGGCGAAGGCCGAGGCAAAGATGACCCATCCTGGAAGCACGCTTCCTCCTCCCCGACGGCGTTTTCCGGCTTTAGACCTTAGGCCAAGTCGTCGTCTTTTGAAATCGCTGCGCTTTCGGTCTTAAGTCGAACACGGTTCGTCGTAGCGCTTAATTTCACTGTTTTCGAATGCTTTAAGTTTCGTTAATTATCGTTTCGGCGTCAGGCCAGAAGAAGATGAGCGCGGCTCGTCCAAAATGCCGTAGGAGATGGAAAAATGCTGAACGAGTTCAAAACATTCATTGCACGCGGCAATGTCATGGATCTTGCCGTCGGGGTCATCATCGGCGGGGCCTTCGGGCTGATCGTCAATTCTCTGGTGCAGGACATCGTCATGCCTCTGGTCGGCGTCGTGTTCGGCGGATTCGACTTCTCCAACTACTTCCTGCCGCTGAGCTCCAACGTGACCGCGACCTCGCTTGCCGCCGCCCGCGAGCAGGGCGCTGTCTTCGCTTACGGCAACTTCATCACCGTCGTCATCAACTTTCTCATTCTCGCCTGGATCATCTTCCTGATGGTCAAGGGCGTGAACAAGTTGCGCGCCTCGCTCGAGAAGAAGGAAAAGGAAGTCTCTGAGGCCGCCCCGCCGCCGGCTGACATCCAGCTGCTCACCGAGATCCGTGACCTTCTGAAATCGCGCTGACCTTCGACTGGCCGATGCCGCAAACTACTGTGTGGCATCGGGTCCCTCATTCATCACCGAAATCGATTTTGCCCGCACGGATTGTCATGGGATTTTCCGATGACAATCGGCTAGATCTCGTTTTCTGCCCGGAATTTGCAAACGGAGTGCGCCATGTCGATGATGAAGGATCTTAGCCCGCGCGCGCTTGCCGCCCCTGAAAGCGGCATTGTCGAGATCATCAACTACGCCCGCGGCCGCGAGGGGCTCTTGCCGCTCTGGGCCGGTGAGGGGGATCTGCCGAGCCCCGATTTCATCAACCGTGCCGCGAGCGAAGCGCTTCTGGCCGGCGAGACCTTCTACACCTGGCAGCGCGGCATTCCCGAGCTGCGCGCCGCGCTGTCGCGTTATTACGCCCGCCATTTCGGCGTGGAACTCTCGCCCGAGCATTTCTACGTGACCGGCTCCGGCATGCAGTCGATCGTGCTGTCTGTGCAGGCGCTGACCGAGCCCGGCGACGAGATGATCTATCTGTCGCCTGCCTGGCCCAATATCATTTCCGCCATCGAACTCGGCGGCGCCCGCGCCGTGGCCATGCCGCTGACCTTTGCCGACGGCGGGTGGTCGCTGGATCTGGAGAAGCTGGAGCGGGCGATCACGCCGAAGACGCGCGCCCTCTTCATCAATACCCCGTCGAACCCGACCGGCTGGACAGCGACGCATGAGGATCTGAAGGCGATCCTCGAGCTTGCGCGCCGTCATGGCCTCTGGATCCTCGCCGACGAGATCTATGCGCTCTATTATTATGGTGGCGGTCACCGTGCGCCGTCCTTCCTCGACGTGATGGTCGAGGGTGACCGCGTTCTCTTCGCCAACTCGTTCTCCAAGAACTGGTCGATGACCGGCTGGCGTGTCGGCTGGATCGTCGCCCCGCCGGAGACGGGCCAGGTCTTCGAAAATCTCATCCAGTATTCGACCTCCGGCGTCGCTCAGTTCATGCAGCGCGGCGCCGTCGCCGCTCTTGATCTCGGCGATGGGTTCGTGAGCGAGAATTTCGAACGAGCGCAAGAGTCGCGCGACCTCCTCTGCGACGCCCTGATCGCCACCAACCGGGTTGAGACGCTGAAGCCGGAAGGCGCACTCTACGCCTTCCTGAAGATCGACGGCATCTCCGACAGCCGCAGGGCCGCGCTCGACATCGTCGATCGTACCGGCGTGGCGCTGGC
>DAIMJJ010000012.1:12641-20431 GCA_036722275.1 Rhizobium sp. | reverse complement strand
CCGACAGCCGCAGGGCCGCGCTCGACATCGTCGATCGTACCGGCGTGGCGCTGGCGCCGGGCTCGGCTTTCGGCACGGGAGGCGAAGGCTTCCTGCGCGCCTGTTTCCTGCGCGATCCGAAACAGATCGAGGAAGCGGCCGACCGTCTGTGCCGGTATATTCAGTCGCTGTAGCGGGAAGGCCCGCATTGCCGGAAGCGCGGAGCGAACGTTGGGTCGATCGATAAAATTCGAACGAAATTCATAATACCGTATTCTCTATACTTTGAGAGAAAGTGTATCAATGCTGAACAGGACTGTCGTTTGTAAGTAAAATTAAAGGCGAGATTGCCTAGGTTCATCCCGTATAAGAATTTCGGGAAGTACGAACATGGCGATCTTGGTTACGGGCGGTGCCGGATACATCGGAAGCCACATGGTCTGGGCCCTGCTGGATGCGGGCGAGGACGTGGTGGTCGTCGATCGGCTGTCGACGGGTTTCCGCTGGGCCGTGGCTCCGCAGGCGCGGTTCTATCTCGGCGACATCGGCGACGCCGATCTGCTGCGCCAGGTCTTCTTCGAGAACGAAATCGAGGCGATCATCCATTTCGCCGGATCGATCGTCGTGCCGGAATCGGTCTCTGATCCGCTCAGTTACTACGAGAACAACACCGGCAATACGCGCAATCTCTTGTCTGCGGCCGTCAGGGCCGGCATCGACAAGCTGATTTTCTCCTCGACCGCGGCGGTCTATGGCACGCCGTCGGTTGCCGAACCGGTGAAGGAAACGGCGCCGCTTGTGCCGGAAAATCCCTATGGTCAGTCGAAGCTGATGAGCGAGCTCATGCTGCGCGACACGGCCCGCGCCCATGACTTCCGCTATGTTGCCTTGCGCTATTTCAATGTGGCGGGAGCGGATCCGCAGGGTCGCACGGGGCAGTCGACCGATCGCGCCACCCATCTGATCAAGGTGGCCTGCGAGGCGGCGCTGGGCAAGCGTCGGTCGGTTGCAGTCTATGGCACCGACTATCCGACCCGCGATGGCACCGGCATTCGCGATTACATCCATGTCACGGATCTGGTCCAGGCGCATCTGCGGGCTCTTGCTTATCTGCGTGGCGGTCAGCCGTCTCTGGTGGCCAATTGCGGCTATGGGCTGGGCTATTCGGTCCTCGACGTGCTGGCTTCGGTGGCGCGCGTCTCCGGTCGCCCCTTCGCCATCGACTATGCGCCGCGGCGCGCCGGCGATGCGGCCTTCGTCGTGGCCGACTCGAGCCTTGCCCGCAGCGCGCTCGGATGGGTGCCCAACCACGATGATCTCGACCACATCGTCGAGACCGCGCTCGCCTGGGAAGCTCGTCTCACACAGGATGTCACTCAGGACATCGGCGGCCTGCGTCGTCGTCTCGCCGCCGGCGGCTTCTGATCGACGGTGCCACGCCGGCCGGTCGGCCTTCTCCGCTCGTCAAGTTTGACGACAGCTTCGTCCGCTAGCCTGCTCCCACGATGGAATATTCGTGGGATGTGGGCAGACGATGGATTTGGCTGCGAGATATGACGGGCAAGGCGGTAGCGTGCCGCAACTGGACCCCAAGGGTGGGGCGCTGCAATGAAGGCGGTCATTCTCGCCGGCGGCCTCGGCTCGCGCATCGCCGAGGAAACGCATCTGCGGCCGAAGCCGATGATCGAGATCGGCGGCCGGCCGATCCTCTGGCATATCATGAAGCTCTATCACGGCCATGGTATCCGTGACTTCATCATCTGCTGCGGCTTTCGCGGCTATGTCATCAAGGAATACTTTGCAAATTACGGCCTGCACATGTCGGATATCACTTTCGACCTTGCCGAGAACCGCCTGCAATTCCATCGCAAAAGCGCCGAAAACTGGCGCGTGACGCTCGTCGATACCGGCGAGAACTCGATGACGGGCGGGCGCCTGAGGCGCGTCGCCGATTATCTGAAGGATGAGGAAGCGTTCTGCTTCACCTATGGCGACGGCCTTTGCGACGTCGACATTAGTGCGACGATCCGCTTCCACAAAAGCCATGGCCGGGAGGCGACCGTGACCGCGGTGCGCCCGCCCGCCCGCTTTGGAGCGCTGAAGCTCGAAGGCGACACGGTCGAGGGCTTTGTCGAGAAGCCGGCAGGCGAGGGCGGCTTCATCAACGGCGGCTTCTTTGTGCTCAACCCGAAATGCATCGACCGTATCGCGGACGACGCGACCGTATGGGAGGCCGAACCGCTCTCCGGCCTTGCCGAGGATGGTCAGCTGAAGGCCTTCTTCCACACCGGCTTCTGGCAGCCGATGGATACGCTGCGCGACAAGGTCCATCTCGAAACCCTTTGGAACAGCGGCAATCCGCCGTGGAAGACCTGGTAACCATGGCCAACCCCGCATTCTGGAAAGGCAAACGCGTTCTCCTGACCGGCCATACCGGTTTCAAGGGGAGCTGGCTCGGGCTGTGGCTGACCGAGATGGGGGCCAAGGTGACAGGCCTCTCGCTCGTCCCCGAAACCCAGCCGTCGCTCTTCACCCTGCTCAACGGCAGACCGGCGGCCGCCGAGATCTGTGACTTGCGCGATCGCCATGCCGTGGCGGCGCGGGTCATGCTCGCCCGACCGGAGATCGTGCTCCATCTCGGTGCACAGGCGCTGGTGCGCGCCGGCTACCGCGATCCGGTCGGCACCTACGAGACCAATGTGCAGGGTACGGCCAATCTCCTGGACGTGCTGCGCATCGCGCCCGACGTGCGCGCCATCGTCGTCGTGACCACGGACAAGGTCTACCAGAACCCGGAGACGGCGCGTCCCTTCGTGGAGACCGATCCGCTGGGGGGGCATGACCCCTACAGCGCCAGCAAGGCGGCAGCCGAGATCGTTGCCGCAAGTTACCGGTCCTCCTTCTTCGAGGCGCGGCGGATCGGCCTTGCCACCGCACGCGCCGGCAATGTCATTGGCGGGGGGGACTGGGCCGAAGATCGCCTCATCCCGGACGCCGTGAGAGTCTGGGGCACCGGTCGCCCGCTGTCGGTCCGGCGGCCGCAGGCCGTCCGGCCGTGGCAGCACGTGCTCGAGCCGCTCAATGGCTATCTGATGATGGCGGAACGCCTGTGGGACGAGCCCGCCTTCGCCCCGGCGCTCAATTTCGGCCCTGATCATCAGGCGGCGGCGACGGTTGCCACCGTGCTCGACAAGGCGGCAACCGCCTATGGCGGTGGCGAGGTGTTACTCGGTGACGGCTCCGAAGGACCGCACGAGGCTGGCTACCTGATGCTCGATTCCGCGCGCGCCCGCGACACACTCGGCTACCGACCGGTCTGGGATCTCGATGAAACGGTCGCCCGGACCATGGGCTGGTACCGCGCCCAGGCTGCGGGCGGGTCGGCGAGCGAACTCTGCCTTGCCGACATCGCCGCCTTCGAGCGAGCCTACGATCAGCCCCTGAGCGTCGCCATATGACCGCACGCTTCGACGTAGAGACGACGGCAATCGACGGACTGCTCGTTCTGAGACGGCGCAGGATCGCCGACGCACGCGGGCATCTGTCCAGGCTCTTCTGCGCCGAGGAACTCGCCGAAATCGGCTGGCGCGGCCCGGTCGCCCAGGTGAACGAAAGCGCATCGCGCTTTGCCGGAACCGTGCGCGGCATGCACTTTCAGAAGCCACCCTTCAGCGAGATCAAGCTGGTGACCTGCCTTTCCGGTCGTATCCTCGACGTGGCCGTCGACCTGCGCGAGGAGTCGCCGACTTTCCTGCAGCATGCGGCCGTCGAGCTTTCCGCGGATAACGCCTGTTCCTTGCTCATCCCGCAGGGGTTTGCGCATGGTTTCCAGGCGCTGAGCGACGACGTGACGATGATCTATGTCCATTCCGCTCCCTACCGCGCCGAAGCGGAAGGCGGTTTGAGCCCGACCGATCCGAGGCTCGGCATTGAATGGCCGCTGCCGGTTGCGCACCTGTCGCCGCGCGATGCAGCCCATCCGCTGCTTGACGCCGACTACCGAGGATTTGCCGTATGAAGTGCCGTCACTGCCAGTCCGAGAATATGGGACCGTTTCTCGATCTCGGCACTGCGCCGCCGTCGAACTCTTATGTCCGGCCGGCGGATCTCGGCAGGCCGGAACTGTGGTATCCGCTGGTGATCCGAGTGTGCAACGACTGCCGTCTGGTCCAGACCGAGGACTTCGCCTCCCGCGAGACCTTCTTTTCCGAAAGCTACGCCTATTTCAGTTCGTTCTCGACCTCGTGGCTTGGTCATGCCGAGGCCTATGTGGCGGCGATGGTCGAGCATTTCGGACTGAATGACGGTTCGCGGGTCGTCGAGATCGCGGCCAATGACGGCTATCTCCTGCAGTATGTGAAGGCACGCGGCATCCCCTGCCTCGGGGTCGAACCGACGGCAAGCACAGCCGCCGCGGCCCGCCAGAAGGGCATCACCATCGTCGAGGACTTCTTCGGCGTGGCGCTCGCCGCTCGCCTTGCGGCAGACGGCTGGAGCGCCGACCTGATGGCGGCCAACAACGTGCTGGCCCATGTTCCCGACATCAATGACTTCGTGTCCGGCTTTGCGCATTTGCTCAAGCCGTCGGGTGTCGCCACTTTCGAATTTCCGCATCTCCTCAACATGGTGAGCGAAGCTCAATTCGATACGGCCTATCACGAGCACTATTCCTATCTGTCGCTGACGGCTGTCGATCGCATCTTCGCCGCCAACGGACTGCGCGTCTTCGACGTCGAGACCACGCCTTGGCACGGCGGAAGTCTCAGGGTCTTTGCCGACCGCAGCGATAGCGCGGCGCACGAGTTCAGCCCGCGTATCCGCGCCATGCTCGACCGGGAAGAGGCGGCGGGTCTTCTGACGGCGGACTTCTATGCCGGCTTCCAGGCAACGGCGCAGCGTGTGCGCAACGACTTCCTCGCGTTCCTCATCGACTGCCAGCGGCAGGGTCTCAAGGCGGCCGCCTATGGAGCGGCCGCGAAGGGTAACACCCTTCTCAACTTCGCCGGCGTCAAGCCCGATCTTCTGTCCTTCGTCGTCGACAAGAACCCGGCCAAGCAGGGGATGTTCATGCCCGGTAGCCGCATTCCGATCGTCTCCGAGGAGATACTGAAATCCGAAAAGCCTGAAAGGGTGGTGATCCTGCCATGGAATCTTCAGACCGAAATCAAGCAACAGCTTTCGTATATAGCCGACTGGGGTGGGAAATTCGTGACGGCCGTGCCGAAACTGATCGCGCATCCCTAGAGGCAGTATGGACAGAAATCGAGGCGCCGGTCGTCAAGGTGGCCGCCCGCCCCATGCCTACACGGCTCCCCCAGGAATAATGGCATCCCGGTTGAACAGCAAAGGCTGGCCGATCCTGTCGCGAACAGAGAGAAGAGCGGAGACAATGATGGTTGAAACGATGCGCCTGTCGATCTGCGTTCCCTCACGCAACCGCCAGTTCTACTTCCAGAAGACCATTGAGGGTCTTCTGCGAAGCAAGCGCGACGACATCGAGTTCATCTTTGTCGACAACTCCGACGCCCCCTTGATCATGAACGATTTCATGCGCGCCTATGCCGATGATCCGCGCGTGGTCTATCTGCCATCTGCCGACAGGGTCCTGTCGATGAAGGACAACTGGGAGCGGGCCCTTCAGGCCGCCACGGGTGACTGGGTGACGTTCATCGGCGATGACGACTATATCGAGCCGGATGCCATGACTGTGATCAAGGCGATCAAGAGGGTCAATCCGGAAATCGACGCCATTTGCTGGGCGGTGATCGGCTACACCTGGCCGAGCAAAGAGCTGCCGCGGCACGGGATCATGATCCCGTTCAACTCCTTCGTCGTCAAACTGCCGCAGAAGCAGTTGATGGACAAAATGTTCGGATGGCATGAGGCCGGCGTCGTGCCGACATCGGGCTTCTCGATCTATCATTGTGCCATCAGCCGCCCGCTGCTGGAGAAAATCAAAGCCATCGGCGGTGGCAACTACTTCGAACATCCGGTCATCGACTATGACATGGCGATGAAGGTGATCGTCTACGGAAAGACCTTTGGTTATTGTTCTCGGCCGCTCTCCGTCATGGGTAGCTGCCCTGAAAGCAATTCCCATGCGATCGGACGCCTTGATGACACCAAGCGCAAGATGGATGCGTTCATGGAGGAGCTCGGGCACAACTTCGAGGATGATCCGATCCTCAAGGACTTCCCCTTCCATTCCTATCTGGGTGTAACCGCCACGGTCGCCACCACGCAGATCTGGTTCAAGAAGAAATACAAGCTGCGGTATGAGGGATGGGAGAAGAATTTCGTCACCGCCTGCGCCAGGAATGTCGAGCGATACCGCGACCGAGAAGCCTTTGATATCGTTCGCGATGCCTATGCGGCGGCAATCGGCAAATGGCAGAAAGGCGTCCACCTCGACAGCTTTTCGCCTGTGTTCAAGGGCGATGCGATCCCGCTTGCCGTCAGTGGAAACTCTGAGGTCGGGACCATCATCCGCTCGGATGTCGCCGGCGCGGCGACTCACTATGCCATGTTTGATGTCGTCAACGCGATGACGCAGCCGATTGACCAGATCGAGGTACGTGAGGACGGACTGCGCTTTCCCTGGCAGGAAGAGCGCACCCCGTTCTACACCCCGCCGCCGGCCCAACGCGCCAGTTGAAAGAAATGCGCCCCCGTCCGAACCAGACGGGGGCGCCAAAAAGAATGCAACCAAGTGTTCTGGATCAAACGCGCTTGAGGAAGCCGTCCCGGGATACGGTGATCGCGAGCTTGTTCTCGATCATGCGGTCGTATTCGAGATGAAGGGCCTCGCCGTCCGCCGCTTGGCGTCCCTCCTCGGTGAGGCGCTTCATGTACTCCCAAACGGCAGTCTTGGGGTTGTCGCCCGGGCTCCAGGGACGATCGGGATACATGTTTTCCGGCATGTCCTCGATCAGTGTGTCCCAGACGATGCAATAGCAGCCCTTCGACACCAGCGGCGCGTAGAGTTCCAGCTCGTCCAGAACGTGCTGGTGGGTATGGTTGGAATCGAGAAAGACCATGATCCGCTCGTGGCCCTTGGCCAGCGCCTTCACCTGATCGAGCACGCTCGCCTCGACCGAGGAGCCCTGCACCATGGCGATCTTGTGGCTCATCGGATGGGCCTCGATCGCGGCGCGGTTATGGGCACGGATGTCGATGTCCACGCCGACGACCTTGCGCCTGCTGGCCTTCGGATCGAGAACGGTGCCGGCCTGGACGGCGTCGCAGTAGTCGAGCAGCGACAGCATCGAGGCGCTCATCACCAGCGAACCGCCATGGGCGATGCCAGTCTCGATGATGAGATCGGGGCGGCACTTCCAGATCAGCTCCTGAATGGCATAGGTATCCTGGGGAATCTGGACGATCGGGCGGCCAAGCCAGCTAAAGTTCAGCATGTAGCCGAGCGGGATGCATTTCTCCACCCATTGCATCGACAGATCCAGGAACTCCTTGTCGGAGCCGATCGACTGGATGCTGTCCGAGACGCGTGCTTGAAACTCTTTGATGGGGTCCATGGTCTGTTCCTGATGTCGACGCGGGCGTTTTTTCAGTCCCGATCTAGAGCGATAGACCTGCGCGAGACTGACCATGCCGGGTCTGCATCTGGCCCGCTGATGTAAGCTCTGCGCAACACAGGCCGTCCATAACGGAAGAAAATCACTGCAGACTTGGGCACGGCTGCCCAAAGAGTCGCTAATTCCTGGGAGACGCCGCGTGCGCAATTGCCCTCTATGCCTTTCCGCGGACAATACGGTCATCGTCGAGCGATCGCGCGTGCCGGTTCTGCAAAACGT
>DAIMJJ010000012.1:0-12541 GCA_036722275.1 Rhizobium sp. | reverse complement strand
CAGTCTTCGGGCCGAGGCCGCCAACTGAGTTCTGTCTGCCCCTTCGATGCATCCGGCGCAAGGAGAGCCTGCATGAAAACGATCGTTCTCACCGGTGCGACGGGATTCGTCGGGCGCCAGATTCATCGTGCACTGAGCAAGGCAGGGCACCGAGTGATCCCGGTCATCCGAATGGGCGCGGACAAAGCTCCGGAGCGCGCGTTCGAAGGCCCTGTGCTTCTGTCCGCCGACATGTTCGCCGAAAACGCCGACTGGTGGGCCGAGCGCCTCGCCGGTGTCGATGCGGTCATTCATTCGGCCTGGTATGTGCAGCCGGGAAAGTACCTCGATTCTCCACTCAACTTCGATTGCGTTGCCGGGACACTGGCTCTGGCGCGCGGCGCTGCACAGGCCGGCGTCCACCATTTCATCGGGATCGGCACCTGCATGGAGTACCGGCTGCCGTCGGAGCACCTGACAATCGATTCCCCACTCGAGCCGGCGACGCTGTACGCGGCCGCCAAGCTCTCTGTCTATCACCTGCTCAGCCAGTTCTACGCCAAGACCGATGTGACCTTTTCCTGGTGTCGCTTGTTTTATCTCTACGGTGAAGGCGAATACCCGGCCCGTCTGGTGCCCTATATCCGCGAGCGGCTGGAGCGCGGTGAGACTGCAAAGCTCTCGGCTGGAACGCAGCTTCGGGATTTTCTCGACGTTCGCGATGCAGGCGCAATGATCGCCGGCGTCGTCGACACCGGCCAACCCGGCGCGATCAACATCTGCTCAGGCATTCCGACGACGATACGCCAACTGGCCGAGCGGATTGCCGGTGAGTATGGCCGCCGCGATCTCCTCGAGTTCGGCACGGCGGCGATCCATCCTTCGGATCCTGCAGCCGTCGTCGGAGTGTGCAATGCGCTGCCCATGGCGCGCGCGGCAGCCGCGACCTGACCCACGGCGGCCGCAAGGTCGGGCTTTCGGCTCACGCGTGGAGCGGAGAGCTCCCGCCTATAGCCCCTTCGGTCTCCTCGACCGGGACGAAGTCGGTGATGACGAAGACGGGGGCAAGAATTCCGTCCATCACCTCGTAGAACTCCTGGGCGGTCTGGGCATTGCCGATAAACCGGTCCACCAGAAGCACCGCGCCCTGGCGGCCACGGCGCGTGTCCGCCGGCGGCTCTGCAAAGAATTGCGGCCGGAAGTGCTCCGACAGCGCTGCGCCGTCCGGTAGGCGGCGGATCGCGTCGAAATAGGCCTGGCCCTTTCGCCTGAACGAAGCCTCGTCATGGTCGCGCATGCAGTCGATGGCGCAGGCCTTGACGAAGCTCTCGTTGCAGCCGCCCCAGCTCGAGCCGAGCTCGTGCAGCACACGGGCCTGTATTTCCGCGATCGTCGCGGTCAGGCCGATACGAGCATCGAAGGGGAAGCCTTCGAGCGCCGAAGGAACCGGCACGTTGTGAAACGGTACGGAGCTGATTGCCGAAAACGGGCGGTGGGACAGGGCAAGGCCCTGGGAGAAGATGAGAACGCGGGCAGCCCACTCCCAGCGCGGTAGCGGGGTGAGCCAGCTCAGGGGGCCGCAAGACGCCAGGATCGAGTCCAGCAGCGATCGGCGGATGGCGCCATGATAGACGTTGAACGGCATGCGGGGCGTGTTCTGGGCGCCGGACCAGTGGAAGAAGGCCTCCAGCATTCGGGTTTTTTCCAATTCCACAGTATTGTGGGCGATCGGCACGGCGACGGTCGCGCTGAGCGAGCGCGGGGCATCGGGATCAATGACGAAGGCGTTCCAGCCGAGCGCGTCGACGCCGGCGTACTTTTCCTCGACATGGGCGACAAGCTTGGGCAGGTCGGGTTCGATCATGTCTTCCGGACCGACCAGCGAAACCCAGTCGCCGCTGGCGCCGGCGAGCGTGCCGACCCAGAACTCGGCAGCGGACAGATTGACCGGTGCCGTCGGCAGAATCCGCAGGCGAGGATCGGCCTCGGCCCGTGCTTCCAGATAGGGCCATGCACCCTCCCGCTCGCCGCAGGCAGCCACGACGACCTCAATACTGGATGTCGGCACTTCGAGAAGACGGTTGACCAGATAGACCGGGGCCGGCTGGCCGGGTTCGACGGGGATGCAGACGGATAGTTTCGGCATGGGGCCTCGCGGGGAAACGCCCCCTTCGCGGGATCGTGCGCAAAAGGGGCTCACAGGCGCCCCCGGATCCGGCGACACGACAAGCGAATCATCGGAAGCGGAGGCCGTCTGTTTCCTAGGCCGCCGAACTGGCGCGAGGCTTTGCTGGTGCCTGTGCCGGGGAGGGTCGCCTTAGCCGCCGATCTGTTCGGCCATCTGGTAAAGGCCGGCGCAGCGCGCGCCCGAGGCGCAGAAGGCGAGGATCGGGCCTTCGGTCTCCTTCAGGAGGCTGCGCAGCTTGCGCGCCTGTTCCATCGGAACGGCAGCACCGCCGACCGGCAGGTAATAGGCCTTCAGATTGGCTGCCTTCGCTGCCTCTTCGATGGCTGCGAACTTCGGCTGGCCCCAGCCTTCTCCATCCGGGCGCATGCAGATGACGGCGGCGTAGCCGGATTCGGCAATCTTGCTGAGATCGGCCGGCTTCAACTGACCGGTGACGTGGTAGTTGCGCGTAACGGGGCGGATATGCATGGGGCTTCCTTTGTCTTCGGCGCGTCGGCCGTTGTCGATTGTCGGCTGGCAACGGGCCGCCTCATCGCCGGTTTCGGGCGTAGCGGCTGTTTCTGAAGACACATAATGATTTCACTATGTGTATTCAAGCGCCCCGTCGTCGTGCATGCCCGCAGCCCGTTTTCTACGGCGCATCCGCCGCGCCGGCGGCGGGTGGGCCGCCCAAGGAAGGATCCGGAGCCGATCTCTTCTGCTTGGAAGCGCTCCCGACCGGTGCGGACGGCTGTCCGTTACCGCTGGAAGGGATGGGTGTGGTTTCCACGAGATGGGGGCGGAGGAACTCCGGCAGGCGTTCGATCGCAGTCGGCAGCGGCAACCATCCGTCCCTGTCGAAGAAGGTGCGGCTACGCTCGACGATCGGGTCTCGCGATGCCGGCAGGATGATGAGATTGTAACTGCGGGGTGCCGTGAATTCATGGGTGAAGCGGAAGGAGATGCCGAACCGGACCGAGGTGAAATCGGTGAGTGTTTCGGCGTTAGTGACTGCCGGAGCCAGATCGAGCCACCGCGCCTCGGCGATCAGCCGTTCCATTGCCTGGATGAACAGGCGGTGCACGGTTTCGCCATCTGGCGTCTCCGGCGCGACCAGCTTCATGCGGATCGAGCCGATCTCGCCCTCGGGCGTGCCTTTTGCGATGAAGAAGAAGGAGGCCGCCTGTCCGCCTTCTTCCTTGGATGCATACACCGTCTCCGAAAGGCACTCATAGGTCTTGCCGTCGAACTGGCTCGGCCGCCAGCCGTCATTGTTGACACCCGCGTCCTTGAAGGCGGCGCACAGATCCTGCCCTTTCGCCCTGACCTCCCGCACGAAGGCGCCCAGCGACTGGCTTTCCGGCTGGGCAAAGAAACGCGCGGGAAGGGAGACCGACACGGGCGCCAGTCGGCGGCCGCGCAGAGCTCGGGTTCCGCTTGGCGGAGACATCTCGTTGGCATCCAGCCAGTCGATGTCGTAGCGATCGAAGAGGAGCCGCAAGTTCCGCTTGTCATTGGCCAACAGCAGCGTTGCCGCAATGACCAGCGCAAAGATCACAAGCAGGGCAACGAAGAGGAGCAGGGCGCTCTTCTTCGGCGGAGCGGGCTTTGCGGCGGCCGCATCGGTTCCCCTCATGTCCTTGTTGTCGCCCTTCTGCATGGGCCCCTTCCTGCCGTCGGGTTGCGCCTGCTTATGCCACGAATTCCTTTGGGACACGTATATCGATTGTGCAACTTTGCGAGAGCGGGCCGGGATCATTCCTGCGTGCGATGAAGGGTCGGCAAGCCAGCGTCCAATTCTGGGCGCGACAGGCTGCCGGCCACGGCGAGGATTGACGAGCTGCCGGCGCGGTCCTTAGCTGCGGCCCGATCGAAGGCCCATCGAAGGAACCCCGCCATGTCGAACGCGAAAACCCGCCTCGGACTCCTTGCTGCCGCAAGCCTGATGCTTGTGGTGCCTGCCCATGCCCAGGAATCGGAAGTCTGGAAGATGACCTCCTCGCAGGGCACCTGCCGCCTGTCCTTCGAAGAGGACCCGGTCGCCGAAGGCGTTCTGTCGACGCTGTTTCATGACGATAGCTGCTTCAAGTTCAAGAACCCGGTCACCGGCTATTCGATGAACAACGGCGAAAACACCATCATTCTCTACAGCACGCATGACGGACTGAAGGTCGTGGGCCGCGCCGATATGGAGGAGCCGGGCCACTATGTCGGCGTCATCGATGACACCGATGAGCTGACGCTGATCCAGGAATAAGAACGCCGCCCGATTTAACTTGCGCTGCCCGGTGCCGCCCGCGCCGGGCAGTCTGTATTTTGCGGAGGCGGCGCCTCTCATCCTTTATCCGCCTTCTTGATCCGCCTTGACGCAGCCGACCCGCGGCCGGACCGGGATTACGGCGAAAGCCCTGCGCAACGCGCCGTGTTGCGGATATGGGTTTCCATCTCGGCGCGCGCCGCATTGGCATCATTGGCTCTCAGAGCCGCAATGATCCGGCGATGTTCGGCGATCGACTGGTTCATGCGTTCTGGATCGGTGAGCGGGATGGGCTGGCGCTGGGTCTCGGTGAGCAGATCCCGCACCGTCTGGTAGAGCGCCTTGAGCATGGTGTTGGAACAGGCCGAGACGATCGTCCGGTGAAACTCCAGGTCGGCCTCGACATTGGTCAGGAGGTCCTGCTTGGCCCAGGACTGTTCCATGGCCTGCGTCGCCGCCTCCATGTTCTCCAGTTGCAGCTGCGTGAGGCGTCCCGCCGACAGCCGCGCAATCTCCCCCTCGAGCAGGATTCGCGTCTGGAAAACGTCGAAGGCCGAATAGCTGTCGGAATAGCGCCAGGGGGCCATGGCGTTCGCGTCGCTGCGCTCGCCGGCGGCGGCAACGAAGGTGCCGCGGCCGGCCTCGGTTTTCAGCAGCCCCAGCGTCTCCAGCGTCAGCAGCGCCTCCCGCAACGACGCGCGGCTGATGCCGAAACGCTGCGAGAACTCGCGCTGCGAGGGGATCTTCTCCCCCGCCTTCAATTGGCCCGACTGAATCATCGTCTGGATTTCGCGGGCCACGGATTGCGGGACGAGCGTCTTGTTTAACATGCGTTTCCTTCCCAGCGGGACCGTTCGCCGCCAATCTATTTTTTCTCCCGCCATCTTGCCAAGCGGAAAGCATCATGCTTTTTTGGTCTAACTGGTCAGACCAGTTAGACCAATCTAAATTGGATCAGCGTCAAAAAACAAGGGGAACTCTCGTGACACGTTCATCAAGCTTCAAGTCGACCATCATGGCCGGTCTTTTCGCCGCCTTTGCAACCTCAGGCGCCCAGGCTGCCGACCTGACCGTCGGCGCCAATATCGGCAACGTGCCGTGGGAATTCGAGGATGCCAGCGGCAAGGTCACCGGTTTCGAGGTCGACCTCGTCAACGAGATCGCCAAGCGCCTCGGCAAGACCGTTGAGTTCGTCAATACGCCGTTCAACGGCCTGTTTCCGGCGGTCCAATCGGGCCGTATCAACATGGCGATCTCCTCGATCACCATCACGGAAAAGCGCCTGGAATCGGTCACCTTCGCTCAGCCCTATTATGACAGCGACCAGTCGCTGACCGTGACGGCCGCCTCCGGCATCACCGGCCTCAAGGACATGGGCGGCAAGGTCGTCGGCGTCGACACCGGTTCGACCGGTGACATGTGGGCGGAAGCCCATAGGGGCGAATACAAGCTCGGCGAAATCCGCCGCTTCGAAGGCCTGCAGCCTGCCATGCTTGACCTCGTTGCTGGTCGCGTCGACGGTTACATCTCCGACATTCCGGCGCTGCTCTACTACGTCAAGGACAAGCCGGACCTGAAGGTCGTCGAGCGCATCCCGACCGGCGAGAAATACTCGATCATGTTCAACAAGAACGATCCGCTCGCAACCGAAGTCAATGCCGTCATCACCACGCTGAAACAGGAAGGCTTCATCGCCAAGCTTCATGAAACCTGGTTCGGCGCCAAGGCTGAGGACACCACCTCGACCGTCACCGTGCTCGACATGCCCAAGGGCAAGTAAGGCCTTGAACAGCGTCCGGCGGAGCCTTGCGCTCCGCCGGTTTGCCAGGGGAGCCGGAACGGCATGAATCTCATCAATACATTCTTCAATCTGCAGGTGATGATCGAAAGCCTGCCGGCGCTTCTGTGGGGGCTGGCCGTTACGCTGCAGATCGGCGTCACCAGCATCCTCTGCGGTCTGGCCGGAGGTCTCGCACTTGCGGTGACGCGGCTTTACGCTCCGGCTTTCGTCAAATGGCTGATCCGCGTCTATATCGACTTCTTCCGTTCGATCCCGCTGCTCGTCCTCCTCATCGTTATCTATTATGCGCTGCCCTTCGTCGGCATCCGCCTGTCGCCCTTTCTGTCGGCTGTGACGGCGCTGTCGCTGGTGTCGGCCGCCTATACGGCCGAAATCTTCCGTGCCGGCATCGAAGCCATTCCGCATGGACAGTTCGAAGCCTCTGCCGCGCTCGGTCTCTCCAATCGGCACACCATGATCGACGTGATCCTGCCGCAGGCGATCCGCATCGTCATTCCGCCCCTTACCAACAACTGCATCAACGTGATGAAGGACACCGCGCTCGCCTCCGTCGTCGCCATGCCCGACCTGCTGAAGCAGGCAACCCAGGCGCAGGCGCTCGCAGCCAATCCGACGCCGTTGATCGGCGCCGCCCTCATTTATGTCGCGCTGCTCTGGCCCATGGTTGCCGTCGTTGCACGCCTCGAGAAACATTTCAGCCGGGGGAAACGCTGATGCAGAAGCCGGGCAATCCGCTCATTTCCATCCGCAAGCTCACCAAGGCCTACGGCACCTTCACCGTGCTGCACGGGATCGATCTCGACATTGCCGAAGGCGAGGTCGTCTGTGTGATCGGCCCGTCCGGGTCGGGCAAGTCGACGCTTATCCGTTGCATCAATCACCTGGAAGCCTTTGAGCCCGACAGCAGCATCGTCGTCGACGGCATTCGCGTCGAGGCCGGTCCGGCACTTGCCAAGGTCCGTGCCGAAGTCGGCATGGTGTTCCAGTCCTTCAACCTCTTCCCGCACATGACGGTGCTGAAGAACGTCATGCTGGCGCCGATGCGCGTGCGCGGTACGTCGCCTGCCGAGGCGGAGCGCAAGGCGCGTGAACTGCTCTCGCGGGTTGGCATTTCCGAACAGGCGGAGAAATTTCCCGGCCAGCTCTCCGGCGGACAGCAACAGCGCGTGGCGATTGCCCGCGCCCTTGCCATGGAGCCGCGCGTGCTCCTGTTCGACGAGCCGACCTCGGCGCTCGATCCAGAAATGGTCGGCGAAGTGCTCGACGTCATGCGCAAGCTCGCCGGCACCGGCGTCACCATGATCGTGGTCACGCATGAAATGGGTTTTGCCCGCCAGGTCGCCGACCGGGTGATCTTCATGGACAGCGGCCGTCTGGTCGAGATGGGCGCGCCTACCGACATCTTCGATGCGCCCAAGGAAGAACGGACGCGCGGGTTCCTGCGCGCGGTCCTCAATCACTGAACAAGAAAAACACACCGGAGGACCACAAGGATGGCCACTATCCCCCCGCTCAACCTTGATTTCGTGCGCAGCCAGTTTCCCGGCCTCGACCGCGGCTGGACCTTCTTCGACAATGCCGGCGGTTCGCAGATCCTCAAAGGTGCGCTGGAGCGCATCAACCGCTTCCTGATCGAAAAGAACGTCCAGATCGGCGGCTCCTACGAGGTGTCGCAGGCGGCTGCAAGCGCGCTCTACGAGGCCCGTACGGCCGCGATGCATCTGGTCAATGCCCGCCGGCCGGAGGAAATCGTTTTCGGCAGCTCGACGACGGCCCTCATCCAGAACCTGGCGCGGGCCATGCAAAGCCAGCTCGTCCCCGGCGATGAAATCATCGTCACCGTCGCCGATCACGAGTCCAATATCGGCCCTTGGGACCGTTTGCAGGAACGCGGCGTCGTCTTGAAGTTCTGGCCGCTCAACAAGGACAGCCTGACGCTCGAACTCTCGGACCTCGAGCCGCTGATGAGCGAACGCACCCGGCTCGTCTGCGTCACGCATTGCTCGAACATTCTCGGCTCGATCAACCCGATCCGCGAGATCGCCGATTTTGTCCATGCGCGCGGGGCCCGTATCTGCGTCGACGCGGTTGCCTATGCACCCCATCGCGCGGTCGACGTTCAGGCTCTCGATGTCGATTATTACGTCTTCAGCCTCTACAAGACCTATGGTCCGCACTATGCGCTGATGTACGGCCGCTACGAGCATCTGCTCGAGCTCGACACGCTCTACCATTATTTCTACGGAAAGGACAAAGTGCCGGGCAAGCTGGAGCCGGGCAACCCGAACTACGAGCTCGCCTATTCGACCTGCGGCATCGTCGACTATCTGGTGGCGCTCGGCGAGCAGGCCGGCGAAACGGGAACGGTGCGCCAGAAGATCGTCGCCGCCTACGCGGCGATCACCGAGCAGGAGAATGCGCTGACCGAACGTCTGCTCTCCTACCTGCGTTCGCGCAACGATTGCCGCATCATCGGCCAATCGGTCAATCGTGAGGCCGGACGCGTGCCGACGATTGCTTTCCGCTTCGACGGTCGCGAGGCAAGCGAGCTGTGCAAGGCCATGGATGCGGAGAAGATCGCGATGCGTTTCGGCGACTTCCACTCGCGTCGGCTCGCCGAATATCTCGGCCTGACCGACCATGGCGGCATGCTGCGCGTGTCGATGGTCCACTACAACACGATCGAGGAAGTGGACCGCTTCACCGCGGCCCTCGACCGCATTCTCTCCGGCGACACCGGTCTCGCCAAGGCGAGCTGAGACGAACGAAAGCGGGAAGGGGCAGACGCATGCGCTTCGATACGGTGATCCGCAATGGAACGGTGGTGACGGCAAGCGACACGTTCGTAAGCGATGTCGGCATCAGGGATGGTCGTATCGTGGCGCTGGCCGCCGATCTCAAGGATGCAGACGAGATCATCGACGCCACCGGACTGTTCGTGCTGCCCGGTGGCATCGACAGCCATGTCCATCTCGACCAGCCCTCGGGCGACGGCATCGTCATGGCCGACGATTTCGCCAGCGGCACCCGCTCGGCGGCGATCGGCGGCAACAGCACGGTGCTTGCCTTCTGCATGCAGGAGAAGGGCCAGACGCTGCGTGAGGCCCTGAAGGTCTATCACGCGAAGGCTGATGGCAATTGCCACGTCGATGTCTCCTTCCACATGGTCATCACCGATCCCACGGCCGAGGTGCTCGGCCAGGAACTGCCGGCGCTTGTCGAGGACGGCTACACGTCGCTCAAGGTCTTCATGACCTATGAAGGCCTGCGCCTGCGCGACGACGAGATCCTGGCGACCCTCGATACCGCGCGGCGCACCGGCGCGCTTGTCATGGTCCACTGCGAGAACGAGGACGCCATCCGCTATCTGATCGGCCGGCACGAGGAGGAGGGCAAGTTCGCCCCGAAATACCATGCGACGACCCGGCCCGTGGCCGCCGAACGCGAGGCGACGCACCGGGCGCTGTCGCTTGCCGAGATTGTCGACGTGCCGATCGTCATCGTCCACGTCTCCAACCGCGAGGCGATGGAGGAGATCCGCCGGGCGCGGCAGCGCGGCCAGAAGATCGCAGGCGAAACCTGCCCGCAATATCTGATGCTGACAGCCGACGATCTCGACGTCGAAGGCCTTGAGGGCGCCAAATATGTCTGCTCGCCGCCCCCGCGCGACAAGGAGAGCCAGGACGCCTGCTGGGAAGGTCTGGAGCAGGGGGTCTTCGACCTTTTCTCCTCCGATCATTGCCCCTTCCGCTTCGATGACCCCGAAGGCAAGTTGAACGAGAAGGGCAAGCGGCACTTCCGCTGGATCCCGAACGGCATCCCGGGTGTCGCCACCCGCCTGCCGATCCTCTTTTCCGAAGGCGTGATGAAGGGGCGGATCGACATCAACCGCTTCGTCGCGCTGACCTCGACGAACCACGCCAAGCTCTACGGTCTTTATCCGCGAAAGGGCACGATCGCGATTGGTGCCGATGCCGACATCGCCCTTTGGGATCCGACCAGGGAGGTCACACTGACCAACGATCTCCTTCAGCACGGCGCCGATTACACCCCATACGAGGGGCTCCCTGTGCGCGGCTGGCCGGTCCGGCTCCTTCTGCGGGGGCGAACCGTGATGCAGGATGGCGCCTTGGCCGCCGGCGGCGCCGGTTCCTACCTCGCCCGCAACAAGTCGGCACTGTCCACCCAGAAGGGCGCCTGACACCCAAACGCCTACCCCTCGATGACCCGCGCGGGGTATCGCGCGGACAGGGTCCTATACGCGGAACGATAGCGGGCTTTTGGACGTCGCCAAAGCGACACCATTCGCGCCGCGCTATGGCACAGGGCAAAAATTAAGGTTCGAAACTCTAAAAACAACGATATCAATGGGATGGAGTGGTGCTGCTAGAGAGATTTGAACTCTCGGCCTCTCCCTTACCAAGGGAGTGCTCTACCCCTGAGCTATAGCAGCTTCCGGCGGGCGAGTGGTGTGTCGCCCGGAACGAGCCGCCTATTGCCACAGCTTCCGGGGGGATGCAAGTCGCAAAACGAACTTCGTTTGAAGAAATCCGCATCCGCCGTCAAAGACTTCCGGAAAACCGGGATTTCCGCTATCACCGCCGCATGACAAAAGAGTTGGATAAGGACGGTCGGGTGGCCGAGACGGGCGGAAACGCAGAACGCGCAAGCCGTGACGCGGGAACGCGACGGCATGCCGATGTCGCCGCCGAACAACGAAAGGCCCGTGCGGCCATGAAGCTTCGGGAAAACCTCATGCGCCGCAAGCAGCAGCAGCGATCGCGCCGGCAGGGGCAGGCCGACGAGACCGACGGTCTGCCTGCCGCAAAATCGCCGGATCGCGATGATTAACCGTTGCTGAACGCGCGAATTGAACCCGCGGTGCTTTTCGTCTAAACAGCCCACCCGGCCGGGTGGCGGATTTTCACCCTCTCTCACAGGAAAGGCGGGTTCTCACCCGTAGTGTAGGCTTACATGGATCGTATCAGGATTGTCGGCGGCAACGAGCTCAACGGGATTATCCCGATCTCCGGCGCCAAGAATGCCGCGCTGCCCCTGATGATCGCCTCGCTTCTGACCAGCGATACGCTCACGCTTGAGAATGTTCCGCATCTCGCCGATGTCGAGCTTCTGCTGCGCATCCTTGGCAATCACGGCGTCGATGTCTCCGTCAACGGCCGGCGCGAGCGCCAGGACGAGGGGTATTCGCGCACCATCCATTTCACCTGCCGCACCATCGTCGATACGACCGCGCCCTATGAACTGGTCTCGAAGATGCGTGCCAGCTTCTGGGTCATCGGCCCGCTTCTCGCCCGCGAAGGCAGGGCCCGCGTCTCGCTGCCGGGCGGCTGCGCCATCGGTACGCGCCCGGTCGACCTGTTCATCGAGGGCCTGACCGCGCTCGGCGCGACGATGGAGATCGACGGCGGTTATATCAATGCCACGGCGCCCAAGGGCGGCCTGATCGGCGGCACCTACACCTTCCCCAAGGTTTCGGTCGGTGCGACCCATGTCATGCTGATGGCGGCCTCGCTTGCCCGCGGCACGACGGTGATCAACAATGCCGCGCGCGAACCGGAAGTCGTCGACCTCGCCAACTGCCTGAACGCCATGGGGGCAAAAATCTCCGGCGCCGGCACCTCGACCATCACCATCGAGGGCGTGCACAGCCTGTCGGGCGCCCGCCATCGCGTGCTGCCCGACCGCATCGAGACCGGAACCTATGCCATGGCCGTCGCCATGACCGGTGGTGACGTGACGCTTGAGGGCACCGATTTCGCCCTGCTCGACACCGCGCTCGAGGCTGTGCGCCGCGCCGGTGCCGAAATCACCGCGACGCCGAGCGGCATTCGCGTCATCGGCCATGGCAATGCCATCCGCCCGGTCGATGTCGTGACCGAGCCCTATCCCGGCTTCCCGACCGACCTGCAGGCGCAGTTCATGGGTCTCATGACCCGCGCCAACGGCATCTCCCACGTCACCGAGACGATCTTTGAAAACCGCTTCATGCATGTGCAGGAGCTCGCCCGGCTCGGCGCTCGCATCACGCTCTCCGGCCAGACGGCGCGGATCGAGGGGGTCACCCGGCTGCGCGGGGCGCCGGTCATGGCGACCGACCTGCGCGCCTCGGTCTCGCTGGTGATCGCGGGCCTGGCTGCCGAGGGGGAGACGACGGTTTCTCGCGTCTATCACCTCGATCGCGGCTTCGAGCGGCTGGAAGAGAAGCTGACGCGCTGTGGCGCCGTCGTCGAGCGCATCAGCGACTGAGAATTCGCGGGCCTGTGTCGCCTGCGACCGGTTGCCTCTTGCATTGCGGCAACCTATGTCGAAAGGATGA
>DAIMJJ010000011.1:34955-38472 GCA_036722275.1 Rhizobium sp. | reverse complement strand
GCGCGCGCTCCACGACCTTCTGGTTGCGGCGCTGGATCGAGCAGTCACGCTCGAACAGGTGCACGACATTGCCGTGCGTGTCGCCGAGGATCTGGCTTTCCACATGGCGGGCGCGCTCCACGAGCTTTTCGAGATAGACCTCGTCCTTGCCGAAGGCGGCCATGGCCTCGCGCTTGGCCTCGGTCACCTCGCGCGCGAGATCCTTGGGATCGCGGATGGCGCGCATGCCACGGCCGCCGCCGCCCCAGGAGGCCTTCAGCATCACCGGATAGCCGATCTCCTCGGCCATGCGGGCCACTTCCGCCATGTCATCGGGAAGCGGGCTGGTGGCCGGCACCACAGGAACGCCGACGGAAATCGCAAGATTGCGCGCCGCCACCTTGTTGCCCAGCTGGCGCATGGTTTCCGGGCGGGGGCCGATAAAAATAATGCCTGCATCGTTGCAGGCATCAACAAATTCCGGACTTTCCGAGAGAAGGCCGTAGCCGGGGTGGATTGCATCCGCGCCCGAAAGCTTCGCCACGCGGATCACCTCGTCGATCGAGAGGTAGCTCTCGATCGGCCCGAGATCGCGCGAAAGATGCGGACCGCGGCCAACCTGATAGCTTTCGTCCGCCTTGAAGCGGTGCAGCGAAAGCTTGTCCTCCTCGGCCCAGATCGCGACCGTCTTGAGGCCGAGTTCGTTGGCGGCGCGGAAGACGCGAATGGCTATTTCGGATCGGTTGGCAACGAGAATCTTTGAAATGGACAAATCGGTCTCCTCAGTCGATGGCCACAGAATGCTGCACTGCGAAGAACCCCTTAGCGGTTTGTCACAAAGAGTTCAATTTCTCCGATCGCTGCTTGCCCGTTTTCTGCCAAGATTCATGTGATGAGGCCCATTCGGAAGGCCAGAGCCACTACGTGCTGGCGATTCTTGGCGTTCAGCTTGTCCTGAATGCCGTTCATGTACCAGTCGACGGTGTGGTTCGAGATCTTCAGGATCTTGCTAATGTCGTTCGAGGTCATTCCATCGGCGAGATAGTTGAGCACTTCCATCTCGCGCCGTGTCATGCGGGTGTCGACCTGCGTGGCCTCGTGCAGTTCATCGGTTTCGCGGCGCAGTTCAAGGATGCGCCAGAAGGCTTTCTTGGCGACCGCGTCGAACAGGCTCATCTCGACCGGCGACAGGTCGACCGGCTTGCCGCCGAGCGTCATGTTGCCGAGCAGGCCGTTACGACCGTGAACCGGGAAGATGTAGCCGTCCTGCAATCCGAAGCGCATGGATTCCATCATCATGCGTTCCATGCGCTTGCGGTGCGGATCGCTCTTGAAGGCCGCGATCGTCTCGCTCCAGCGGAACCCCTTCTGCGCCTGGCCGAGATAGCGGATCGTCGGATCGATCAGGACGAATTTCTTGGTGATGTAGGTTTCCGGCCACCCCTCCGGCCAGCGCCCCATCAACACCAGCTGCATCGGGTTCTCGTTCGGCTTGGGCTGGCGGATGAGGCCGTAATAGTCGAAACGATAGTGCCGCAGCAGGGTCTCGAGTTCGGCCACGACTTCCTCGGGCGTGCGGCATTCGTCCGCGACAACGAGGAACTGGATCAACTGGTTAATACTCAAACCTACCCCCATCTTCACCCCGTGGGCGAGATCACGAAAAAGCCATATGGGTACCGATCTTATCGGCATGAACCGCTCGGAAGGCGTGCATAAGCTAACATATATCGTTAGGAGGCATTTAAATCCGACACCTGAAATCTAGCTATAGTCGCGAAATCTGGCCCTCTCACACCCCAAGGTTTCCGGGCGCAAAGTCCGGGCTGGCCTATCGGAAACAGAGATAGGGCGACGGTCGCGTCAGACCAGCGGATTGCACTGCGGTTTAGGCTCTTGCCAGCCAACACGAAAAACGCTTCAAGCTGCGATGGCCATTCCGGCCGATCGATGAGGAAACACCATTGTCCTTGTTTCAGGTCTATATAAAGGCCCTCAAATATCTGGCTGCCTACCGCTTCCGGGTGTCCCTGGTGGTGGTCGCCAACATCGTTCTGGCGATGATCACCATCGTCGAGCCGATCCTCTTCGGCCGCATCATCGATGCGATCTCCGAGAAGGGCGATGCCAAGACCATGCTGATCGCCTGGGGTGGCTTCGGCGTGTTCAACACGATCGCCTTCGTGTTGGTGGCGCGGGAGGCCGACCGGCTGGCCCATGGCCGGCGCGCCGATCTTCTGACCGAAGCCTTTGGCCGCATCATCTCGATGCCGCTCAGCTGGCACCATCAACGCGGGACGTCCAATGCGCTGCATACGCTTTTGCGCGCGAGCGAGACCCTGTTCGGGCTTTGGCTGGAATTCATGCGCACGCATCTGGCAACCGCCGTGGCGCTGGCCCTGCTCATTCCGACCGCGTTCTCGATGGACTGGAGGCTGTCGTCCGTCCTCGTGGTGTTGAGTGTTCTCTACGTCCTCATCGGCAAGACGGTCATGAACCGCACGAAGGAAGGCCAGGCTTCGGTCGAAGGCCATTATCACACGGTCTTTTCGCATGTGAGCGACTCGATCAGCAATGTTTCCGTGCTGCATAGCTACAACCGTATCGAAGCCGAAACGCGCGCACTCAAGCAATATGCGCAGCAGCTGCTCGCCGCCCAGTATCCCGTCCTTGACTGGTGGGCGATCGCCAGTGCGCTCAACCGGATCGCCTCGACGGTGTCAATGCTGGTGATCCTCGTCATCGGCACGCTTCTCGTCCAGAACGGCGAGCTCAAGGTCGGCGACATCATCGCCTTTACCGGCTTTGCCGGACTTCTCATCGGCCGCCTCGACCAGATGCGCCAGTTTGCGACCCAGATCTTCGAGGCCCGTTCCAAACTTGAGGACTTCTACCGGCTGGAGGATGCCGTTCAGGAGCGCGAGGAGCCGGCCGGTGCGGGCGAACTCAAGGACGTGCGCGGAGACGTGGAATTCCGTGGCGTCTCCTTCGACTTCGCCAATACCACCCAGGGCGTGCATGATGTGTCCTTCAAGGTGAAGGCCGGCCAGACCATTGCTATCGTCGGGCCGACCGGTGCCGGTAAGACCACCCTGATCAACCTGTTGCAGAGGGTTCACGAGCCGCAGAAGGGTGCCATCCTGATCGACGGGACGGACATCAAGACGGTGACGCGCCGGTCGCTGCGCCATTCGATCGCCACCGTGTTCCAGGATGCCGGGCTTCTCAACCGCTCGATCCAGGACAATATCCGGCTCGGCCGTGAGGATGCGACGGAGGAAGAGATCCTGAAGGCGGCGGAAGCGGCCGCCGCGACCGATTTCATCGAGAGCCGGCTGAGCGGCTTCACCACGGTCGTGGGCGAGCGCGGTAACCGCCTGTCCGGCGGCGAACGCCAGCGGATCGCCATTGCCCGCGCCATCCTGAAGAATGCGCCGATCCTGGTGCTCGACGAGGCGACGAGCGCGCTTGACGTTGAGACCGAGGAACGCGTCAAGCAGGCCATCGACCGCCTGCGCAAGAACCGCACGACCTTCAT
>DAIMJJ010000011.1:21654-34855 GCA_036722275.1 Rhizobium sp. | reverse complement strand
AAGGCCGGTTTCCGGCAGTTGACGACGGCCGATCTGCCCGATCATGAGGTGCTTGTCGAAATCGCCTATTCGACCCTCAACTACAAGGATGGTCTTGCCGTTTCGGGCAAGGGGCGCATCGCGCGGCGCACGCCGATGGTCGCCGGCGCAGACCTTGCCGGGACGGTTGTGTCATCGCGTTCGCCGCTGTGGAAGGCGGGCGACAGGGTCGTGGTCAACGGTTTTGGTATGTCCGAAACCGAATGGGGCGGCTATGCGCGCTTCCAGACGGTGAAGCCGGAATGGCTGATGGCGCTTCCCGAGGCCTTTACGCTCGAAGAGGCCATGGCGATCGGCACCGCCGGTTACACGGCAGCGCTCTGCGTCAATGCGCTGGAGGACTGGGGCGTCGTCAAGCCGGGAGAAGGCGAGGTGCTGGTGACAGGGGCAGCCGGCGGGGTCGGCTCGGTCGCCGTCAGCCTTTTGGCCGCAAGAGGCTACCGGGTGACGGCCTCGACCGGGCGCCCGGAGACCCATGATTATCTCGCCGGGCTCGGGGCCAGCGGTTTCATCGACCGCGCCAGCCTGACCGAAAAGGCCGCGCCGCTGCAGAAGGAGCGCTGGTCCGGCGCCGTCGACAATGTCGGCTCGACGACCCTTGCCAAAGTCCTGTCGCAGACCGTCTATGGCGGTGCCGTGGCCGCCTGCGGTCTTGCAGGCGGTGCCGATCTGCCGGCCACTGTGCTGCCGCACATCCTGCGCGGCGTGGCCCTGCTCGGGATCGATTCGGTCTTTGCCCCGATGGCCAAGCGCAAGCGCGCTTGGCAGACGCTGGCCGACCATCTCGACCGCGGCCATCTTTCGGCGCTCGCCTCGGTCGAGCCGATGTCGAAGGTGCCGGAGCTTGCCGAGGCCATCGTTGCCGGCAAGATCCGCGGCCGCGTCGTGATCGACGTCAACCGCTAGTCTCGTTCCTTCCGGCGCAAGATCACTCCGCGGCGGCCGCCGGGACCGACCGGTTCTCGTTGCCGGGGTTTTGCGCGGCGTCCGCGCGACCCTCGCCCTTCGCCTTCGGGTCGCGACCGAAGAAAAGGGCATAGGCCGCCGGCAAGACCAGGATGGTCAGCACCGTCGCCACCAGGATCCCGCCCATCATGGCGTAGGCGAGCGGACCCCAGAACACGCCGCGCGAGATCGGGATCAGCGCGAGAACCGCGGTCAGCGCGGTCAGCATGATCGGCCGGAAACGCCGGATCGCCGAGCCGATGATGGCCTCCGACCGCTCCATGCCGGCGGCGATGTCCTGATCGATCTGGTCGATCAGGATGATCGAATTGCGGATGATGATGCCGAGCAGGGCGATGACACCCAGGATGGCGACGAAGCCGAAGGGCGCGCCCGAGATCAGCAGGGCGGCCGCAGCGCCGATGATGCCGAGCGGACCGGTGGCCAGCACCAGCATGGCCTTGCCGAAATGCTGCAGCTGGATCATCAGCAGGACGACGATGACGAGCAGCATGATCGGCGCCTTGGCTGCGATCGAGGCCTGGCTTTCCGCGCTGTCTTCCGCACCACCCTGGATCTCGATCTTGTAACCCGGTGCCAGGCCGTCCCTCAGGTCTTGAAGCTCACCGTAGATCTTGGTCACCACCTCGTTGGACTGCACCCCGTCCGGCAGGGTCGCACGAACGGTGATCGAGGGCAGGCGATCGCGCCGCCATTCGATGCCCTGTTCCATGGCCGGAACCACACGGGCAACCTGCGAGAGCGGCACGAAGGCGCCGTTGTCGGTCGGAATATAGACCGAATTGACGGCGGTCAGGAGCTTGCGGCTTTCCTCCGGTTCGCGCGCGACGATCGCGATGGTTTCCTCGCCGGCTCGAACATCGGAGAGCGGCGCGCCGCTCATGGTCGCCTGCAGCATTTGCCGCAAGCGCTGCGAGGTCACGCCCAGCGCCCGGGCGCGATCCTGGTCGACAACGAGCTTCATCGCTGCCACAGGCTCCAGCCAGTCGTCATGGACGGCGCCGAGCAGGGGATTGGCCAGATAGACCTTCTTGACCTCGTCGGCGATGCGGCGGACTTCGGCGCGATCGGGCCCGGTCACGCGCATCTGCACCGGCCAGCCGGTCGGCGGGCCGAGGAAGAGGCGGTCGACCTTGGCACGGATAGCCGGGAAGTCTTCGGCGAGGATACCGCGCAGCTTGAGGATCAATCGTTCCCGGGCGGGCTCGTCCTTTGCCATCACGAGCAGCTGGGCGAAATTCGGATTACGCAGCTGCTGATCGAGCGGCAGGAAAAAGCGCGGCGCGCCCTCGCCGATATAGGTGGCGATGAACTGCTTGTCCGGATCGTCGATGATACGGGCTTCCAGCGCCTTGGCCTGGTTCTCGACTTCGTGGATGCTGGTGCCTTCCGGCAGCCAGAGGTCGACCAGAATTTCCGGACGCGACGAGGCCGGGAAGAAGCTCTGCGGAATGAACTGGAAGGACCAGAGGCTGGCGCCGAAGGTCACCAGCGTCAGTGCCAGCACGATCAGCCGATGGCGGACCGCCCAGCCGACGGTGGCGCGCAGCCGTCTGTAGAAGCCGGTGTCGAAGACGTCCTGGTGTTCGCCGGCGTGATGCCGCTGCTTGAGGATCATGTAGCCGAGCCAGGGGGTGAAATAGACGGCGACGAACCAGGAAACGACGAGCGAGATGCCGACCACGTAGAAGAGCGAGCGGACATATTCTCCGGCCGTCGATTCGGCAAAGCCGACCGGAATGAAGCCGGCGGTGGTGATCAGCGTGCCGGTCAGCATCGGAAAGGCGGTCGAGGTGTAGGCAAAGCTGGCCGCATCGATCTTGTGCAGGCCCTCCTCCAGCTTGCGTTCCATCATTTCGACGACGATCATCGCATCGTCGACCAGCAAGCCGAGGGCAATGATCAGCGCGCCGAGCGAGATTCGCTGCAGATCGATGCCGAGCTCGTACATGATGGCGAAGGTGGCCGCCAGCACGAGCGGGATGGCAATGGCGATCACGAGACCGGAGCGCCAGCCGATCGACACGAAGGAGACGACGAGCACGATGGCCAGTGCCTCTATCAGCGCCTTCATGAATTCGCCGATCGCTTCGCGTACGACTTCCGGCTGGTTGGAGATCTGCGCGACCTCGACGCCGTGGGGCAGCGAGTCCTCGAAGCGCTGGAGTGTCGCTTCGACCGCCTTACCCACATCCGTGACGTTGAAGCCCTTGGCCATGACGACGCCGACCTGAACGCTGTCTTCGCCGTTGAAGCGGAACTTGCGCTGGAAGGGCTCTTCCGAGCCTTCGCTCACCGTGGCGATGTCGCCCAGGCGGGTGACCTCTTGTCCGGCCCTTAAGCGGAGTTCGCGAATATCGTCGGCGCGTCCGAGCCCGCCGTCGACGGAGATCCGCACCGAGCGTGCCCCGGTGTCGATCGTGCCGGTCGGATCGATGGCGTTCTGGCCTGCAAGGGCGTTTCCGATATCGTTGAAGGTCAGCCCGCGTTCGGCGAGCACTTTCGACGACACGTCGATGTAGATCTTCTGCGGCTGGTCGCCCAGAATGACCGCCTTCTCGACACCGGGCGTCGTCAGCAGCATGTCGCGCGCCTGAATGGCGAAGGCCTTCAGTTCCGGATAGCTGTAACCCTCGCCGGACAGTGAATGCAGGGTGATGAAGGTGTCGCCGAATTCGTCGTTGAAATACGGTCCGAGCAGGCCTTCCGGCAGCTCGCTGGAGATGTCTCCGACCTTCTTGCGCACTTGGTAGAAGGCATCGGCCACCTGATCGGCATCCGTGTCGCCCTTGATCTGCAATGTGATGATGGCGTTGCCGGGGCGGGTGTAGGATTTCACCCAGTCGAGGTGCGGCACTTCCTGTAGCTTGCGCTCGATCTTGTTGACCACCTGATCCTGCATGTCGGTGATCGAGGCGCCCGGCCAGGCGGCCTGGACGACCATCACACGGAAGGTGAAGTCCGGGTCTTCTTTCTGGCCCATGCGCATGAGGCCGAGCACGCCGGCGATGAGCACCAGACCGAAAAGGAAGCGCGCCATGCTGGGATGGGCGATCGCCCAGCGCGACAGATTGAAACTACCCTTGGTATTCGTGGACGTGGTCATGGCGTTCATCCGCTTTCTGGCAAGGGGCGATCAGCGCGTCTGGCTGGACTGGGGCGCGGTGGCGAGTGCGGCCTGCTCGGGATCGGCAAGCTTCACCTTGAGGTCTTCGGCCATGAACTGCGTCCCGGCGACGACGACGAGGTCGCCGGCCTTCAGACCTTCCGAGACCCGAACACCGGTGTCGGAGAAGTCGACGACGGTGACGGCGCGCTCATGAACCGTCTGTTCGGCGGGATTGACCGTCCAGACGATCGCCCTGTTGGCGGGATCGCGGGCCAGCGCGGTGAGCGGCAGGCTGAAGAGCGGCCGATCGTTTCCGGCCTCGGTCTTCACCGACGCGGTCATTCCGAGCAGCACGCCCGGATCGGCGGGAAGCGAGATGCGGACCGCAAAGGTTCGCGACGCGGGATCGGCGCTGCCGGCCACCTCACGCACGGTTCCCTCGAGCGCCAACTGCGGGTTCGACCAGAAGCCGACATCGACCGTCTTGCCGGGGGTAAAGGAGAGCACGTCCCCTTCCGGAACCGCGATCGAGACCTCCTTCTCGCCATCGACGGCGACGGTAACGACCGGGCTTCCGGCGGCGACGACCTGTCCGGCATCGGCATGGACGGCGGTGATGATGCCGTCGCGATCGGCCTTCAAGACAGCGTAGCCGACCTGGTTCTCCGCCTGAGAGAGCGTGGCGCGGGCGGAATCGCGGGCGGCGACCGCCTGGTTATAGGCAAGCTGCGCCTGTTCGAGTTGGGCCTTGGCCGCAACCTGCTGGCGGAACAGCTGATCGGCCCGCTTCAGCGCAAAATCGGCAGTCTCCACCTGGCGTTCGGCGGCAACAAGATTGGCGCGGGCGCTCGTCAGAGAAAGCTCATAGTCGGTGGCATCGAGACGGGCGAGAACATCGCCGGCCGCAACACGATCGCCGATATCGACCGAGCGCTCGATCAGCTTGCCGCCGACCCGGAAACCGGTCGGCGCTTCGCTGCGGGCCCGCACCGCTCCGGAATAGGAGAGTTCGCGCGCCGTTGTGGCGGGAGCGATTTCCACCACCTTGACGGGGCGGACGGATTGCTGCGGTTGTTCGGCTGTCTCGGCAGAGCAGCCGGCCAGCGCCAGTACCAGTAGCAGGGGAAACAGGGCGTTCTTGTTCATGGGCGTTCATCCTCGGCGAACCGGTGTTCGCGGCCGGTCGTGAATTCTCTGTCGTCGTGTCGAAACCTGGGGCGGCTCAGGCCTTCAGGGCGCGGATCGCAAAATCGATCAGTTCCTCCGGCAGGGCGCGGTTGTTCTTGCCGATACACTGGGCCACCAGTTGCGGATGATGCAGGACGGACGTCGCCGCCCCGAAGCAGCGCGCCGCAAGGTCCGGATCTCCCTGTCGGAACTCCCCTGTCGCCATGCCGTCGGCAATGATGTCGCGCACGACGATTTCCAGACGATCGATGTACTGGTCGATCACATGCCAGTCTCGCTCGATGGCAATCACGACCATTTCATGGACCTTCTCGGAATCGAGCATGGTGTCGATGGTGAAGCGGTATTGGCCCATCGCATACTGACGCAGCCGGTCCTCGGCGCTCAACGGCAGCGCAGCGCAGGCCTGCGCCAGTTCGAAGCTGGCATTGAGCATGCGCGCGCAAAGCGCCTGGTGAATCTCCACCTTGGAGCTGAAGAAGCGATAGATGTTCGCCGTCGACATGCCGAGTTCCTTGGCGATGTCGGCAACCGTGGTCTTGGAGTAGCCGTATTGGCGGAAGACGCGCTCGGCCGCCTCGAGGATGCGAGCCACGTTCTCCTGGCGTGCAACATTTTCCGGCGCGTGCCCCTCGATCTCCGCGATCGGTGTTTTCATGAATGATGCCTTATGACTGACGAAATTCGAATTTCGTCAGTCATAAATCGACAGCTTGCAATTGTCAATCCGCTGCCCTGCAGGCAATCCCCGGTGCATTGCCGCTGACGGCTGGCGAAGAGCGGTGTGGACGCGGCGGGGCGAAATCGCTTGGCGTCGCCGATCCTCTGCCTATATCCTGTGCGTTACAGCAGGCCCGACAGCCTCGATCAGCGGGTTGACCGCAATGACAAGAAACAGAATGAACCGCTGATGGCTTTCCGCTTCGTTCACACCGCCGATATTCACCTCGATTCGCCATTGCGCTCGCTGTCCCTGCGCAACCGCGCGCTCGCCGACCTGATTGGTGACTCCACGCGCCAGGCGTTCGTGGCCATCGTCGATCTGTGCCTCGCCGAACAGGTCGATGCGTTGGTGATTGCCGGCGATCTCTATGATGGCGACCAGACGTCGATGAAGACCGCGCGGTTTCTGGCCAGTCAAATGCAGCGGCTTGGACAGGCCGGTATCCCCGTCTATGTCATCCGCGGCAATCATGATGCCTTGTCGCGCATCACCCAGGAACTCATCCTGCCGCCGTCTGTGAAGGTGTTTTCCGGTCGCGCCGAGGTCGTTGAGATCGAGCGCGGCGGTCTTGCCGTCGCCATTCATGGCTTGAGCTTTGCGCGACCGCAGGCGCCCGAGAGCCTGTTGCCCAAGTTTCGCCCGCCGCTTGCCGATCGGATCAATATCGGCCTGATGCACACCAGCCTCGACGGCGCGCCCGGTCATGATGTCTATGCTCCGTGCCGGCTTGTCGATCTCCAGGCGTCCGGCTTCGACTATTGGGCGCTCGGCCATATTCACCAGCGCAGCCAGCACGATGGCCGCACCACGGTCGTCATGCCCGGCATGCCGCAAGGGCGCGACATCAACGAGGCGGGCCGCAAGTCGGTGTCGCTGGTCACGATCCATGACGATCGTCGTCTGAACGTCGAAGAGCGCTCGACGAGCATTGCCGAATTCGCTCGGGTCGCGGTCGATCTTTCGGGCGCGGACAGCTGGTTCGACGCCGTCGAGGCGATCGAGAAGGCCGCCGCCTTGGCCCGAACGCAAAGTACGTCGGACCATCTGGTCGCCCGTTTGTCGTTGACTGGTCGTACCCCGCTGTCCTGGCGGCTTCGCCGCGACCGCGATCTCCTCCTGGCCGAAGCCGAACAGCGTGCCGAAGGGATCGGCGGAACCTGGGTCGAAAAGATCGAGATTGCCACCGAGCCGCCGTCAGAGGGCGCCGCGCCCTCGAGCGCCGATCCTGTGTTGGAGCTCGACGCGCTGATGCGGGACGATGTTTCCCACCGCCACGCCGTGCGCGAAGAGATCCGCCGCATGGTCAAGGAATTGCGCGACGACCTGCCGCCGGAGAGCCGCAGCTTTACCGGTGCCGACGAGGAGGCGTTCGAGGCCTTTGTCGACCGGCTTTTGGCCGAGGGCGGCAGCGATGTGATTGCGCGGCTGAAGCCCGACGGCGTGGAGGCGGATTGATGCGGCTCGCCCGACTGGATCTGACGCGCTACGGCAAGTTCACCGACTATGCGATCGACTTCGGCAAGGCGGAGGCCGGCTCCCCGGATCTGCACATCGTCTATGGTCTCAACGAGGCCGGAAAATCCACCTCGCTTTCCGCCTATCTCGACCTGCTCTACGGGCTCGAGGAGCGCAGCCGCTACAACTTCCTTCATCCTTACAATGCCATGCAGATCGGCGGTGTGATCGAATTTAACGGTGAGAGCCATGGCTTCAAGCGGGTGAAGCAGCGGACCAACTCGCTGATGGACGAACGCGGCCAGCCGGTCGCCGAGGCCGTTCTGTCGGTACCGCTCGCCGGTATCAGCCGCGACGCTTATCGCACCATGTTTTCCCTCGATGACATCACGCTCGAGCAGGGCGGCAATGCCATCCTCGAAAGCAAGGGCGATCTCGGCGAACTGCTGTTCTCCGCCAGCGCCGGACTGGGTGGCGTGAGCGCGACGCTCAGCGCGATCTCCGACGAGGCCGACGGCCTCTACAAGAAGCGGGCGCGCTCGACCCGCATCGCCGAACTCAAGCACAAGCTTGCGGAACTGAAGGCCCGCCGCGACGAGATCGATACGCTTGCTTCCGCCCATACCGCGATCGTCGCCACCCTTTCCCAGGCAACGGGCGCCTACGAGGCCGCGACCCAGGAACTGGGAGCGATGAAAGCGCGGCGGGAGGTCATTTCCCGGCTGATGCGCGCCCGGCCGCTTGCCGCACAGCACCAGCGCCTGGCCGAGGCACTCTGCGCCGGGGTTTCGCTTCCCCGCCCACCCTCGGAATGGGTGCAGAGCCTGCCAAGGCTCATGGAGGACGAGACGCGGCTGTCGACGCGGCTTGCAGGTTTGCTGTCCGATATCGAGCGGGTCCGGGACGAAATGGCCTCGATCGAGGTCGATGAGACGCTGCTGTCGCTGGCGGACGCGATCGGTCAGTTGGCGAAGGGGCAGGCACGGTTTGCCAGTGCGGAGGAAGATCTGCCGAAGCGCCGCCTGGCGCTTGTCGAACGACAGGCCGTGATTACTGCGATCCTTTCAAGGCTCGGCCAGCCGGATTGCCAGCAACCGGAAACACTTCTGCTGCCCGCCGCAACCGTCGGGGCGCTTCGCGATCTGATCGAGGTCCGTTCCGGAGTGGAGGCGACGCTTGCGACGGCCCGGCGCGAACTGGCGGCGTCAAAGGTCGCCCTGGAAGCGGCCGAGGCGGATCGTGAAGCCATTGCACAGGCCTCGCCAGCACTGGAACCGCAGGTGATCTCCCGCTTGAACGGGGTGCTGGCCACAGTCCGTCGCAGCGATCATGCAAGCCGCATCCGTCTGGCAGAGCGCACGCTGCCCGAGCTGGAACGTCGCTTTGCCGAGTCGGCGCGGCCGCTGTTGGCGCTTTTTGAACAGGAGGTGGCCGGCGAAGGCCTGCGGGCGCTTTTGCTTCCCGACACCCGCCAGCTGGAGACCTGGCGTTCGGTTGCTTCGGCAATCGACAAACGTATCACCGACCTTGCGGAAAGGCGGCGCGATCTCGTCACGCAATCCAGGCAGGCCGAGGCGCGGATTGCCGCCCTGCGCGCCGCTGGCGGGCTGATGGACGATGGCGAAGCGGCCCGGATACGAGCGATGCGCGATGCGGCCTGGGTGACGCATCAGGAGCGGCTCGATCGGGAGAGCGCCGCGGAGTTCCTGTCAGCGATGCGGGCCGACGATCAGGCGACCGCCGCGCGGCTCGGGGCAACACGGGATCTCGCCGAATTGCGCAACCTTGTCCGTGACAAGGCTGTGGCCGAGGCGGCGATCCTCCGCCATGACGAGCTCATCGCCGAGGCGGAAGCCGAACGGGAGGCGCTGCTGGCGGAGCTGCGGGCGAGCCTGCCGGCCGGCCTCACGCCGGAGAGGGCTGGTCCGTCGTCCGGTCTTTTCCTTCAGATCGATGCCGCCGTCCGCGCCCGTGCGGACGCGCTTTCCGCCTGGGAAAGGCTGGAGGCTGCGCAAAGGGAGATTGCCGAAGGCCGAGCCGATGCCGAAGCGGACCGGGAAGGGCTGTCGGCCGCGATCGAAGCCGCCGGTCTCGACGGCGCCGAGGGCGGCCTGACCGAGCTTGTCGAGTTTGCCGAGGCGGCGCTCAGCGATCACGCCAAGCTGACGGCGCGGCGTGAGGCGGCCGAGAGAACGGTTGCTGAATGCAAACGGGCGCTTGTCGCCCGGCGCCTGGAGGCCGAGCAGGCGCAGGCTGCCCTCGACGACTGGCAGGCGCGCTTTGCCGCGGCGCTCGCCAGCACCTGGTTTGCCGATCTCTCCTCGCCGGGCGGCGTGCGCGAGATTCTCGAAACTCTCGTTGAACTCGGTCCCGCCCTTGCCGAGCGTGACGAGCTTGCCCGGCGGATCGCCACCATGGAGCGGGACCGCCAGATCTTTGCCGCCGATCTTGCGGACGTTCTCGGCCGGATGGGCGAACGCGTCGAGGAGAAGGAGACGGCACGAGCGGCGACCCTTTTGGCCGGCCGGCTCGAACAGGCCCGACGCGGTCTTGCGGCGCGCGAGACGAAGGAGGCGGAGCTTCAGCGACTGCTGGAGGCCGAACGGGAGCTGCGCCAGAGCCTTCAGGTGCACGAGGCCGCCAAGGCGGAGCTGACCACCTTCTTCGCTGTTGAAACGCTGGCTGAAGTCGCCGCTGCCTTCGAGGCGTCGGCCGAACGCGCCCGGCTTGAGGCCCGGTTGCAGACGCTCTCCGAGCAGATCCTGGCCGAACTGCCGGCGGCGTCCGTCGATCTGGCGATCGGCGAAGTCGCGGCCACCGATTTCGATGCACTCAGCCGCGAGGAAGCGGAACTGAGCGCCCGGCTCGAGGATATGGAGGAACGGACACGGCAGCTGTTTGCCGACAAGACGCGGGCTGCAGACCGGCTGGAGGCTATCGGTGGCGGCAACGAGGTTGCCCGTATCGAGGCCGAGCGCCGCACGGTTCTCCTCGAGATCGAGGATCTGGCCAATACCTATCTGAGGCTGAAGACCGGGGCCCTGATGGCCGGCGAGGCGCTGCGGGCCTATCGCGATCGGCATCGCTCCTCGATGATGCGGCGCGCCTCCGATGCCTTCCGGCTGATCACCCGCGGCGATTATGCCGGTCTTGCCGCGCAGCCGGAGAAGGATCGCGAGACGTTGATCGGGCTGACGCGTCAGGGCGGCTCCAAGCTCGCCAGCGAAATGTCGAAGGGCACCCAGTTCCAGCTCTATCTGGCGCTTCGTCTGGCTGGCTACGAGGAATTCGCGGCCAGCCGGCCTTCGGTGCCCTTCATCGCCGACGACATCATGGAAACCTTCGACGAGCCGCGCTCGGAAGAAGTCTTGCGACTTTTCGGCGAAATGGCGAAGATCGGCCAGGTGATCTACCTGACCCACCACCGCCATCTCTGCGATTTGGCGCGCAAGATCGTGCCGAGCGTGCGCATTCACGAGCTGGCCAGTTGAGCCGAGGCGCAAGACGAATTTCTCCTTGACGCAGGCAAGGCGAGACAGGCAGTTCTTGCCCGTCGCTCAATTCGCGGCATTAAAGCTTCAACCTTTCCAAACCCGAACGGCAAATCTGGTGGCTAGACCTTCTCAAGCTGCGCCCGGCATGCGCGTGACCCTGCCGAGAGCGCTGTCCAAGCTGGGCTTCTGCTCGCGCAGTCAGGCCGAGAAACTGGTGGCGGAGGGACGCGTGTCGGTGCACGGCCGCAGGATCACCGACCTTGCGGTCTGGGTCGATATCCGGACCGACCGCATCGAGGTCGATGGCCAGCCGGTCGGCGCGGAAGCCAAGGTCTATCTGATGCTGAACAAGCCTAGAGGCCTGGTGACCACGCGCGACGATCCGGAAGGCCGCGATACGGTGTTCTCCTGTCTCGAGCACCTGTCCATTCCGCATGTCTCGCCGGTCGGGCGCCTCGACAAGGCGAGCGAGGGCCTGTTGCTGTTCACCAACGACACGGTGCTCGCCCAACGGCTCCTCGATCCGCAAAGCGGCATTGCCAAGACCTACCACGTTCAGGTTCGCGGGCGCCCCGCCGAGAATGACCTCGAGCGCATGATGGCCGGCATTCTCGACGACGGCGAGGTTCTCAAGGCCGCCTCCGTGCGGATTCTTCGCGAGGCGGACAAGACGACGTGGCTGGAGTTCGAGCTTCATGAAGGCAAGAACCGAGAAATCCGGCGGATGCTGGAGTCGCTCGGTTTCGAATGCCTGCGCCTCCTGCGCATCGCCTTTGGTGATCTTGCTCTCGGAGACCTTGAAAAGGGCAAGGTGCGGCATCTCAGCGAAGCTGAGGTCTCTTCGCTTCGCCGATCCGCCTCGTTCCGCTGAACGTGCCGGCCGCCTTCTCAGGCGGCGCTGGGGCCGGGATTGCCGCCATCCGGCTCCCGGGTCAGGCCAGGCCGCGCCTTCGGCCGAAACGGCACCACATGCCCGTCGGCGTTCGGTGTCGATGCCGCCAGGCAGGCGCGCCATCTCTCATGGATCGCCGAAGGGGCGATGGCGTCGCGGCTCTCGGGCAAAGGACGGTGCAGCATGCGCTCGACGACAAGCCGTTCGCACCGACCGCCCTGACCGGGGATCGCCACGGCGCATCCTTCGGCAAGGCCCAGCAGGGCGAGGCCCCGCATCGTTCGGATCGACAAGGCGAAGTCGGCCAAACCTTCCGGTGGGCTTTGAACGGCGACGGCGGCAACCGGGGCCTGATCGTCGATGCGATAGAGGAAGCGGCTGTTGATCGTCACCACATTGCCGGGCAGTTCGTGCGGCGCGAGAATGGTGGCGCTCTCCAGCCGCTGCCGCAGAAGGCATCGATAAGCATGGCTGCCTTCGCCCCGTTCGGCGATCGACAGAAGAATGTCGACATCGGTGGTCGACAGGAAAATGGGCATTGTGTTCGGCATGGCAAATCTCCCCCGGAGGCGGGTGGCCCCAGGTTTCGAAGAGGTGTTTGAAGCAGATGAAGCTCTTCCCCTGACCGCATCCGTGCAGGCCAGGGGCACCTATCCTGCGATCAGGCACCCGGAGTAGGAATGGAGCCGGAGGGCGCGTGCGCAGGGATGCACCTTCAGCGTCACGCGCCACACAAGGGCGGCTGTCGCCATCTCAGGTCCCCGCTTCGGCCTGGCCGTCATTGTCGACGGCGAGCACGGTGAGCCGATGCCGCCGGCGGTCGCGGGCGTACCATTCGATCGACTGCCCCTCGGCCAGTCCGATCAGCGCGACGCCGATCGGCGTCAGGATGGAGATCCGCCCAAGCTCGATATCGGCCTCGCCAGGATAGACGAGCGTCACGCGCCGCGGACCGTGCTCGTCGGTGCTGTAGGTGAGGATCGAGCCCATGCGAACCACTTTGGCCGAGAGCCGCGCCTCGGCCACGACGTCGGCACGGTCGAGTTCGATCAGCAGTTCTTCGGCCAGATCCGGCAACCGGTTGATCACAGCCTCCGCGAGGCCGTTGAGGCGCTCGAAATCGGTTTCGCCAATCTGGATGGCCGGCTTTGTGCCGGCCTGCATGACGGTCGCAGAATTCATGTCTGTCTCGCAATCGTTCGGCAGGCGCGCGCGTTCGGCGAATTAAGATCCGCCTCGCTTCACCCTGCATTTCTCAAGAAAATCTGGTTGCGCCGATACCCCCGCGCTCGCGGCACTTGCCGAGCCGGGGGCAGCTATCCCGCTATGGGGAA
>DAIMJJ010000011.1:5760-21554 GCA_036722275.1 Rhizobium sp. | reverse complement strand
GCAGATCCCATATCGCAGGTCAGGCCCGCGGTTCGGGCATGCTTGACCAGAAGGAAATCGCCATGAGCTCATCGTCGTCCGTCAATCCCGCCGTCTTCGACTGGTCGGGTCCGAACGGTTTGCCGCGTTTCGACGCCGTGTCCGATGGGGATTACGCTCCAGCCTTCGATGCGGCGCTTGCCGCTCATGACGCCGAGATCGACGCGATTGCCAACAATCCGGAGCCGCCGACTTTTGCCAATACGATCATCGCGCTCGAGATTGCCGGTGATGAGCTGTCGCGTGTCTCGGCGCTGTTTTGGAACAAGGCCGGTGCCCATAGCAATGACGTGATCCAGTCGCTCGAGCGGGAGATCGCCCCCAAGATGTCGCGGCACTATTCGAAGATCGGGATGAATGCCGATCTTTTTCGCCGCATCGACACCCTCTGGGATAAGCGTGCCGAATTGGGGCTGAGCGGGGAAGAGTTGCGGGTCCTGGAGCGCCACTGGAAGGGGTTCGTAAAGTCCGGTGCCAAGCTCGAAAAGGGCAAGCAGGAAAGGCTTGCCGCCATCAATGAACGCCTGGCGAGCCTCGGCGCGCAGTTCGGGCAGAATGTGCTGGCCGACGAAAAGTCCTGGTTCATGCCGCTGGACGGCGAAGCCGATCTCGCCGGGATCCCGGATTTCCTGAAGGAGGCAATGGCCGCCGTGGCTGCCGCGCGCGGCGAGGGGCATTCGTACATCGTGACCCTGTCGCGCTCGATCATTGAACCGTTCCTGACCTTCTCGACGCGGCGGGATCTGCGCGAGCAGGCCTTCAAGGCCTGGGTTGCGCGTGGTGAAAACGGCGGCGCGAGCGACAACCGTGCAATCGTCAAGGAGACGCTGGCGCTTCGGGCCGAAAAGGCGGGTCTGCTCGGCTACGCCAATTATGCCGCCTACAAACTCGACGACACCATGGCCAAGAGCCCGGACGCCGTGAACGGACTTCTGATGAAGGTTTGGGAAAAGGCACTCAACCAGGCCAGGGCGGAAGAGCGTGATCTGGCTGCGTTGATTGCCGAAGAGGGCAAGAACCACGAAGTCATGCCCTGGGACTGGCGTCATTATGCCGAGAAGCTCCGCGCGAAGAAGTTCGATTTCTCCGAGGCCGAACTCAAGCCCTATCTGCAACTCGAAAAGATCATCGAGGCTTGCTTCGATGTTGCCGGGCGGCTCTTCGGCATCCGTGCGGTGCCGCTTGAAGGCGTCGCGGCCTATCATCCCGATGTCCGGGTCTTTGAGATCCGCGACCGTGAGGACCGGCTGGTGGCGATGTTCCTTGGCGACTATTTCGCCCGGCCTTCGAAGCGTTCGGGCGCGTGGATGAGCTCGTTCCAGTCGCAGCACAAGCTGCCGTTGAAGAACGGCGCCGTCGGCGAGATCCCGATCATCTACAATGTCTGCAACTTCGCCAAGCCGGAGGAGGGGCGCCCGGCGCTGCTGTCGCTCGATGATGCCCGCACGCTGTTCCACGAATTCGGCCATGCCGCCCACGGCATGCTGTCCGACGTCACCTATCCATCCGTCTCCGGAACCGGCGTGTCGCGCGACTTCGTGGAGCTACCCTCGCAACTTTATGAACACTGGCTGACGGTCCCTGAAATCCTCAAGACCTATGCCGTCCATTACGAGACCGACGAGCCCATGCCGCAGGCGCTGCTCGACAAGGTGCTTGCCGCGCGCACCTTCAATGCCGGTTTTGCGACCGTCGAATTCACGTCCTCGGCCCTGGTCGACATGGCCTTCCATACTCGTGGCGCCGTCGAGGATCCGATGGCAGTGCAGGCCGAGGTGCTGAAGTCGATCGGCTTGCCGCAGTCCCTCGTCATGCGCCACGCCACGCCGCACTTCCAGCATGTCTTTGCCGGTGACGGCTATTCGGCCGGCTACTATTCCTACATGTGGTCGGAAGTTCTTGATGCGGATGCCTTCTCGGCCTTCGAAGAGACCGGCAATGCCTTCGATCCGGCGATGGCGGAGAGGCTCAAGGCGAATATCTACTCGGTCGGCGGTTCGGTCGATCCGGAGGTCGCCTATACTGCCTTCCGCGGTCGCCTGCCGAGCGCGGATGCCATGCTCAAGAAGAAGGGACTGGCTGCCTGATCGCAAGATCAGGCCCAAGTCGAACGCGCCGCCGCCGGTAACCAAAGCCGGCGGTTCCGGCTTTTTTTCTTTCGCAAACGCAAAAAACAGGTTATGAGCGCGGCAAAGTAACAGGCCGCCACGTCTTGTCGCGCGCCCAGCCATCAGAGATCTTTGTATGAATCTTCGCAATATCGCCATCATTGCGCACGTTGACCATGGGAAAACGACCCTCGTTGACGAGCTGCTGAAGCAGTCGGGCTCGTTCCGCGAAAACCAGCGCGTGATGGAACGCGTGATGGACTCGAACGACATCGAAAAGGAACGCGGGATCACCATTCTCGCCAAGGCGACGTCGATCGAGTGGAAGGACACCCGCATCAACATCGTCGACACGCCCGGCCACGCCGACTTCGGTGGCGAAGTCGAGCGCATCCTGTCGATGGTGGACGGCGCGATCGTTCTCGTCGACGCGGCCGAAGGCCCGATGCCGCAGACCAAGTTCGTCGTCGGCAAGGCTCTGAAAGTCGGCCTTCGCCCGATCGTCGCGATCAACAAGGTCGACCGTCCGGACGCCCGCATCGACGAAGTCGTCAATGAAGTCTTCGACCTCTTTGCGGCACTCGACGCGACCGACGAACAGCTCGACTTCCCGATCCTTTACGGTTCTGGCCGCTCCGGCTGGATGAACACCGATCCGAACGGTTCGCATGACGAAGGTCTGCAGCCGCTGCTCGACCTCGTCGTCAAGCACGTTCCTGCGCCGACCGTCGAGGAAGGTCCGTTCAAGATGATCGGTACGATCCTCGAGGCCAACAACTTCCTCGGCCGCATCATCACCGGCCGCATCGCCGCCGGTTCGATCAAGCCGAACCAGGCCGTGAAGGTTCTGGGCCAGGACGGCAAGCTCATCGAGCAGGGCCGCATCTCCAAGATCCTCGCCTTCCGCGGCATCGAGCGCACCGCGATCGAAGAAGCCCATGCTGGCGACATCGTCGCGATCGCCGGCCTCTCCAAGGGCACGGTTGCCGACACCTTCTGCGATCCGGCCGTTTCCGAAGCCATGAAGGCCCAGCCGATCGACCCGCCGACCGTCACCATGTCCTTCATCGTCAACGACTCGCCGCTTGCCGGCACGGAAGGCGACAAGGTTACGAGCCGCGTCATCCGCGACCGCCTGTTCAAGGAAGCCGAAGGCAACGTTGCTCTGAAGATCGAAGAGTCGGCCGACAAGGATAGTTTCTTCGTTTCCGGCCGCGGTGAACTTCAGCTCGCGGTTCTGATCGAGAATATGCGCCGCGAAGGCTTCGAACTGGCCGTGTCGCGTCCGCGCGTCGTCATGCACAAGGACGAAGCTACCGGCCAGATGCTGGAGCCGATCGAAGAAGTCGTCATCGACGTCGACGAAGAGCATTCCGGCGTCGTCGTGCAGAAGATGTCCGAGCGCAAGGCCGAGATGGTCGAGCTTCGTCCGTCCGGTGGCAATCGCGTCCGTCTTGTCTTCTTTGCCCCGACCCGCGGCCTGATCGGCTACCAGTCGGAACTCCTAACCGACACGCGCGGCACGGCCGTCATGAACCGTCTGTTCCACGACTACCAGCCCTACAAGGGCGAGATCGGTGGCCGTGTGAACGGCGTTCTGCTCGCCAACGAAGCTGGCGAAGCCGTGGCCTATGCCCTGTTCAACCTTGAAGACCGCGGTCCGATGATCATCGACGCCGGCGAGAAGGTCTATATGGGCATGATCATCGGCATCCACTCGCGCGACAACGATCTGGAAGTGAACGTGCTGAAGGGCAAGAAGCTCACCAACATCCGCGCCGCGGGCAAGGATGAAGCCGTCAAGCTCACGCCGCCGATCAAGTTCACGCTCGAGCGTGCGCTCTCGTGGATCCAGGACGACGAGCTTGTCGAAGTCACGCCGAAGTCGATCCGTCTGCGCAAGATGTTCCTTGACGCCAACGACCGCAAGCGCATGGACAAGGCCAAGGCTGCCCAGGCCTGAGCCCTCTGTATGGTCTGCCTCTTTCAACCCCGGCTTTCGAGCCGGGGTTTTTGTTTGTGTATTGGAAAGCCGCGGGGTTGCGACGCCCCTTAAGATTGCGTTAAATTTCTCGCTATGGTCCAGATGAGAGCGCTGGAGGCGGTGTGATCGGGAGTGCCGGTCGTGCCAATGTCGCCAGCCGGACGAAAGTAGCGTTATGAAGACGTTGTCGATCGATGTGCGTCCTGCCGAGCCGCAGGATGCCGCCTCCCTTGCCGAGGCGCACCGCTGTGCATGGCAACACGCCTATGCCGGCCTCATTCCGCATCGACCGCTCACCAAGATGATCGAGCGCCGGGGCGAGACCTGGTGGCGCAAGGCCACGCGCGGCCCGGCCACGATTCTCGTCGTCGATGTCGCCGGCATGATCGCCGGCTATACAACGCTGGGCCTCAACCGCGCTCGTGCGCTTCCGCAGGAAGGCGAGATCTACGAGATCTATATGCGCCCGGAATACCAGGGCATCGGCCTTGGCTATACGCTGTTCGGCGAAGCACGCCGCCTGCTCAAGTCGCTCGGCTGCAAGGGCATGGCCGTCTGGTGTCTGGAAGACAGCCATCACGCGGTCGATTTCTTCCGCTCCAACGGCGGTATCGACGCCGTCGAGGGCATGGAAGACTTCGACGACGTGCAGCTCAAGAAGCTGGGCTTCATCTGGAACTGACGCTTCGCCGCTCAGGCTATTCGACCACCAGGCCTTCGGGCCAGACATGGGTTTCCTCGCTGGCCTTTGCGCCGCGCTTTCCCTCCCACATCGCCTCCTGCATGCCGCAGGCGAAGTCTCGCGCCTCGTTGTCGGCCACCTTGCGGGCGAGTTCGTTGGCATTGCTGTTGGAGAGCGCATCGACATAGCCGACGACGCAGCTTAGCCCGTCATCCGGCTGCGCGACGCGGGCGATCACCAGCACCTGTCCCTCGGCCTCCTTGGTCGGCATGCCGGTATCGCCGACATTTTCCAGGAACCAGCGCAGGATGGCGGCCACGGGCCTACCCGAACCGTCGAGGCGCCATTCCACCTTCGTGTTGACGTGGTTGAACGGTGCGAAGCTCTCGAAGGCGCCTTCGATCAGTTCTGCACGAACCGGTCCGTAGAGCATGCTTTGGCGCAGGTCACCTTCGGCGAAATAGATCGGATATTCCCTGTAGCCCTTGCACTTCATCGAGGCGCCCATGTCGTCGGACGCAATCGTCTGGCACCGGTCGAGATCAAGATCGGTATAGACGCTCTCATTGGCCGCTGCCGGCTGAGAAAGGGCGGCGGTCGACAATAGGAAAAGGATGGGCAGGTAACGATTTGCGAGCATCGACGATCCCCCTTGGCTGCTCTTCTGTTTCCTATAGCAGAGCGCAGGGAGAATGGCGCGGGGGCTTGCGGGGTGCCGGCAAAAAAGGTCGCCCGGCCTGGCAGCCGCCCGTCGCCTTCGCCCAAAGCCGTGTTGCAATGCGACGGGATTCCCATTAGGAAGCGCGGGATTTCAACACTCCCATGGGGCTGAAAATGCGTATTGATGCAATCAAGATCGGCAAGAATCCGCCGGATGACGTGAACGTCATTGTTGAAGTGCCGGTCGGCGGCCACCCGATCAAGTACGAGATGGACAAGGAAGCCGGCGCGCTGATCGTCGACCGCTTCCTCTACACCCCGATGACCTATCCGGGTAACTACGGTTTCGTGCCCCACACGCTTTCGGAAGACGGCGACCCGATCGACGTTCTGATCTGTAATACCCGTCCGCTGGTTCCGGGCTGCGTCATCAACGTTCGTCCGATCGGCGTCATGGTGATGGAAGACGACGGCGGCAAGGATGAGAAGATCATCGCTGTTCCGGCGCACAAGCTGACCCAGCGCTACGACAAGATCGAGAACTACACCGATATGCCGGAGATCACGCTCAAGCAGATCGAGCACTTCTTCGAGCACTACAAGGATCTCGAGCCGGGCAAGTGGGTGAAGATCGCCGGCTGGCAGGATGTCAGCGTCGCCAAGAAGCTGATCGTCGAAGCGATCGAGCGCTTCAAGGCCCAGAAGTAAGATCAGACCGCCGTCAAGGCGTCGATTTTCTTTTTCAAATCCTCCGGGTCGCCATCGATCCGGAGGATTTTTTGTCTGGCGGTGTCGCCGGACACCAGCGATATCGAGGATTTCGGCACGCCGAGAGCCTTGGCGACCAGCGCCAGCAGCGCCTTGTTGGCTTTGCCCTTTTCCGGAACGCAGGAAACGCGCGCCTTCAGATGCGCTTCGCCGTCGGCATTCGTTTCGATGCCGTCTATCGCATCGCGCCCGCCGTTCGGGGTCAGCCGGACGGCGAGCCGCAGGTGGTCGTCAAAAACCCGATAGGGGACGATCACAAGAACAGCGGAACGATGCTGTTCCACATCAGCGAACGCAGGAAGAAGATGATGAGAAGCACGACGATCGGCGAGATGTCTATGCCGCCGAGATCCGGAAGGATGCGGCGGATCGGACGCAGGACCGGCTCCGTGACGTTGTAGAAGAACGTGCCCAACGAGTTGACGAAGCGATTGCTCGAATTGATGACGTTGAAAGCATAGAGCCAGGAGAAGATGGCGCTGCCGATGAGCACCCAGGTATAAAGGTTCAATGCCAGATCGATCGTCTGAAACAGCGCGAGCATGCAAGTCTCCATTTCTCGGTTGACAGACATGTAGACATTGGCGACTAAACGGACAAGTGCCGCGGGCCGAGCGATGCGGAATCATGTTTAACGGGTGGTCGGTCCTGTGCCTCTGGTCCGTGGCCCAGGTGGAAAGTCCCTTCGATGCACTCAGCCGCGTCCGGCGATCGTTTTGCCGCCTTCAGGCACGTATCCTATCTGCGCTTCTTCTTCGCCCGCTTCCTCGGCGCCTTTGCGACGCAGATCCTCTCGGTCTCCGTGGGCTGGCAGATGTATGACGAAACCGGCAGCGCGCTTTATCTCGGCCTCATCGGCCTCGTGCAGTTCCTGCCCTCCCTGATGCTCATCCTGGTGACCGGCTCGGTCGCCGACCGTTACAATCGCCGGGCGATCGTTGCGATCTGCATGATCGTCAGCGCCCTTTGCGGCGGAGCCATGCTGCTTCTGACGGTCTTCGACGCCTTCGACCCGATCATCGTCTTTGCCATCCTGGTGGTCTTCGGCGTCGAGCGGGCCTTCAATGCGCCGGCGGTGCAGTCGCTTGCACCCAATCTCGTGCCGCCGCAGGATCTCGGCAATGCGGTCGCGTGGAACTCGTCGTCCTGGCAGACGGCCTCGATCGTCGGACCGGTTGCGGGCGGCCTGCTCTACGGCGTCAGTGCGACCCTCGCCTATTCGGTGTCCTTCGCCTTCTTCGTGGCGGCCGCCGTGCTCGTCTTCATGGTGGCAAAGCCGCAGCAACGCAGCGCGTCGAAGGCTGTGTCCTGGAACACGATTCTCGCCGGCTTCCGCTTCATCTTCGGTGAGAAGGTGGTGCTCGGCGCGATCTCGCTCGATCTCTTTGCGGTCCTGCTCGGCGGTGCGGTGGCGCTGATGCCGATTTTTGCCCGTGATGTCCTCACCCTTGGACCGCTCGGCCTCGGCCTCCTGCGTGCAGCACCCGGCATCGGGGCGATCATTGTCGCTGTCGCTCTGGCAAGTTTCCCGATCAAGCATAATGCCGGCCTGTTCATGTTTGCCGGCGTCGCCCTGTTCGGGGTCGGCACCGTGCTTTTCGGCCTGTCGCAGACCGCCTGGATCTCGATTGCCGCGCTGATGCTGATGGGGGCCGCCGACATGGCGTCGGTCTATGTTCGCGAAACGCTGATTGCGCTGTGGACCCCTGACGAAGTGCGCGGCCGGGTCAATGCGGTGAACATGGTCTTCGTCGGTGCCTCCAACGAACTCGGCGAGTTCCGGGCCGGAACCATGGCGCATCTGGTCGGTCCCGTGCCGGCCGTGGTCATCGGTGGTGCGGGCACGCTTGCGGTCGCGCTTCTGTGGGCGCTGGGCTTCCCGCAGCTTAGAAAGATCGACAGCCTCGATGCGCCGAACACTCAGGCGAAGTGACGCTCCGTCACGAAGACCAGATCGAGGAAATCCGACAGCCAGGCCTTGAGCGGCGCATCGAAGATCATGCGGCCTTCGAGATGTTCGCGCCCCTGCTGGGCATTGGGCATGACGAAACGGTGAGCGCCGTGGACGACCCAGCGCTGCATCATGGCGCGGGTGAGTTCCGCATGGAACTGCAGTCCCCAGGCATTCTCGCCGTAACGGATGGCCTGGTTGCGGTAGACGTCGCCTTCGGCCAGCAATTGGCAGCCATGGGGAAGGTCGAAGCCCTCGCGGTGGAAGTGGTAGACCATTTTCGGCCAGTTGCGCATCAGCAGCCGGCCATGTTCCGTCGGGCGGATCGGATACCAGCCGATTTCAACGCGTCCTTCGGGCTCGGCCTCGACCTTGCCACCGAGATGGCGCACGAGCATCTGGGCGCCGAGGCAGATGCCGAGGAAGGGCTTGTTCTCCTTGAGCGGCACCGAAAGCCAGTCGGTTTCGGCGCGCACGAAGGCGTCCGGATCATTGGCGCTCATCGGGCCGCCGAAGACGACTGCGCCGGCATGGTGCTCCAGGGTTTGCGGCAGCCGGTCGCCGAGCACAGGGCGTCGAATGTCGAGGGGAAAGCCCTTGTCGACCAGCATCTGGCCGACGCGACCGGGGCTTGATCGCTCCTGGTGCAGGACGATGAGGATCGGCGGCCGACCGCGTCGCCGCTTCGGGTCATCCAGCATTGTCTTCACCCTCAAGTCCGGCGCGGGCCTCGGCCTCCTGCCGCTCATGGACGCGGTCCCGTCCCGACACGCCAAGGAGATCGGCCACACGCCAGATGGCATGATCCTCCATCTCGCTGCGGCTGCCATCGGCATAGACGATGTCCCACAGGATGCCGACCAGCTGCTGGCGCTGGCTCTCGTCGAGGGTCCGCTTCAGGTCCGAGGTGAAACGGTAATAATCGACGGCTTCGCTCTCGGCCTCGCGACCCTGGGTGAGCAGCGCGTCGACCGCTTCCTCGTCGAGCGCATACTGTTCGCGCATCAGCGAGCGCAGCTTCGCCTGCTCGGCGTCGTGGACAACACCGTCGGCCTCCATGACCTGCAGACAGAGTGCCGCCACGGCAATCCGCGGATCGTCCGGAGCAAAGGCCGGCTGCTGCTGCCGTGATTGCGTCAGGCTCTGGAAGAAGGATTGCAGTCGCTCCAGCATGCCGCCCCTCAGAAGAGTTTCAACCGTGATTTCTGTTCCGCCACCGGCTGGGCGCCCTCGCGCACGCCCGGATCGTCCGGCGGGCGGCCGAAGAAGGGCTCCGGCGCCACTTCGGCCTTGGCTTTTCGAGCGTCTCGCCCGGAAACGGTGCGTGCCGGAGATGGGGCTGTTGCGGTCTGCGGCGCGGCAGTGGCCGCTGCGGCGGTCGCCGGTGCGGAGGGCGTCGCGGCCGGTTCCGGCGTCTGTGCCGCGGTTACGGGTGGCAGCGTCTCGAGCGCGGTCGTCGCGTGGCTCAATGCGCCTTCCTCGACCGGGCCCTCGAGCTGGTCGAAGGGGATCTTCCATTCGAAGGCATCGAGCCGACCGGTGATCGGCGACAGTGGCAACCATTTGTCGGAGACATAGCCGTCCGCCACCCAGGCCGGGTCGCGGCCAGCCTTCAGCGCCTGCGCCATCCAGTGCCGGATCCGGCCCTGGTCGCCGGTTTCGGCTTCCTCGATGTCAGCCAGCAGAAGATAGACGCGCTCGGAGGAGCTCATGCGGGCCGCGGCTTCCGCCTTGGCGCGCGCCTTCTTATAATCCTGCGCGTCCAAGGCTGCCTCGGCGACGATCAGGAGCGATTCGACATTGTTGGTCTTCAGCGTCTCCAGCCGTTCGGCGCGCTTCAAGCGGTCGACGGCGCTATCGCCGCCTCTAGCCCGCAGATAGGCCTGCGCGATCTCCGGATGCGGGTTGAGCTTCCAGACCTGTTCGAGCACGCTGGATGCCTTGCGCAGATTGTCCTCGCGCAAATAGGCCTTGGCGGCGACGATGGCCGCGGGAACCAGATCCTTGGAGAGCTTCAACGCCTGAAGCGCATTGTCGCGGGCGGCGGCCGGCTCGCCCTCCAGGCGGTCCTGCGCCTTGGCGGTCAGCAACACCGCCTTGAGGCGATCGGCCTCGGTCCTGTTCAGCACATGGGCCACACGCTGCTGGTCGAGAAGACGGATCGAATCGTCCCAGTTGCCCACCCGGCAACGGTATTCGAGGGTCGCTTTGGCGGCCCAGGGCAGATAGGGCGCGCTTTCCGCGGCCGTCTCGGCATATTGCCGGGCCGCCTCGTGGGCACCCAGCCGGTCGGCTTCGACATAAAGGCCCCGCAAGCCGAGTTCCCGGGTTTCCGGATCGTCGGCCATCTGTTGATAAAGCCGGCGAGCCTCGTCGTGGCGGCCTTCGATCACGGCGGTCTGGGCATCGAGCACCAGGATCAGTGGCTCCTGATCGGCGCGCAGCAGGCTGCGGGCGCGAGCGCTCATCTTGTGGGCCAGAGCGGCATTGCCGGCACCGGCGGCAATCAGACCTGTCGACAATGCCTGGTAGCCGCGGTCACGGGTGCGGGCCCTGAAATAGCGGCGCACGGAATGCGGCGAAGTCAACAGCATGCGCACGACCCACCAGACGAACATCACGACCGCGACGATCGCCACGAGGATCGAGGCGGCGACCATCAGGCTCATCTCGATCAATTGGCCTTGCCAGACGATCGAGAGCGTTCCGGGACGATCGGCGAGCCAGGCAAAGCCGAAGCCGAGCACGAGGATTGTGGTGATGAAGAACAGGATTCTCAGCATTGCTTGTCTTCCTCAGCCCTTCTTGCCGGCGACGACCGTGGCAAGCGCATCGCCCACCTGAGCCTCGATTTCGATGCGGGTCCTGAGTTTCGACACATAGTCGGTCGAAACGGCCTTGCCGGCCTCTGGCAGGCTCTCCCACTCCAGGGCCGCGCCCTTCAGGTCGCCGTTCTGCAGCTTGTCTTCCATGCGCGCGAGAATGGCCTCGGGCGTCGCGCCCTCGACATTGCCGACGGGCCGGACCTTGACGACCGAAAGCGCACTCGACAGCAGGCGCTGGGCCACGCCCTCGTTGGGGTCAGGCTGGTGGATGGCGGCAAGAACGCTATCTGCGACGTCACCGAAGGCCCGGACGAGTTCGGCACGGGAGGCAACACCGGTTGCGGCATAGGCCCGAAGATTGGCAACGACAGGGTCGTCGGGTGAAATGCCGGCGAGGGCGTCGAGCTCGGCCATGAACGGCCCTCCGCGTTCGGTCGCGGCTTTCAGGGTCGTCAGCGCGATCGCTTTGGCCATCTCCACATCGGTGCGCGGTTCCTCAAGCTTTTTTTCCGCTTCGGCGAGGCGCTCCGTCAGGCGTGTTTCAACGTCGCCGATCGCACCGGCACTGCCGGCAATATCGCTTTTCAGCGCCGCGATCGCCTGGTCGGCGGCGTCGAGCTTCTGCCGCAGCTCGTCAATCGCAGCGGTGTCCGGCGCAGCGGCCGTCTGGTTGGCAACGGTACCTTCCAGGGCGGAAAGCCGCTGCTCGAGCTGCGGATCGGCGGTCGCCGGACCCGGGGATGACAGGCCTGCGACCTGCGCCTTCAGCGCCTCGATCTCGGCGGTAAGGCCGGTGGTATCGGCAGGCGCCGCTGTTTCCGGCGCCACGGTCGGCAGATAGCCGGCATATTGCATGCTTCCGGCACCAGCGAGCGCAACGAGACCACCGAAGATGCCAGCGGCGATCAGCGCCGGCATGGCCGGACCGGAGCGTGCGGCGGGTTGAGCCGCCGGCGTCGCAGGTTCCGGCGCCCCTGCGGCTTCCGCTTCGCGGGCAGCCTCCGCGCGCACCGTTTCTTCTTCGGGTTGTTCAATCGAGGGGCGTTCAGCCGGGGCAGGCTCGTCGGGTGTCGCGGTGACCTGATCTTCCGGGCTTGCCGAGTCGATCACGGTTGCGTCGGGTTGCGTGCCTGCCGTCGTGGTCGAATCAGACACCGTGTCCGCCTGCGGCGGACCGTTCCCGACGACCGCATCGGCCGTCAGGTCGATGGTGACCGGGTCGTTGGACGACTTCGAGCGGCGGGGCGGCTTTCCGGAAACCATGTCAACCTCTTCATTTCCCTGCGGTCCCGTAAAACTAGTCAGTCGGGCGGGCGAAAGAAAGGGCGAAGATCAAATTTGGCGCTCGACCTTAGAGTAGGGAGAGCAGCGACGCTTCGTTCGGCGAGGGCGCAGCCTTGGCTTTCGCCCGGAATTGGGCCGGCAGAGCGGTCGCGATTTTTTCGCTGAGGCACAGCATACGGGCGCTCGAAGTCCTTTCCGACAGAAGCTCGACCACCGGCGGATTGAACAGGCGACGCGCGCTCTCGCTTGAATAGAGGAGGACGGCATCGACGGGATCTCGGCCGATCGTTTCGGCAATCTCTGCCGCGGTGAGCGCGCGTGGACGCATTCGGTAGCACTCGCAGACCGTCACCGGCTTCCCGAATTCGCCAAGCGCGGCCTCGAAGCCGGGGCTACGCGGCTTTCCCGCCAGATAAAGCAGTGGCACCGCTTCTCCCTGTGTCGGGCCATGGCCGACGATCATGCGGGCGAGGGTCGTGCCGTCATTGTCCCCGGCGATGATCCGTCGGAAGCCGAGCTTGGCCGCCGCTGAGGCGGTGCTTTCGCCGACGGCAAAAAGGGTCTCCTCGAAGAGGGGCGGCGGCAGTGGCCCGATGGTCGCAAGCGCGCGGATCGCTTCGGCACTCGTCACTGCAATCCCGGCATGGGGCTGCGCGAGCGCCTCGGCCAAGGCGACAGCATGATGCTCGGCGACCGCCAGCGGAAGAACGAGCGGCTCGTGGCCGCGCCGCCTGAGCTCGGCGGCCGTGCGGCTGGCCGCCGGTTGGGGGCGCGTCACGAGAACGCGCATGGATCAGCTCCAGCTGCTGAAGAAGTCGGGGCCGGCCTTTGCCCGGATCGCCTCGCCCGCCGCGCGGCCAATGGCAAGCGCATCGCTGCGGGCGCCTTCGCCCTCGATTTCGTGGTAACGCGCACCGTCGGGCGTCAGGATCATGCCGGAGAAGCTCAGCCGGTCTCCGATGCAGCGCGCATAGCCGGCAATCGGCGTGCGGCAAGAGCCGTCGAGGGTTTCGAGGAAGGCGCGCTCGCACATCACGGCGTCGAAGGTCGCACGGTCGTTGATCGCGTCGAGAAGCGTGTTGATGCGGTCGTCGCCGATTCGGCTTTCAATGCAGATGGCGCCCTGCGCCGGCGCGGGCGGGAAGTCTTTCGGGTCGAGCAGTTCGGTCGGCACGTCGAGCTTGCCCAGGCGCCGGAGGCCGGCAAAGGCCAGCAGCGTCGCATCCGCCTGGCCCTCCGCCAGTTTTCTTAGCCGGGTATCGACCTGGCCGCGGAAGGTGATGACGTTGAGGTCGGGGCGCAGGCGGCGGATGAGCGCCTGGCGCCGGAGAGAGGCGGAGCCCACGGTCGCCCCCTGCGGCAGGTCGGTCAGTTTCTTCGCGGTTCGGCCGATGAAGGCGTCCCGCACGTCTTCGCGCGGCAGGAAGGCAGACAGGAACAAGCCGTCCGGCAGTTTCGTCGGCATGTCCTTGGATGAATGGACGGCCAGATCGAGCCCGCCGGAGCGCAGCTGCGCCTCGATCTCTTCGGTGAACAGGCCCTTGCCGCCGATCTCGGACAGCGGTCGGTCGGTGATGCGATCGCCCTGGGTCGACATCACCACGACTTCGAACATCTCTTCGGGAAGACCGTGGGCTGCCATCAGGCGGTCGCGGGTCTCATAAGCCTGCGCCAGCGCCAGCGGGCTGCCGCGCGTGCCAATGCGAAAAGGTTTTGTTTGCATCCGATCTGATCCGTTGTTACCGACAGTCCTCGTAGACCGGTTTCCCGGTTATCGCAATCAATGAACAGGGCAAATGGGCGCCAAACTACGCATTCTCGGCATCGAGACCAGCTGTGACGAGACGGCCGCTGCGGTCGTTTCCCGCCTTGATGACGGCACCGGCCAGATCGAGGCCGACGTGGTCCTGAGCCAACTCGACGAGCACAGTGTTTATGGCGGCGTCGTGCCGGAAATCGCGGCGCGCGCGCATGTCGATGCGCTCGACAGCCTGATCGAGGAGGCGCTGTCGCGCGCCGGAACACGGCTTGCCGACATCGATGCCATCGCGGCGACGGCAGGCCCCGGCCTGATCGGCGGGCTTCTGGTCGGGCTGATGACCGGAAAGGCGATCGCCCGGGCGACGGGCAAGCCGCGTTATGCGATCAACCATCTGGAAGGCCATGCGCTCACCGCCCGGCTGACGGATAGCCTCACCTTTCCCTATCTCATGCTTCTCGTCTCCGGTGGCCATACCCAGCTCGTGCTGGTGCGCGGCGTCGGCGACTATGAGCGCTGGGGCACGACGATCGATGATGCCCTCGGCGAAGCTTTCGACAAGACGGCCAAGCTGCTCGGCCTTCCCTATCCCGGCGGTCCGCAGGTGGAAAAGGCGGCAGCGTCCGGCGACGCAAAGCGCTTCGCCTTTCCGCGACCGCTCGTCGGCGAGGCCCGGCTCGACTTTTCCTTCTCCGGCCTCAAGACGGCGGTGCGTCAGGCCGCGGAAGGGATTGCCCCGGTCAGCGAGCAGGATATCGCCGATATCTGTGCCTCCTTCCAGCGGGCCATTTCGCGCACCCTCGATGACCGGATCGGACGCGGCCTGCAGCGGTTCCGTGATCTCTTTCCGCAGCACGAAGGCGTCCCGGCGCTGGTCGTCGCCGGTGGGGTTGCCGCCAACAAGGAGTTGCGGCGTACGCTCCAGTCCCTTTGCGATCGGCTGGGTTTCCGCTTCGTCGCACCGCCGCACCATCTTTGCACCGACAATGCGGTGATGATCGCCTGGGCCGGTCTCGAGCGCATGGCGCTCGGTCTGCCCGCCGATCCGCTCGACGTCCAGCCACGTTCGCGTTGGCCGCTCGACAGCGAGGCCAAGGCGCTGCTCGCCTATGGCAAGCGGGGAGCCAAGGCATGAGCGCTTCGGAACGGATCGTCGTCATCGGTTCGGGCGCCTTCGGCACGGCACTTGCCGCCGTCATGGCATCGGAGGGGCGCGCGGAGACGACGCTGCTCGGCCGGGACGGCGCACTGATCGCCGACCTTCAGGCGAGCCGTGTTCACGAGGCCGCGCTGCCCGGAATCCGGCTACCGGAAACTCTGGATTTCAGTGCCGATCCTAAGGTGATTGCCGGTGCCGAGATCGTGCTGTTCGCCATGCCGTCGCAGGCGCAGGTCGAGGCCGCGCGGCAGTTCGGTCCGTATCTTGCGAAGGATGCGACCGTCGTCACCTGCGCCAAGGGCATCGACCGCACCTCCGCCCGCCTGCTGGCCGACGTGCTCGAAGAGGCGCTGCCGCATCACGCCATCGCAGCACTCTCCGGACCCGGTTTCGCCGCTGACATCGCGCGCGGCTTGCCGACTGCCATGGCGATCGCGGCAGCGGATCTTCCAATTGCCGAACGGCTGGCACATGCGATTTCCGGCCGCACTTTCCGCCTCTACGCCTCCGATGACCGCATCGGCGTCCAGCTCGGCGGCGCCTTGAAGAACGTGCTGGCGATCGCCTGCGGCATT
>DAIMJJ010000011.1:0-5660 GCA_036722275.1 Rhizobium sp. | reverse complement strand
CGGCGTCCAGCTCGGCGGCGCCTTGAAGAACGTGCTGGCGATCGCCTGCGGCATTGTCGAGGGCATGGGGCTTGGTGATTCTGCCCGTGCGGCCCTCATCGCCCGTGGTCTTGCCGAGATGTCGCGTCTGGTCGCGGCCATGGGCGGTAAGGCTGATACCGTGCGCGGCCTCTCCGGCCTCGGTGACCTGGTCTTGACCGCGACCAGCCATCAGTCGCGCAATCTGCGTTTCGGCATGGCGCTGGGCCGCGGTGAGCCGATCGATTTTTCGCGGGGCCAGCTGGTCGAGGGGGCCTTTGCCGCGGCGGTTGCCTCCCGCCTTGCCGAGGGTCTGTCGGTCGCCATGCCGATCACCGATGCCGTGGCGGCGATCATCGAGGGCAGCCTCGACATCCCGACCGCCATCGAACGTCTGATGTCGCGTCCGATCACCACCGAGTGATCCGGCGCCTGAACGAACCAAGGAGAAGAGAAGATGCTGTTTGCCGTGATCTGCGCCGATAAGCCTGCCCATCTCAACCTGCGCATGGAGACCCGTCCGGCGCATGTGGAATGGCTGAACGGATTGAATTCTGCCGGCACCCTGAAGATCGGCGGCCCCTTCCTCGATGCCGATGGCAAGCCCTGCGGCTCCATGCTGCTGATCGCAGCCTCCGATCTCGAGGCGGCAAAGGCGATCGCCGCCGAAGATCCCTATGCCAAGGCCGGGCTCTTCGCCAATGTCGAGATCAAGCCCTACAACTGGGTCTTCAACAATCCGGAGGCTTGAGCGGAATATGGCTTTCTGGCTCTACAAGTCCGAACCGTTCAAGTGGTCCTGGCAGATGCAGAAGGACGCCGGCGAGGCGGGGACCGAATGGACCGGCGTGCGCAACTACCTCGCCCGCAACAACATGCGGGCCATGAAGATCGGCGACAAGGGCTTCTTCTACCACTCCAACGAGGGGCTCGAAGTCGTCGGCATTGTCGAGGTCTGCGCGCTCTCCCATCCGGATTCCACCGCCGAGGGCGATGCCCGGTGGGACTGCGTCGATATTCGTGCGGTCTGTGACATGCCCAAGCCTGTCAGCCTCAAGGACATCAAGGCGAACGATAAGCTCGCCAAGATGTCGCTCGTCACCTCCATGCGCCTCTCCGTCCAGCCGGTAACGGAAGAGGAATATCTGGAGGTGTGTCGCATGGGCGGCCTCGACAATCCGCCGCGCTGAGGGCCTGGCTTGAACACCGATCCCGAGCTCTTCATCCGTGCCAATACCAGCCTCATGGCGCCGCCGCATGTGCCGGAAATCCGACTGATGCTGGCCAGCGAGGTTCATGATCTCTGGCTGAAGACGCAGGAGGATCTTGACGCCATCGGCCTGCCACCGCCGTTCTGGGCCTTCGCCTGGGCCGGTGGGCAGGGGCTCGCCCGCTACATCCTCGACCATCCGCAAGAGGTGCGCGGCAAGCGCGTCCTGGATTTCGCCAGTGGCTCCGGACTGGTGGCGATTGCGGCCAAGCTGGCCGGTGCCAGCGACGTCGTCGCCGCCGATATCGATCCGTGGGCCCGCACGGCGGTACGGCTCAATGCGCGCGAAAATGGCGTGGAGATCGAGTTCACGGCCGAGAACCTGATCGGTACGCCGGTCAAGGCCGATGTCGTGCTGGCCGGTGACGTCTTTTACGATCGCGACTTCGCGAGCACCTTGACCGAATGGCTCGGGGGGCTTGCCGCTGGCGGGACACGCGTTCTGGTCGGCGATCCGGGCCGTGCCTATCGCCCCACTGATCGGCTGGAGCCACTTGCGACCTATGAAGTGCCGGTCACGCGGGTGTTGGAGGACAGCGAAGTGAAGCGCACGATGGTCTGGCGCTTCCGCTGAGCCGACTCAGCGCAGGCGGATGACGCACACGCCGGCTTCATAGGAGCAGGCGCTGTCTTCCATCTCGGCTTCCACCTCGATGATCTTGGCGACCGGCGGCCGGTAGCTCACGACGTCGCTGCGCGATCCTTCGACGGCGAAATAGATGCCGTTGCCGCGAACCCGCGCGGCGGAGACCGAGCCGGCAAACGTGCCGATGCCGGGGACGACCGATGGAAGGCCGGCGCCGCCGACGATGTCCTGGCGGTGATCATGCCCTCGACCATGCAGGTGTCTGCGCGGCGCGTCATCGAAGTCGCCGGCGCTCAGCGGGGCGATCCCGGCAAGCAGAAGCGCGACTGCAGCGGTGATCAGTCGGGTGGGGGCAGGACGCGTGACCATGGATGCCTCCTCGTCGCGATGGCGGTGGTTAACGAATGGTTAAATCACCATGCCCGAGTTTTTCGGGAAAGTCATTGCGGGGAGATGTTTTTTAGCAAGGGACGATCTATGTTCTCGCCTTGGCATAAAGTTCTAGAGATCCCAATCGATTAAAATCGAATCGTCGAGCGAATGGGCTTGTCGTCCGTCATTTCGGCGATTAAACGTCCGATTGATGCAATGCACCCATGCTTGGGCAAAATGCATTGCCCGGAGGATGTCCGAGAGTTCGGACCGCATTGAACGCCGCGAGGTCCTGATGGCGAATCTGACAAATAACCGGCCCCTGTCGCCGCATCTGCAAATCTACAAGCCGATCCCCACCATGGTCATGTCGATCCTGCATCGCATCACCGGGGGCGCGCTCTATTTCGGCACCATTCTCGTCGCCTGGTGGCTGATCGCCGCATCGACAGGCGCTGCCTATTTCGAATGGGTCAGCTGGTTCATGGGAACCATCATCGGCCGCATCATTCTTCTCGGCTACACCTGGGCTCTGCTGCACCATATGCTCGGCGGCCTGCGCCACCTGATGTGGGACCTCGGCTACGGGTTCGACAAGCATTTCTCCACCAAGCTCGCCAAGGCGAACATCATTGGTTCGCTCGTTCTGACCGTCGTGGTCTGGGCGATCGCCTACGCCGTACGTTGAGGATGACGAAGATGGATATGCGCACTCCGCTCGGTAAGGTCCGTGGTCTGGGTTCGGCCAAGGACGGCACGGATCATTTCTGGCGTCAGCGGCTGACCGCGGTCGCCAACGTTCCGCTGATCCTTTTCTTCATCGGCTTCGTAGTCTGCTATGGCGGCGCGCCTTATGCGGAAGTTGTCGGTGCGCTGGCCAATCCGGTCGTCGCGGTGATCATGGGCCTCGTGGTCATCTCCGGCATCATCCACATGAAGCTCGGCATGCAGGTGATCATCGAGGACTATATTCATAGCGAAATCCCCAAGCTCGCTCTGCTGATGCTCAACGTGTTCTTCGCGATCCTGATCGGCGGTCTCTGTCTTTTCGCCCTTCTGAAGATCGCATTCGTAGGATAATTCCCAATGGCACCGATCAACACTCCCGCCCAGAACGGCAAGGCATACAAGTATGTCGACCACTCCTATGACGTGGTCGTCGTCGGGGCCGGCGGCGCCGGCCTGCGCGCCACGCTCGGTATGGCCGAGCAGGGCTTCAAGACCGCCTGCATCACCAAGGTCTTCCCGACCCGTTCGCACACCGTGGCCGCGCAGGGCGGCATTGCCGCTTCGCTCACCAACATGACGCCGGACTGCTGGCAGTGGCACCTTTATGACACCGTCAAGGGTTCCGACTGGCTCGGCGACGTCGATGCCATGCAGTATCTCGCCATGGAAGCGCCGAAGGCGGTCTATGAGCTCGAGCACTATGGCGTTCCCTTCTCCCGTAATGAAGAAGGCAAGATCTACCAGCGCCCGTTCGGCGGCCACATGCAAAACTACGGCGAAGGCCCGCCGGTGCAGCGCACCTGCGCTGCCGCCGACCGTACCGGCCACGCCATCCTGCACACGCTCTATGGCCAGTCGCTGCGCAACAATGCCGAATTCTTCATCGAGTATTTCGCGCTCGACCTGATCATGTCGGCCGATGGCCGCTGCACCGGTGTCGTCGCCTGGAACCTCGACGACGGCACGATCCATCGCTTCGCCGCCAAGATGGTGGTGCTGGCGACCGGTGGTTACGGCCGCGCCTACTTCTCGGCTACGTCCGCGCATACTTGCACCGGTGACGGTGGTGGCATGATCGCACGCGCCGGCCTGCCGCTGCAGGATATGGAGTTCGTGCAGTTCCACCCGACCGGCATTTACGGCGCCGGCTGTCTGATCACCGAAGGTGCCCGCGGCGAAGGCGGCTATCTCGTCAACTCCGAAGGCGAGCGCTTCATGGAGCGCTATGCACCGTCGGCAAAGGACCTCGCCTCGCGTGACGTCGTCTCGCGCTGCATGACGATGGAAATCCGTGAAGGCCGCGGCGTCGGCAAGAACAAGGACCACATCTTCCTGCATCTCGACCATCTCGATCCGGCCGTCCTGCACGAGCGCCTGCCGGGCATTTCGGAATCGGCGAAGATCTTTGCCGGCGTCGACGTGACCCGCGAGCCGATCCCGGTCCTGCCGACCGTCCATTACAACATGGGCGGCATTCCGACGAACTATTGGGGCGAAGTCCTCAACGCGGACGGCCAGAACCCCGAACGCATCGCCCCCGGCCTGATGGCTGTCGGCGAAGCGGGCTGCGCCTCGGTTCACGGTGCAAACCGTCTCGGCTCCAACTCGCTGATCGACCTTGTCGTCTTCGGACGTGCCGCTGCGATCCGTGCGGCTGAAGTGGTCAGCAAGTCCGAGCCGGTTCCGGCCCTCGACATCGCTGCCTGCGACCGCATCATGGACCGTTTCGACGGCCTGCGCCACGCCACCGGCTCGACGCCGACGGCCGTGCTGCGCGACAAGATGCAACGCGCGATGCAGGAGGACGCCGCCGTGTTCCGCACCCAGGAATCGCTCGAAAGCGGCTGCCGCCGCCTCTCGGCGATCTGGAAGGAACTGCCGGATATCAAGGTCACCGACCGTTCGATGATCTGGAACTCGGATCTCGTCGAAACGCTCGAGCTGCACAACCTGATGGCCAACGCCATCACCACGGTCTACGGCGCGGAAGCCCGCAAGGAAAGCCGCGGCAGCCATGCGCGCGAAGACTATACCAGCGGCCCGTTCGCCGGTCGCGACGACGAGAACTGGCGCAAGCACACGCTGGCCTGGGTCTCCGAGGCCGGCGACGTGAAGCTCGACTATCGTCCGGTCCATACCGACCTGATCGCCGACGGCATCGATCCCTACAAGATCGCGCCCAAGGCACGTGTGTACTAAAGGCGATGAAGGGCACGGGCGAACAATACTTCGAACTGGCTGCCGAAGTGAAAACTGCTCGGCAGGCCGAGGGCGGATTGTTCACCTGCCCGTGTTGCGAACGATATTCGTTCACGGAAGCGGGGTGTTACGAAATCTGCTATGTTTGCGGTTGGGAAGATGATCCGGTTCAGGAAGCGAAACCCAGTCTCGCAGGCGGCGCAAATAGCGTAAGCCTTCTTCAGGCCCGTGAGAATTATCGTACGATTGGTTTCTCAGATCCGGCACGGCTGCCCCGGCTGCGAAAGTTGCCATAGGAACGGACAAGATAAATGGTTGAACTCGCTCTCCCCAAGAACTCGCAGATCAGTGAAGGCAAAGTCTGGCCGAAGCCGGCCGGCGCCAAGAACGTCCGCGAATACCGGATCTACCGCTGGAATCCGGACGACGGTCAGAACCCGCGCATCGATACCTATTACATCGATATCGATGACTGCGGCCCGATGG
>DAIMJJ010000010.1:0-38578 GCA_036722275.1 Rhizobium sp. | reverse complement strand
CGATCCTCACCTACACCGTCAAGGCCGAGGTCGGCGGCAAGATCGCCCAGCTCGGGTCGCGCCTGATCGATTCCACCTCGAAAAAGCTCGCCGGCGAGTTCTTTGCCAAGTTCGGCGAACTGGTCGGCAATTCGGTGGCGGCCGCCTGAACCTCCATCAAGCGATGCGCTTCGGGTGACATGCAGGCACCCGCGGTGCACAGACCTCAATCGCGCCTGGTCAGGCAGCGGGAGACGCAATCACGCCAGCCGTCGATAGCGACCTTGCGCTCCTCTTCCGGCATATCCGGCTCGAAGCGCCGATCGCGCTTCCAGTGTTCGGAAAAGCCCTTCTGATCCGGCCAGATCCCGGCCCGCGAACCCGCAAGCCAGGCAGCGCCCAGAACCGTGGTCTCGAGAATCTGCGGACGGTCGACGGGTGCGGCCAGGATGTCGGCCAGGCGCTGCATGGTCCAGTTCGAGGCGACCATGCCGCCGTCGACGCGCAGCACCGTCTTTTCGCTGGCGCCATCCCAGTCCTTCTTCATGGCTTCGAGAAGATCATGGGTCTGGTAGGCCACGCTTTCGAGCACAGCGCGGGCGAACTCGGCAGGCCCGGTATTGCGCGTCATGCCGAACATGGCGCCGCGCGCCTCCGCATCCCAATAGGGTGCGCCGAGGCCTGTGAAGGCCGGCACCAGATAGACCCGCTGGTGCGGATCGGCCTTGGCGGCCAGCCCGTCGGTCTCGGCCGAACTGCCGATGAAACCCAGGCTGTCACGCAGCCATTGCACGGCGGCACCGGCGATGAAGATCGAGCCTTCCAGCGCATAGGTGGTTTCGCCGTTGAGGCGATAGGCAATGGTGGTCAGCAGACGGTTGGACGAGGTGACGCGGTCCGAACCGGTGTTGAGCAGGGCAAAGCAGCCGGTGCCATAGGTCGACTTCATCATGCCCGGTTCAAAGCATGCATTGCCGATCACGGCCGCCTGCTGGTCGCCGGCCACGCCAAGGATCGGGATCTCGGCGCCGAAGACGTCCTGATCGGTGACGCCAAAATCGTCGGCACAGTCCTTGACCTCGGGCAGCATGGCGCGCGGAATGGCCAGGATCTCGAGAAGTTCGTCGTCGAAGCGGTTTTCGGCAATATCGTAGATCAGCGTGCGCGAGGCATTGGTGGCGTCGGTCGCATGCACCCGTCCGGCAGTCATCTTGAAGATGAGCCAGCTATCGACCGTGCCGAAACAGACCTCGCCCTTTTGGGCGCGATCGCGCAGCCCTTCCACGGAATTGAGCACCCAGGCAAGCTTGGTCCCGGAGAAATACGGATCGAGCAGCAGGCCGGTCTTCTTGGTGAACAGCGGTTCGAGACCCCTGGCCTTCAGTTCCTCGCAGAAACGGGCCGTGCGGCGGTCTTGCCAGACGATGGCGCGATGCAGCGGCTCGCCGGTCTTGCGGTCCCAGACCACGGCGGTTTCGCGCTGGTTGGTGATGCCGATCGCGGTGATGTCGCGCAGCGTGATCCCGGCCTTGGCGACCGCCATGCGGGTGGTCGACAGCACGCTTTGCCAGATCTCCTCGGCATCGTGCTCGACCCAGCCAGAATCGGGGAAGAACTGGGTGAATTCCTGCTGGGCGATCCCGACGATGCGCATGTCCTGGTCGAACACCATGGACCGGGTCGACGTGGTTCCCTGGTCGATTGCCAGAATATATCCGCTCATCGGGCTTCGTCTCCTTGGATGAAGACCGGGGCGCCTCCTCGACGCCCCGGTCCTTTGTCATGCTAACCGCGAAGGCTTACTTCTGCCAGCTCTTGACCAGTTCGTCGTAGTTGACGGTCATCGGCTTTTCCTTCTCGTTCTCGACCTTCAGCTGCGGTGCGAGGTTGCCCTTGGAAACCGCATCCTTGTTCCAGTATTCGAGATCGTGCTCTTCGGCGAGCTTCGGGCCGATGTCACCCTGAACGCCTGCACGTTCCAGGCGCTGCATGACCTTTTCCTGTTCGGCGCACAGCGAGTCCATGGCTTCCTGCGCCGACTTCGCACCCGAAGATGCGTCGCCGATCGCCTGCCACCACAGCTGGGCCAGCTTCGGATAGTCCGGAACGTTGGTGCCGGTCGGCGACCACTGGACGCGGGCCGGCGAGCGGTAGAACTCGATCAGACCGCCAAGCTTCGGAGCACGCTCGGTGAAGCTTTCATGCTGGATCGACGATTCGCGGATGAGGGTCAGGCCGACATGGCTCTTCTTGACGTCCACAGTCTTCGAGGTGACGAACTGGGCATAGAGCCAGGCGGCCTTGGCGCGGTCGTCGGGGGTGGACTTCAGCAGCGTCCAGGAGCCGACGTCCTGATAACCGAGCTTCATGCCGTCCTTCCAGTAGACACCATGCGGGCTCGGAGCGAAGCGCCACTTCGGCGTGCCGTCCGCATTGACCACCGGCAGACCGTCCTTGACGAGGTCGGCGGTGAAGGCGGTGTACATGAACATCTGCTGGGCGATTTCACCCTGCGACGGAACCGGGCCGGATTCCGAGAAGGTCATGCCCTGGGCGGATGCCGGTGCATAGGCCTTCAACCAGTCGAGGTACTTCTGGATGGCGTAGACCGAGGCGGGGCCGTTGGTGTCGCCGCCGCGGGCGACGCAGGAGCCGACCGGACGCGAGTTTTCATCGACCTTGATGCCCCATTCGTCGACCGGCAGACCGTTCGGCAGGCCCTTGTCGCCGTTGCCGGCCATGGAGAGCCAGGCATCGGTGAAGCGCCAGCCGAGCGACGGGTCCTTCTTGCCGTAGTCCATGTGACCATAGACCTTCTTGCCGTCGATTTCACGGCCGGTGAAGAACTCGGCGATGTCTTCGTAAGCGGACCAGTTGACCGGAACACCGAGGTCATAACCGTACTTGGCCTTGAAGTCGGCCTTGTTCTTCTCGTCGTTGAACCAGTCATAGCGGAACCAGTAGAGGTTCGCGAACTGCTGGTCGGGCAGCTGGTAGAGATCACCGTCCGGCGCGGTGGTGAACTTCAGGCCGATGAAGTCGTTGAGGTCTAGGCCGGGATTGGTGACGTCCTTGCCTTCGTTGGCCATCCACTTGGTGAGCGAACGGGCCTGCTGGTAGCGCCAATGGGTGCCGATGAGATCCGAGTCGTTGACATAGGCGTCGTAGACGTTTTCGCCGGACTGCATCTGCGTCTGCAGCTTTTCGACGACGTCGCCCTCGCCGATCAGGTCGTGGGTGATCTTGATGCCGGTGATGGCGGTGAAAGCCGGCGCCAGGACCTTGGATTCGTATTCATGGGTGGTGATGGTTTCCGACACCACCTTGATCTCCATGCCGGCAAAAGGCTTCGCCGCATCGATGAACCACTGCATTTCCTTTTCCTGATCGGCGCGCGACAGCGCCGACAGGTCACCGATTTCCTTGTCCAGGAACTGTTTGGCTTCGTCCATACCGGCGAAGGCCGAGCCGGTCATCGCCAGCAGCAGGGCTGCCGTCGTCGTCAAAAGGTGCTTTCGCATGTTTTTCCTCCCAAAGGTTGCGATTGCAGTCTCTTCGTAGTCCGTAGTCCGGGATGGCGGCGCGACCCGCCATCCGTTTTTCTAGCCTCAGACGAAGCGGAATACGCCGATCGCGTAAACCACCGACAAGGCGAGAGCCCACCACAGGCTGGGGCCTCCGAGCCCCAGCCATGCGAGGTGAATGAAGGCCGATCCGAGCAGCGAGATGAACAGGCGGTCCCCTCGCGTCGTTTCGAACCGCAGGACGCCGATGCGCGGATTGCCGCCCGGCGAGAAATATTCCCAGACCGCCATGGCTGCGATCAACGTGAAGATGCCGATGAAGAACAGCGCCGTCGGCAGCGTCCATGCCATCCATGAGAAGTCCATCTTGAGCCTCCCTCCTTTAGACGCGGCCCAGGGCAAAGCCCTTGGCGATGTAGTTGCGGACGAAATAGATGACGAGCGCGCCCGGAATGATGGTGAGCACGCCAGCAGCCGCCAGCACACCCCAGTCCATGCCCGAGGCCGAGACTGTGCGGGTCATCGTGGCGGCGATCGGCTTGGCATCGGTCGTCGTCAGCGTGCGGGCGATCAGCAGCTCGACCCAGGAGAACATGAAGCAGAAGAAGGCGGCGACACCGATGCCCGACGCGATCAGCGGCATGAAGATCTTCACGAAGAAGCGCGGGAAGGAATAGCCGTCGATATAGGCCGTCTCGTCGATCTCCTTCGGCACGCCGGACATGAAGCCTTCAAGGATCCAGACCGCCAGCGGCACGTTGAACAGGCAGTGCGCGAGCGCCACGGCGATATGCGTGTCGATCAGGCCGAAGGCGGAATAGAGCTGGAAGAAGGGCAGCGCGAAGACCGCGGGCGGCGCCATGCGGTTGGTGAGCAGCCAGAAGAACAGGTGCTTGTCGCCGAGGAACCGATAACGCGAGAAGGCATAGGCCGCCGGCAGGGCCACAGCCACCGAGATCACCGTGTTCATCACCACATAGATGATCGAGTTGATGTAGCCGTTGTACCAGGACGGATCGGTGAAGATCACCATGTAGTTCCGCAGCGTCGGGTTCTGCGGGAAAAGCGAGAAGGCCCCGAGGATCTCGTTGTTCTCCTTGAAGCTCATATTGACCAGCCAGTAGATCGGCAGGAGCAGGAAGACGATGTAGATCGTCGGGATGAGGAAGGCGAAGCGGCTCTTGTCGTGATGCATCTTGGCGTTCCTCTCACTTGGCCTGGGCGTCGTGGCTGGTCATGACGGTGTAGAAGATCCACGACATCAAGAGGATGATCAGGAAGTAGATGATCGACATGGCGGCTGCCGGTCCGAGGTCGAACTGGCCGACGGCCATCTTGACCAGGTCGATCGACAGGAAGGTGGTGGAATTGCCCGGGCCGCCGCCGGTGACGACGAAGGGCTCGGTGTAGATCATGAATGAGTCCATGAAGCGCAGCAGCACGGCGATCAGCAGCACACGCTTCATCTTCGGCAGCTGGATGTAGCGGAACACCGAGAAGCGCGAGGCGCCGTCGATCTTGGCGGCCTGATAATAGGCGTCCGGGATGGAGACGAGGCCGGCATAGCAGAGCAGCACGACGAGGCTGGTCCAGTGCCAGACGTCCATGACGATGACGGTCACCCAGGCATCGACCGGGTCCTGCGTGTAATTGTAGTCGATGCCGAGCACCGTCAGGTAGTGGCCGAGGAAGCCGATGTCGACGCGGCCGAAAACCTGCCAGATCGTGCCGACCACGTTCCACGGGATGAGCAGCGGCAGCGCCATCAGCACGAGGCAGACGGGAACGCCGAGCCCCTTCTTCGGCATGTTGAGGGCGATCAGGATGCCGAGAGGCACTTCTATGGCAAGGATCACCATGGAGAAGATGAGGTTCCGGCCGAGCGCATCCCAGAAACGGTCGGACGACAGCATCTCCGCGAACCAGTCGGTCCCGGCCCAGAAAAACTCATTGTTGCCGAAGGTGTCCTGCACCGAGTAGTTCACCACGGTCATCAGCGGGATGACCGCCGAAAAGGCGACCAGCAGCAGAACCGGGAGAACCAGGAACCAAGCCTTGTTGTTGAAGGTCTTCTCCATGATCAACCCTCCTGCCCGACGCGCCAGCTGTCGGCATAGATGCCGATCGCCTGGGCTTCGAAAGTGACACGCGCCTCACTCGGAATTTCAGTATCCTCGGGCGCGACGATCGACAGCGGATGGCCACAGAACAGGGTCCGGACGATCTTTTGGCGGCCGATATCCTCGACCTTGGTAATGCTGACCGGCATGCCTTCGCGGCCGAGGCGGACGAATTCCGGGCGGATGCCGAGCTCGACCTTGACGCTTGGGCCGAGTTTCGGTGCACTGTTGAGGGCGATCCTCTGTTCGCCAACCATGGCTTCGGACCCCTCAACGCTCACTGGCATGAAGTTCATGCCCGGAGATCCGATGAAGTAACCGACGAAGGTGTGGCTGGGGCGCTCGAACAGCTCTGCCGGCGTGCCAATCTGGACAATCTCGCCGTCATACATGACGACGACCTTGTCGGCGAAGGTCAGTGCTTCGGTCTGGTCGTGGGTGACATAGACCATGGTGAAGCCGGACTGGCGGTGCAGCCGCTTCAGCTGCGAGCGCAGCACCCATTTCATATGCGGATCGATAACGGTCAGCGGCTCGTCGAACAGGATCGCATTGACATCGGAGCGGACAAGGCCGCGGCCAAGCGAGATCTTCTGCTTCTGGTCGGCGGTGAGCCCCTGCGCGCGGCGGTTGGCCATGGCCGACAGGTCGGTCATTTCCAGAATTTCCTTCACCCGCCGGTCGACATCGGCCTCCGGCACGCGGCGATTGCGCAGCGGGAAGGCGAGATTGTCGTAGACCGTCATGGTGTCGTAGACGACCGGGAACTGGAAGACCTGGGCAATGTTGCGCGCCTCGGTCGAGAGCGCCGTGACATCGACACCGTCGAACAGGATGCGGCCGTCGGACGGATGCAGAAGGCCAGAAATGATGTTGAGCAGCGTGGTCTTTCCGCAGCCGGACGGGCCAAGCAGCGCATAGGCGCCGCCGTCGGCCCATTCGTGGTGAACCTCCTTCAGCGCGTAATCCCCGGCAGCCTTGGCCTTCGGGCTGTAGGCGTGGCGGATATGTTCGAGATTGATGCGTGCCATGGTCTCTCCCCCCTCACGCGCTGGCGGCATCGACGAGCGTGCGCCCGTCGGCACCGAACGCCATCAGGTGGCGCGTATCGACAAAGACTTCCAGCTCGCGGTCCGGGTCGATGTCGTGAATGCCGTGCGCCAGCATCACCCAGCGCGCATCGGCGAACTGGAGATGCACGAAACTCTCGGAACCGGCGATTTCGGACACCAGGCTTCTCGCCGACAGCGCCGCCGTCGCATGATCGTTTCGCTCAAGATAGAGATGGTGCGGCTGGAAGGCGATGGTCACAGGACCATCGGCAATCGCCGACAGATGTACCGGCACAGGCAGGATCGGCCGGCCCGACAACAGGAACCGGTCGCCGGCCTTGACGAGATCGATCGTGTTGAGCGGCGGGTCGGCGAAGGTGCGGGCGGTCAGAAGATCGACCGGTTTGCGATAGACCTCAATCGTCTCGCCGAACTGGGTGACGGATCCTTCACTCAAGGTCGCGGTGTTTCCGCCGAGCAGCAGCGCCTCCGACGGTTCGGTCGTGGCATAGACGAAGATCGCTCCGGACTCGGCGAAGATCTTCGGCAATTCCTCGCGCAGCTCCTCGCGCAACTTGTAATCGAGATTGGCCAGCGGCTCGTCGAGAAGAACCAGATTGGCGTTCTTGACGATGGCGCGCGCAAGCGCCGTGCGCTGCTGCTGGCCGCCGGAAAGGTTGAGCGGGGTCCGGTCCAGGTAAGGCGTCAACCGCAAGAGCTCGGCGGCCTTCTTAACCTCGCGGTCGATCGTCGTCTGATCCTTGCCGGCGATCCGCATCGGCGAAGCAATGTTCTCGTACACCGTCAGCGCCGGATAGTTGATGAACTGCTGGTAGACCATCGCGACATTGCGCTTCTGCACCGGCGTGCCGGTCACGTCGACGCCGTCGAAATGGACGCTGCCGCTCGTCGGCTGGTCCAGTCCGGCCATCAGCCGCATCAGCGAGGTTTTGCCCGAAAGCGTCGGCCCCAGGAGGACGTTCAGCGACCCTCGCTGCAGGACGAGATTGGTCGGGCGAATGTGATATTCGCCGGCGACCATCTTCGAGACATTTCGCAATTCAAGCATCTATTCCTCGGGCCTCCTCCGAACCGTCGGCTGTTTCTTTGGCGTCGCGCGCCCGTCAGGCGGCCGCGACCGCCATATATGTTTCCAGTTCCGCAGCCTCCCCGGCCGTCAGGAACAATCCCTGCTTGGTGCGCCGCCAGAGGACATCCTCGGCATTGCAGGCCCATTCCCGCTCGATCAGCCAGCGGACCTCGCATTCGTAGAGCGAACCGCCGAAATGGCGGCCCATGTCTTCGCGGCATGCGACGCCCGACAGGATGCTCCGGGCATCCGTGCCGTAGCAGCGAACCAGCCGCTCCGCATGGCCGCGATCGAGAAAGCCATAGACCTTCAGCAAAGCCTGCACTTCGGCGGCATAGGCCGTGGCCTCGAAATTGCCGCCGGGCAGCCTGCTGTTTGCGGTCCACGGGCCTCCCTTTGCCCCGATCGCTTCGCCGATCTTTTCCAAAGCGTTTTCCGCCAGCCGCCGATAGGTGGTCAGCTTGCCACCAAAGACATTGAGCAGCGGCGCATCCTGTCCCGGCTGGTCGATCTTCAGCACATAATCGCGGGTCGCTTCCTGCGCCTTCGAGGCGCCGTCATCATAGAGCGGACGCACGGCCGAATAGCTCCAGACAATATCCTCCTTGCGCACGGGCTCAGCGAAATATTCGCTCGCAGCATTGCACAGATATGCGATTTCCTCTTCGCTTATTTTCACATTTTTCGGATCATCGGTATAGTCACGATCCGTTGTGCCGATCAACGTGAAGTCGTTCTCGTAGGGAATGGCGAAGATGATGCGGTTGTCCGGGTTCTGGAAGAAATAGGCCCGCGGGTCGGAGAACTTCTTCTTCACGACGATGTGGCTGCCCTGAACCAAGCGTACATTGTGAACGTTGTTGCGGCCAAAGGTGCCGGCGAGCACCTGATCGACCCAGGGGCCGGCGGCATTGACCAGCATGCGCGCCTTGACAATTTCGGAGCGTCCGCTGGCCCGGTCGAGGATGGTCACGGTCCACAGACCGTTCTCGCGGCGGGCCGAGGTGACGCGGGTCCTGCTCATGATCCGCGCGCCACGATTGGCGGCGTCGCGGGCGTTGAGAACCACCATGCGGGCATCATCAACCCAGCCGTCGGAATATTCAAATGCCTTGGAATAGCCGGGCTTCAGCGGTTTTCCGGCCGGATCGCGGCGCAGATCCAGCGTGCGGGTCGCGGGCAAAAGCTTGCGGCCGCCCAGGTGGTCATAGAGGAACAGGCCGAGGCGGATGAGCCAGGCCGGGCGCACGCCGCCCTTCTGGAAGGGCAGCACGAAACGCAGCGGCCAGATGACATGCGGCGCCATCGCCCACAGCACTTCGCGCTCCATCAGCGCCTCGCGCACCAGGCGAAATTCGTAGTATTCGAGATAGCGCAGCCCGCCATGGATCAGCTTGGTCGCACCGGAGGACGTGCCGGAGGCGAAATCGTTCATTTCGGCGAGCGCGACCGAATAGCCGCGGCCGACCGCGTCACGCGCAATCCCGCAGCCGTTGATGCCGCCACCGATGACAAAGATGTCGAAAACCGTCTCGTCCGACATTCGCTTCCGCCTCCATTTTCGCAATGCACAAATTCAGGCATTTGCGAAAGCATCGGCATCTAAAACGAAACAAATTCGAATGTCAAACGAACATACACGGAAATCAGCGGCTTTCGTCGCCGCTATCGCGCTGCCCCTGCGTTTCCAGGAGCTGAACGTCGTTTTCGGCGCAGATCCGCCGGATCGTTTCGAGCGGGCAATGGTCGGTGATGAACGTATGAACCTGGGAGATGTGACCGATGCGGACCGGCGCCGTGCGCTCGAACTTCGACGAATCGGAAACGAGGATCACGTGGCGGGCATTGGCGATGATCGCCTGGGCCACCTTCACTTCCCGGTAGTCGAAATCGAGAAGGGCGCCGTCCTCGTCGATCGCAGAAACGCCGATGACGGCAAAATCCACCTTGAACTGGCGGATGAAATCGACCGCCGCCTCGCCGACGATGCCGCCGTCCGAGCCGCGCACCACGCCGCCGGCAATCACCACCTCGATCGACGGGAAGACGCGCAAGCGATTGGCGACGTTGATGTTGTTGGTGATGACCATCAGCTCGCGATGATCGATCAGGGCCTCGCCGACGGCCTCGGTCGTCGTGCCGATATTGATGAACAGCGAAGAATTGTCGGGAATGAGGGCCGCAGCAGCACGACCGATGGCCTGTTTCTCCGGCGCCGCGATCGAACGACGGGCCTCGTATTTGACGTTCTCGTTGCCGCTCGGGAAAATGGCGCCGCCATGGATGCGGGTCAGCGCCTTGCCATCGCAAAGGTCGTTCAGGTCCTTGCGGATCGTCTGCGGCGTCACGGCAAAGCGGGCCGCCAGTTCATCGACGAGCACGCGTCCTTCCACTTTCGCAAGAGCCATGATTTCCGCCTGACGGCTGGTAAACAGCATCGGCACTCCCCCAATCTTTTCGTTTTCTTTCATCCTATGGAAAAATGAAAAGCGGGCAACAGAATGTTCCGAAGGCGACAAAGCTGTCCAGCGCTCTTGCACAAATGAATGTCCCCGGGCACCAAAGGTGACCCGGGGACTGGCCCCCGCCGATGAATGTGTGAAAGGCCCGGGAACCGGCCGCTCAGCGGCAACCCTGATAGACTTCCCACTGTTCAATATTGTTGACCCGGCGCTGTTCGGCCGGCGTCAGCTTGCCGTAGGGCGGAAAGCAGCGGCGACCGAAGACATTGCGGGCGCGCTGCGTTTTGAAGCAGTAGCCCTTGGCGGCATAGATCGCATTGCGCTCATACCACAACTGCTCGCAGGTCATGCCGCTCTGCGCCTGCGCGGGCGTCATCATTGCCATGCCAAACATCATCGGCATGACGGTGATAACGGCAGCGGTCAGAACTCGAATATACCCCATGTCAAATCCCTCCAAACTCCATGTGGGCAATCTAGCACAGGGCAGCGAAAGGCATTTGACTCATGTCAAGACCTTTATTGGGACAAGGGGCGGAAACGCGGCGCCGCGGCATGGCGCAAGGCACCAGCAGACAGGGATTCAGGCCGTGTCGCAAATCGCGTCGCGCGGCATCAACGCGCCCGGATGGCCGACCACGCGCGAGGCCACCGAATGGCCGCGGCGCGCCGCCTCGTCCGGATCCGCTCCGGCAAGCCGTGCCGCCAGATAGCCGCCATTGAAGGAATCCCCCGCGCCGGTGCTGTCGACCGGTTTGACGCTCTCCAGTGTCATGGTCCGGATGGTGCCGTCGGGCTGGCTCACCGCTATCGGACCGCCGCCATTCTTGACGGCCACTTCGCCTGCCCCAAGCCGCAGCCAGCGCTTGGCACAGGCCTCGATATCGGCATCGCCGAAGACGGATGCTTCGTCATCGAAACTCGGGAGCGCGATCGCGGCGGCCTTGGCCGCGCGCGAGAGCCATCTCCGCATCGTCTCGGCATCTTCCCAGAGGCGCGGCCGGATATTGGGGTCGAAGACGGTCAACTTGCCCTCGGCCCTCGCCTGTTCCACCATCTGCAAGAGGCGCGCGCGGCGGTCAGGAGCGAGAATGGCCAGGGTGATCCCGGAGAAATAGACGACGTCGGCGGCTCCGATCGCTGCGCCGAGGGCGGCCTCATCGTCGGCCAGCCGCCGCGCCGCCGAGTGGCTGCGCCAGTAGGAAAAGCTCCGCTCGCCCTCGTCAAGTTCGATCGCATAGAGGCCGACCGTCCGCTCGGCATCGCGGGTGACGAATGCGGTTTCGATATGGTTGGCGTCGAGAAACGCCAGCAGGTGTTCCGAGAACGGGTCGGTGCCGAGCCGCGTGAAATAGGCCACCTTCCACTCCGGGGGCAGGCAGGCGCGCGCATACCAGGCCGTGTTCAGGGTGTCGCCGGCAAAGCCCATGCGCCACAGCCCGCCATCGGCCTGAGACATCTCCACCATTGCCTCGCCGATCGAGAGAAACAGCCGTTCACGCATCAGGTTTCCTCCTTCGTTTTCACGCCCTCCGACCTCACGGCCTCGGCCATGCCGAGGGTCAGCATGGCGTCCAGCGCTTCCACCACCTGCCGGCGCCAGTCGGCCGAGGCAAGAAGCTGCGGCGGAAACAGACCCGGCAGGCCGTGCAGCACATCCGACAGCGGCTCGGCCTTTCGCGGCACACCCGAAAGCACTGTCTCAATCTCGCCTTCACGTGGATCGCGCAACGCGTAGGCCGTGCCGTCGTCGGTCCGGCCGAGGCAATAGCGCATCCAGGCGGCGACGGCAAAGGCGAAGGGCCGAAGGGCCGCGCCGGTCTCCAGCGCCCGCATGGCGGGGGCAAGCAGGCGCTGCGGCAGCTTTTCCGTTCCATCCATGGCGATCTGATAGGTCTCGTGCGCAATGGCCGGATTGGCAAAACGCCTCGCCAGCGCCTCGCCATAGGCGTGGATGTCGATGCCAGCGAGCGGCGGAAGGACCGCGGCGGCCGCCTGAAGATGGCGCCGCACGAGGCCCGCCAGGGCGTCATCGGCCATAACGTCGCGCACATGGCGACGGCCGCAGAGAAAGCCGGCATAGGCCAGCATGGAGTGACTGCCGTTGAGCATGGTGAGTTTCATCCGCTCATAAGGCGTGACATCGGACACGAAGATCGCGCCGGCCTCTTCCCAGGCAGGACGGCCGCCCGGGAAATGATCCTCGATCACCCATTGGTGAAAGGCCTCGGTCTCCACCGCGGCGAGATCGGCACAACCGGTCAGGCGTTCGGCCTCGGCAAAGGTCTGCGGCGTGGCCGCCGGCGTGATCCGGTCGACCATGCTCGAGGGGAAGGCCACCTCGGCGGCGATCCAGTCGGCCAGCGCAGGATCGCCGCGCCGGGCAAAGGCGATCACGGTGTCACGCAAGAGCGCACCGTTTTCCGGCAGGTTGTCGCAACACAGGACGGTGAAGGGTGGAACGCCCGCAGTCCGTCGTGCCTTCAGCGCGGCAACCAGAAGCCCGAGCACACCGGAGGGTTTGTCGGGTGTGGCAAGGTCGGCTGCGACCGCCGGGTGGGTCCAGTCCGGGGCGCGGCTGGCGCGGTCCATGCCGTATCCCTTTTCGGTAACCGTCAGCGTGACGATCCGAATCGCCGGGTCGGCGAGGGCGGCCAGCGTCGCTGCCGGATCCGCGGCGATGACATCGGCAATCGCGCCAATGACGCGCCCCGTGGTTCCGGCAGCGCTGCGCTCGATCAGTGTGTAAAGACCGTTCTGCGGGTTGAGCGCGTCGGCCGTTTCCCGGCTTCTGAGGCTGACGCCGCGAATGCGCCAATTGCCGCCGGCAGCGGCAAGGGCCGAATCCGTGTAGGCCGCCTGGTGGGCGCGGTGGAACGCACCTATGCCGATATGGACGATGCCGACGGCGTGCTCAACCGGTCGATAGCCCGGCAGCCGGGCTGCGCCGCGAATGTCGGCAAGCGTCTTCAGACGCGGCGCGCTCATGCGCCGATCCCTTCCACCGGATGGCTGAGCGCCGTCATGATGCCGCGCAGTTCCGCCAGCCCTTTCAGACGGCCGATCGCGGGGTAGCCCGGCTGGGCCTTGCGACCGAGATCATCGAGGATGTCCTGGCCGTGATCCGGGCGCATCGGAATATTGGCGTCGGCGCGGCCGGCCGCGCGCCGGCGACGTTCCTCGCGCAGCACGGCGGCGATCATTGCCACCATGTCGGTACCGCCGCCAAGATGCTCGGCCTCATAGAAGCTGCCCATGACGCCGTCGCTCTCGCGCCGGACATTGCGCAGATGCAGGAAATGAACGCGGTCTCCGAGGCGCTCCATCATGCCCGGCAGATCATTGTCCGGGCGCACGCCGAGCGAGCCGGTGCACAATGTGATGCCGCTGGCCGGCAGATCGACGGCGTTCATGACGTTACGATAGTCGGCTTCGGTCGACATGACCCGCGGCAGTCCGAGCAGCGGAAACGGCGGATCGTCGGGGTGACAGCAAAGCCGCAGGCCGAGGTCCTGCGCCACCGGCGCCACCTCGGAGAGAAAGTCGATGAGATGGGCGCGCAGCCGCTCCTTCGAGATTGAGGCATATTCAGCGAGATGGGTGCGCACGTCCTCCAGCGTGAAATGGTCGGCAGCGCCCGGCAATCCGAAGACAACATTGCGCGCAAGGATCTGTCGTGCCGTCTCGTCCATTTCCGCAAAGCGGCGCGTGGCGCTCTCGACGACGTCCTGCGGATAATCCTCGCATGCGCCCGGCCGGGCGAGGATGTGCAGGTCGAAGGCGGCAAAATCGACGAGGTCGAAGCGCATGCAGGTCGCGCCATTGGGCAGACGCCAGGCAAGATCGGTGCGCGTCCAGTCGAGAACCGGCATGAAGTTGTAGCAGATGGTCTCGATCCCGGCATCGTGCAGAGCCTTGAGCGAGGTCTTGTAGGCAGCCATGTGCTCGCGCCAGCTGCCCTTCTGCTTCTTAATGTCTTCGGAAACGGGCAGGCTCTCGACCACTTCCCAGTTCAGCCCGGACGGGCTTCCATCCTTCATGCGGCCGATCTCGGCCTGCCGCCTTTCGATCTCCTCGGGCGTCCAAACGGCGCCGGTCGGCACATGGTGCAAGGCCGACACGACGCCTTCGACGCCGGCCTGCATCATGTCGTCGACCGAGACGAGATCCCTCGGTCCGAACCAGCGCCAAGTCTGCCGCATGTCTTCACTCCTCCTCAAGCTTCAAGCGTGGATGATATCTGATCCTGTTTAGCACCAGCATCAACTGTTGACTAGTATGGAAGTTGAGCGCTATACAGTCCCAAGGGGAGAGAAGCATGGCAAGTTCACGCATGGACGCAATGACACTCGAGCAGAGCGTGGCCGTCGGGCCGCAGCTCTACCGGCTGCTGCGCGACCGGATCGTCCGAGGCGATCTTGCTCCGGGCGCCCGTATCTCCGAATCGGAGATCGCGGCCGGCTACAAGGTCAGCCGGCAGCCAGTCCGCGAAGCCTTCATCAAGCTTGCCGAGGAATCGCTGGTCGAGGTTCGCCCGCAACGCGGCACCTATGTACGCCGCATTTCGGTGCCGGCGGTGATGACGGCGCGCTTCGTGCGCGAGGCCGTCGAAGCCGACATCGTCCGCGAGGCCGCACAGCGGATCACGCCGGACATGCTGGCGGCGCTGGAGACCAATCTTGCCGCCCAGCGCACCGTGGTCGACGGCGACGACCCCAGTCGTTTCATGGAACTGGACGAGGCTTTCCACCGCCAGCTCGCCGAGGCCGCCGGCCAGCCGGCAATCTGGGACATTCTGGAAGACCTCAAGACGCAGATGGACCGGGTGCGCCACATCAGTGCCCGGCAGTTCCCGCGCGAACGGCTGATCGACCAGCATGCGGCGGTGGTCGCGGCGCTGCGTGCCGGCGACCCGCGGGCGGCGGAAGCGGAGATGCGGGCGCATCTGAGAGGCGTTCTCACCGATCTGCCGGCCATTGCAAAGGCCTTGCCCGAATTCTTCGACGACGCGGGAGGCTGAGGCGATGACAAAGGGAGGGCAACAGCGCACGGTGGCGCCCGTGGGCGCAGACGACCCCGCCGAATGGGCGGCATGGTTTCACGGCGCGCTGATGCCATGGTGGCTTGTACAGGCGCGGGATAACGTCCGGGGTGGTTTCTTCGACGGCCTCACGGAAGACGGCGAGCCGATCACCGACCGCCCAAAGACGACGCTCGTGCAAGCACGGCTCCTGTTCACGCTGTCCCATCTCTATCGCCAGAGAGGCGAAAGCCAGCTGCTAAAGGGCGCACGTCACGCTTATCGCTTTCTCATGGGACCGCTGAGCACCGGGGACGGGGGCTATGTCTCTGCGGTGGCCCGCAATGGGCAACCGACCGGCCGGCCTTCGGATGCGGCACGACGCAGCTATGACCAGTCCTTCGTGCTGCTCGGTCTCGTCACCTATTATGGCGTGGAGCCAAGCCCGGAGCTCTCGGGCGCCCTGAAGGACTGCTGGTCCTTCATCGAGACCCACCTGATCGACCCGGCAACCGGCGCACTCTTCGAGGACGACACCCCCGACGCGACCGCTCAGCCGCCAAAGGGCGTGCGGGCCCAGAACCCGCATATGCACATGTTCGAGGCGCTTCTCCAGGCCTATGACGTTACCGGCGATCCGGTATGGATGGAGCGCGCCGAACGCATTCTCGACGTCGTGCGGCGCCACTTCATCGACGAGTGCAACGGCTCCGTCATCGAATTTCGCTCCGGCGACCTGTCGCCCGCTCCCGGACGCGACGGGATGCTGCGCGAGATCGGCCACCAGTGCGAGTGGACCTGGCTCCTGCATCGCTATGTCCGGCTCGGCGGCGATCCGCAACAGCTGACGCTGGCCGATCGGATGATGACCTTTGCCGAACGCTGCGGGTTCCAGACCATCGGGCCGATGCGGGGGGCAGCCTATGACGAAGTGGACCGCGAAGGCGCGATCCTGTCGGACAGCATGCTGCTGTGGCCGCAAACGGAGGCCGGAAAGGCCTATGTCGCCCGCTTCGAGCAGAACGGCGATCCCGCCGATGCCGAACGCGCCCGCGCGCTGATGCGGCTCGTTTTCACACGCTATTTCGCCGGCAGAGCCGCCTGGCGCAACCAGGTCGACAATCTCGGCCACACATTGCAGCCGCTGGCACTTAGCCGGCTACTTTACCACGTTTCGGTTTTCGTCACGGAAGGCGAACGCGTCGGGCTATGGCCGTCGCGCCCCTGATGTCGATGCGGCCGGATGCCCAATTTCATCAAGTAACGGAGGAGAAGACTATGATGAATTGCCTGAAACAGCTTGGCCTTGCGGCCGCATTCATCGCCGGCCTCGCCAGCACCGCCCATGCCGAGATCGCGCTCAACCTTTCCACCTCGCAGAACCCGCAGGACCCGCTGGTGATTGCCATGGAAGGCGCCAAGAAGCGGATCGAGGAGCGCAGCAAGGGGGAGATCAAGATCACCATCTTCCCGAGCTCGCAGCTGGGCTCCGACAATGACGTGCTCGAGCAGATCCGCAACGGCGCCAATATCGCCGTGCTCGTCGATGCCGGCCGCCTTGCGCCGTTCCAGAAAGAGCTCGGTATCCTTTCGGCGCCCTATCTGGTCGAAGACTACAGCAAATACGCCGCCATCACGTCCTCGCCGGTCTATGGCGAATGGGTCGAGAAGCTCGCCCAGTCTTCCGGCATCCGTCTCCTGAACTACAACTGGTTCCAGGGCACGCGCCAGATGTTCTCCAAGACCCCGGTCAAGACACCGGCGGACCTGTCGGGCGTGCGCGTCCGCACCATCGACGCGCCCGGCTGGATCGCCACCGTCAACGCGATCGGCGCGACCGCCGTGCCGATGCCCTGGTCGGAAGTCTACTCGGCCCTCCAGCTCGGCGCGATCGACGGAGCCGAGGCCCAGCTGACCGGCGCCTACGGAATCAAACTGCACGAGGTGGTGAAGAACGTGGCGCTGACCAACCACGTGCAGCTGTTCACCGGCCTTGCGACCTCCGAACAGTGGTTCCAGGCGCAGCCGGAGGAGATGCGCAAGATCATCGTCGAGGAACTGGCGGCCGCCGGTGACGAGGCAACCCGCATGACGGTCGAGAAGCTCGACAGCGTGCGCAAGGAGATGGAAGCCGCCGGCGTGACCTTCACCGAAGTCAACATCGACGACTTCAAGTCGCGTGTGCCCGGTGTCTATGCCGAGCTTGGCCTGGAAGAATCGCGCAAGGCCCTCGAACCGTTCATCGCCGCCGCGCAGTGAGTGGCAGCACTGCACGTTGACGGGCAAATGGACCGGTGACGCCAATTCGCGTCACCGGCTCCGGGAGAGGAAAGATGTGGAAATTCTTTGACCGCGCCGAGGAGATCCTCGCGCTCTTGTTGTTGGCCGGCACGGTGATCAGCGTGCTTGCCGGCGCCGTCGGCCGCTCGATCGGCATGCCTTTTCCGGAAGGCCCGGAGATCGCCCAGTTGTTGCTGATCTGGACCTGCATGCTCGGTGCGGACCTGACCATCAAGCGCGGCGAGCACATTCGCGTGTCCGCTCTGCCGGATGCGCTGACGCCACGCCTGCGGCTCGTGCTGATCTGGCTCAGCCTGATCTGCATCCTCCCCTTTCTCGGCTATGTCCTCTATCTCGGCACGCAGCTGGCGCTGTCCAACTGGGCCCGCGAACTCGGTGCATCGGGCCTGAGCTACGGGCTCGTCACGCTGGCGCTACCGGTCGGCGCGGGGCTGATGATCCTGTCCCTTGTGCGCCGGATCGTGACCCATGGCGTGCTGTTTTCCCTTGAACCCGAAGCCCACGACCAGGAGTATCCGCTGTGATCTCGACCTTCATCCTGATCGTCGCCTTGAGTTTCATCGTTATCGGCATGCCGGTCGCCTTAGCCATCGGCATTGCCAGCATGGTCTATTTCCTGCTGCCGACCACTTTCCTGCCAGACAGCATCGCGGTGCAGCGCATCGTCGCCTCCAGCCAGTCCTTTCCGCTGCTGTCGGTACCGCTCTTCATCCTGGTTGGCCATCTGATGAACGGCACGGGCATTACCCCGCGCCTGACCAGCCTCGCCACCACGCTTGCCGGCTGGATGCGCGGCGGGCTCGGGCAGACCAGCCTGGTGCTCAGCGCCCTGATGGGCGGCATTTCCGGCTCGGCCGTCGCCGACGCGGCCATGCAGTCTCGCGTGCTGGGCGAGCCGATGATCCGCAACGGCTATTCCCGCGGCTTCACCGGCGCGCTGCTGTCGATCGGCGGGCTGATCACCGCGACCATACCGCCGAGCCTCGGGCTCATCCTCTACGGCTTCCTCGGTGAGGTCTCGATCGGCCGGCTGTTCATTGCCGGGGTCGTGCCGGGCGTGCTGCTGACGATTGCCCTGATGATCGCCACGAGCTGGGTGGCGCGCCGGCGCGACTACAAGCCGGTGAACGACCGGCTGCCGACCTTCCGGGAGGTGCTCTCCGGCATTCGCATCAGCTTCTGGGCGATCCTTTTCCCGGTCTGGCTGCTGGTCGGTATCCGCTTCGGCCTGTTCACGCCGTCGGAGGCGGGTGCCTTCGCCGTCGCCTACACCCTGTTCATCGGCTTCTTCATCTACCGCGAAATGACCATCACCAAACTGGTCGACGCGCTGGTGGCGAGCGTGCGCGACATCGGCATGATCATGATCATCATCCTTTTGTCGGGCGCCTTCGGCTATGTCATCACCTTCGAACGCGTGCCGCAGACGATCGCCGAGGTCACGCTCGGGCTGTTCTCCAGCCAGTCCATGCTGCTCTTCGTCATCGCGGCCTTCCTGCTCGTCTTCGGCATGCTGGTCGAGGCGACGGTGATCGTGATGCTGCTGACGCCGATCCTGGTGCCGGTCATCACCGCGGCGGGCATCGATCCGGTGCATTTCGGGCTGGTGATGATGACGCTCGTCACCTTCGGCGGCATGACCCCGCCGGTCGGGGTGTCGATGTTCACGGTCTGCGGCATCCTCAACTGCTCCTACAAGGAATACACGGTTGAGATGGTGCCGCTGGTGGTCGCCGTGCTCGCCGTCGTCATGCTGATGATCCTCGCGCCAGAGGTTGTCCTGTTCCTGCCGAACTACATGATGGGCTGAGACGCGGGGCGGCCCCGGCCGCCCCCGATCACCCTCGATCCATCCTCCTTGAACGCGAGCCGCGCCATGCTTCTCCATCCCGACCGCCTCCTGCCCGCCGACCCCGGCACGCGCCGCATCGCCCGCGACCTCCTTGAGGCGGTCGAGCATCTGCCTATCATCTCGCCGCACGGTCACACGGATCCGCGCTGGTGGGGGGAAAACCCAGCCTTCGACAATCCGGCGGAACTTTTCGTCATTCCCGACCACTATGTGGTGCGCATGCTGGTGAGCCAGGGCGTTCCCTTCGAAGCACTGGGTATCGGAGACGGAGCCGAGAAGGATCCGCGGGCGATCTGGCGCATCTTTGCGCGCCACTACCCTCTCTTTCGCGGCACTCCGTCGCGGCTGTGGCTCGATCATGCCTTTTGCGAGGTGTTCGGCCTTGAGGAGCGGCTGAACGAAGCCAATGCCGATCGCCATTATGATGCGATCGCCGAACGGCTGACGGAGGCGGCCTATCGCCCGCGCGCGCTCTACGACCGCTTTGGCCTGGAGGCGATCGCCACCACCGATGGCGCGCTCGATGACCTCGTCCAGCATGAGGCCGCGCGCCTGTCCGGCTGGACGGGCCGGGTGATCCCCACCTACCGTCCCGACGATGTCATCGATCCTGACACCAAGACCTTCCGCAGCAATATCGAGCGCCTGGGCGAACTGACCGGCTGCGACATCGGCAGCTGGAGCGGCTATCTCGACGCCCACCGCAAGCGCCGCGCCTTCTTCAAGGCAATGGGCGCAACCGCCACCGACCACGGCCATCCGACACCGCTGACGGCAGATCTCGACGAGGCGGCCGCGCAGGCACTCTACCAGCGCGTTCTCGGTGGCCACGCGGATCCGCAGGCCGCGGAACTCTTCCGGGCGCAGATGCTCACCGAAATGGCCCGCATGTCGGTGGACGACGGGCTGGTGATGCAGCTGCATGCAGGCTCGTTTCGCAGCCACCATGCCGGCGTGCTCAAACGCTACGGACGCGATCGCGGTTTTGACATTCCGCTGCCGGTCAGCTTCACCCAAGCGCTGCGGCCGCTGCTCAACGCGGTCGGCATGGACCCGCGGTTGACGCTCATCCTCTTCACCCTCGATGAAAGCGCCTATGCGCGCGAACTTGCGCCGCTGGCCGGTGTCTATCCGTCACTGAAGCTTGGTCCGCCCTGGTGGTTCCACGACAGTTTCGAAGGCATCCGTCGCTACCGCGAGGCGACGACCGAGACGGCGGGTTTCATGAACACGGCGGGTTTCAACGACGACACCCGGGCGCTTTGCTCCATCCCGGCCCGCCACGACGTCAGCCGCCGTGCCGACTGTGCCTATCTCGCCGAGCTGGTGGCGACACACCGGCTGGACGAGGACGAGGCGCATGACATTGCGCCGCTGCTGGCCCAAGGACTGGCCCGCAGCGCCTACCGGCTTTGATGCCTTTTCATTCATCGAAACTATGCTGGTTATTTCGTCTATCTATTTGCTTGATGCATGATCTCGAACGATCCTTGCGGTTCGTGGGCAGCCGGAGTGCTTCAGGGCATCCGGCCCTTCCGACAACCAAAAAGGGGAACGACCATGTTCAAATCCATTTTGTCGTGCGCGCTGGCTGCCGGTCTTGCCATCGCCGCAAGTGCATTGCCTTCGGCCGCCGCTGCCGACGAACTCGAAACGGTCAAGGCGGCCGGCGAGTTCAAGTTTGCCAATAGCGGCGCCTACCCGCCCTTCAGCTTCGTCGACACATCGAACCAGGTCGTCGGCTTCGACGTCGATATCGGCAATGAGATTGCCAAGCGCCTTGGCGTCAAGGGCGTGGCGATCAGCACCGCCTGGGACGGCATCATCGCCGGCCTGCTCGCCGGTAAATACGACTCCATCATCGGCAGCATGACGATCACGCCCGAGCGCGAAAAGGCCGTCGACTTCGTCGGCCCCTATTATCGCTCCGGCCGCGGTATCTTCGTCGCCGCCGATTCGACGATCCAGTCCATCGACGAACTCAAGGACAAGACGATCGGCGTGACGCTCGGCGAAACCCACGAGAAGTGGGCGCGCGAACGGGGCGGCTGGGAAATCCGGACCTACAAGGGTCTGCCGGAACTCTTCCTGGAGCTGAAGTCCGGTCGCCTCGACGCGATCGTTGTCGACAGCATCCCGGTCATGGTTGCCATCAAGGACAATGGCGAGAAGGTCCGCAAGCTCGAGACCTCCGAACTCGACGGCGGCGCCGTCAACATCGGCATCGCCATCCGCAAGGGCAATCCGGAGCTGAAGGCCGCCATGCAGAAGGCGCTGGATGAGATGATGGCCGACGGCACCTATGCGGCCATCTCCCAGAAGTGGATCGGCGCGGACATCCGCTAGGGCCGGGCGGCGGGAGGGCACGGCCTGTCCCGCCTCCTCTTCCCCGCGGCGACACGGTGACGGTGCCGCCGCGCCTTCTTTTCGCAGCCCATGACCCACAGGCTTGAGCCCATGGACACCGAACTGATCCTCCGGATATTGCCGGCCTCGCTTGAGGCGGCGTGGACGACGGTCGAGATATCCCTCCTTTCTCTCGCCCTTGGCCTCGCCGTCGCCTCGCTGCTGACGGCCGCGCGTCTGTCGCGCCTGCGCCTGCTTCGTGCCGCGGCCACGCTTTACGTCAGCCTGTTTCGCGGCACGCCGGCCCTCATCCAGATTTTCCTTCTCTACTTCGGCGGACCGCAGATCGGCCTCCAGCTCGAACCCTTTGCCGCCGGCGCCATCGCGCTGGGCCTCAATATCGGCGCCTATATGTCGGAATCGATGCGTGGCGGCATTCTCTCCGTCGACCGCGGCCAGACGGAGGCCGCCCGCTCTCTCGGCTTCAGTCGCGGCCAGTCGATGCGCTGGATCGTCCTGCCCCAGGCTGCCCGGCTGATGATCCGACCGCTCGGCGTCAACGCCGTGGCACTGGTCAAGGGCACCGCCCTCGTCGCGACCATTTCGGTCGTCGAACTCACGTATACGGCGCAGCGCTTCATCGGCTCCACCTACAAGCCGTTCGAGATCTTCGCGGTCACCGCCGTCCTCTACATGGTCATGGTCTATGGCCTTACGCTGGTCGTCGGCCTTATCGACCGCGCCTACTCGGAAAGGGGCTAGACGATGCAGGGCCTCGATTTCAGCGTCGTCTATCCCTATTGGCCGCTGCTGGCCGAAGGCCTGGGCTGGACCGTCATCCTGTCTGCAAGCGCCGCGGCCATCAGCGTCATCGCCGGCATGACCTTTGCCCTGATGGTTCTTTACGGGCCTAGGCTCCTGCGTTACCCGATCCGGCTGTTCATGTGGCTGTTCATGGGCACGCCGCTCTTGCTGCAGCTGTTTCTCATCTATTTCGGCCTGTCGCAGATCGGCATCGACATTCCCGCACTCGGCGCCGGCATCATTGCGCTTAGCCTGCACTTCGCCGTCTACAATGCCGATATTTTCGGAGCCGGCATCCTCTCGGTCGACAAGGGCCAGACGGAGGCCGCGCGCAGCCTCGGCTTCGGAAAATACAGGACGCTTGCCTACATCGTCGTGCCGCAGGCCATGCGCAACACGCTTCCGGCGACCGGCAACATGATGATCGCGCTGCTGAAGGAGTCGGCCATCGTGTCGATGATCGGCATCGCCGAGATTGTGCACAGCGCGCAGCTGGCGATCAGCGAGACCTACCGGCCGTTCGAGTTCTACCTGACGGCCGCCATCCTCTACTATGTCCTCAATCTGATCCTCGAGGCGGGGCTGCGCTGGATCGAAGCCAAGATGGAGCTGTCGCGATGAACGAAGTCCGCCCGATGATCGACGTGCGCGCGGCGCGCAAGGCCTATGGCCCGCTGGAGGTTCTGAAGGGGATCGACTTCAGCGTTGCGCGTGGACAGATCATCGCCGTGATCGGGCCGAGCGGCTCGGGCAAGAGCACGCTGCTGCGCTCGATCAACCATCTCGACACCCTCGACAGCGGCGAGGTCTGGCTCGATGGGGTGCAGGTCAACCAGACCCTGCCGGCCCGGGCATTTGAGCGCCACATCAACCAGGTGCGCCAGCAGATGGGCATGGTCTTCCAGCACTTCAATCTGTTTCCGCATCTCAGCGTCTGCGACAACATCGCCATCGCACCGATCAAGCTGAAGGGCATGGACAAGGCCGCCGCGCGTCAGCTGGCGCTCGCCATGCTCGATAAGGTCGGTCTCTCCGACAAGATCGATGCCTTTCCGGCCCGCCTCTCCGGCGGCCAGAAACAGCGCGTGGCGATCGCCCGGGCGCTCGCCATGCAGCCGAAGGTCATGCTGTTCGACGAGGCGACCTCGGCGCTTGACCCCGAGCTGGTGGACGAGGTCAATCTGGTCATGAAACAATTGGCGAGCGAGCACATGACCATGGTCATCGTCACCCACGAAATGCGTTTTGCGGCGGAAGTGGCCGACCGCGTGCTGTTCATGGCCGATGGAACCGTGATCGAGGAAGGGACGCCCGAGCAATTGTTCACGCATCCCAGCCAGGAGCGCACGCGTGCCTTCCTGAAGAAATTCCTCAACGGCTGACGAGGAGCGAGACGAATGACCACGGTAGAAGCACATTTCCCCGATTTCGGGCTGACATTGGCCCAGCGCCGCGAGGCGGTGCGCGGACACTATTACGAATATCCCGGCATGGACGGTGAACGCGGTGAGATCTGGTGCTATTCGGACCGATTCTCTTACGGACCCGGCGACGAGGTCACCCTGTTCATCAGCTCGACGGCGGCAAGCTGCGACATCGAGATCGTCCGCGACGGCGCACAAGAGGAGACGGTTCTGTCGCTGCGCCGGATCCCGACCCTGTGGCAGGAAACGCCGGACCAGTGCTCCGTCCAGGGCTGCGGCTGGCAGCCGAGCTACTGCTTCCGCATCCCGTCCGACTGGGCCTCGGGCGCCTACAAGCTCGTTCTCACCGCCCAGAGCCGCGACGGTCAGCCGATCATCAGCCACCACCTGTTCATCCTGTGCCCTACGCCTGGCGCCCGACCCGGCCGCATCCTGCAGGTTGCCGCAACCGGGACCTGGACCGCCTACAACACCTGGGGCGGCTCGAACCACTATCAGGGCATCACGGGCGCAAACCGGGACCAGTATGCGACCAGCGTCAGCACGCAGCGCCCGTGGTGCCGCGGCTTTGTCGTGCTGCCGAAGGACGCCCCGCGCGTTCCGGTCGAGGCCAGCCTGCCGCCGGGCACCGTGCCGCGTTATCCGCACATGGAATGGGCCTATGCGACGGGGCACTCGAAGAAATACGCCTCGTCCGGCTGGGCGAGCTATGACAGCCACTTCTTCCGCTGGGCCGAGCGTGCCGGCTATGGCGTCGATCTCATCAGCCAGCACGAACTGCAGTTTCATCCCGAACTGCTCGACGGCTATGACTGCGCCGTCTTTGTCGGCCACGACGAATACTGGACGTGGGAAATGCGCGACACGGTCGACCGCTTCGTCGAGCGCGGCGGCTTTGCCGCGCGCTTTGCCGGCAACTTCATGTGGCAGACCCGTCTCGAGGACGAGGGCCGCACCCAGGTCTGCTACAAGTACCGGGCGCGCGCCGAGGATCCGGTTTACCAGACGGACGACCTGACAAGGGCCACCAATAGCTGGGAAGCGCCGGAGATCGGCCGACCGGGTGCGGCAACCTTCGGGCTCAATTCCACCAATGGCGTCTATGCCGGCTGGGGCGGATGTTCGCCGCGCGGCGCGCGCGGTTTTCCGATCTGCCGCCCGGAACACTGGGCCTTTGCCGGCACCGGCCTGTTCTACGGCGATCTGCTTGGGGCCGAGAGCCATATCTACGGCTACGAGGTCGACGGTCTCGACTACGAAATCCGCTACGGCCGGCCCTATCCGACCGCAAGCAGTGGCGCACCCGAAGGGCTGGAGATCCTGGCGCTCGGTATGGCGAGTTCGGTCGAGGAAAACGACGTGCTGGCGCCTGAGGACCGCTTCTTCGGCGACGAGGACGGCCGCTTCATCGCCGAGACGCTCTACGGCGAAGCCAGCGACGAAAACCTGGAAAAGGTGCGCTACAGCAATGGCATGATCGTCAGCTTTCGCAAGGGAGACGGTGAAGTCTTCCATGCCGGCACCTGCGAATGGGTGGCCGGACTGCTGCGCAGCGACGCCATGGTCGAGAAGGTGACGCATAATGTGCTGAGGCGCGCCCTCGGCTCCTCCAACTGAACGTGAACTCCATGAAATCGAAGAAAGTCATCATCACCTGCGCCGTCACCGGCTCGGTCCATACCCCGTCCATGTCGCCCTACCTGCCCTACCGGCCGGAAGATATAGCCGCGCAGTCGATCGAGGCCGCCGAGGCCGGGGCGTCGATCCTGCATCTGCATGCCCGCGACCCGGAAAACGGCCGGCCGACGGCCGATCCGGCGGTGTTCATGCGTTTCCTGCCCGTCATCAAACAGGCCTGTGACGCGGTCATCAACATTTCCACCGGCGGCTCCTCGCTAATGTCACTCGACGAGCGTCTGGAGGCCGCCCTCTCGGCCGAGCCGGAGATGTGTTCGCTCAACATGGGCTCGATGAATTTCGGTCTTTATCCGGCTCTCGAACGTCCGCGGGAATGGCAACACGCCTGGGAGCCGCAACTGCTGGAAGCGACGCGTTCCTCGCTGTTCAAGAACACCTTCGCTGATATCGAAGGAATCCTGAAGCGCCTCGGCGAAGGCTGCGGCACCCGCTTCGAGTTCGAATGCTATGATGTCGGCCATCTCTACACACTTGCCCATTTCCGTGACCGCGGGTTGGTCTCGGGGCCGCTGTTCATCCAGTTCGTCTTCGGCGTGCTGGGCGGCATCGGCGCCGATCCGGAAAATCTCGTGCACATGAAGCGGATTGCCGACAAGTTGTTCGGCGACGACTATCGCTTCTCGGTGCTCGCGGCCGGGCGCCATCAGATGCCGATGATCACCATGGCCGCAACCATGGGCGGCAGCGTTCGCGTCGGCCTGGAGGACAGCCTCTACGACGGCAAGGCGCTGGCGACCTCCAATGCCGCCCAGGTGCGGAGGATCCGGGCGATCCTCGAGGGCCTGTCGCTCGAGGTGGCGACGCCGGAGGAAGCGCGCGCCATGCTGGCCTTGAAGGGCGGCGACCGGGTCGCCTTTTAAGGGCGCCGGCGGATCGCCGCCGCCACTGGAAATGCGCATCGGATCCTCCCCGAAAGGGAGCGAACCGGTGCCGGATTTATCGGGCGAACGGCCGAGCGGGCCGCGCCCTGAAGGGAAAGTCGAGACCCATGAAAGTCTTCTACGCCGAAGAACAGAAACGCCACGATCCGAAATTCTTCCTGTCGAGCGGCGGCCGCCAGCCCAATCCGGAGCAGCCGGAACGGGTGGAGCGCCTGCTGGACGGCGCTCACGCCGCGGGCCTCTCTGTGGAACGGCCGGCAGACCACGGGCTCGGGCCGATCTCGGCGATCCACACGCCTGAATATCTCGACTTCCTCAAGCGCATCTATCAGCGCTGGCAATATATCGAAGGGGCGTCGGAAGAGGTCATTCCCAACATTCACCCGATCGCCCGATGTGGTACTTACCCGGCTTCCGCGGTTGGACAGGCCGGATATCACATGGCCGACACGTCCTGCCCAATCTCGGCGGAAACCTGGGACAGCGCCTGCTGGAGCGCCTGGAGCGCGGTGTCGGCCGCCGATGCCGTGATGACCGGCGAAAGCGCCGCCTATGCGCTGTGCCGGCCGCCGGGTCACCACGCCTTCCGCGATGTCGCCGGCGGCTTCTGCTTCTTCAACAATTCCGCGATCGCCGCACAGCGGCTGCGCCGCTCTGCAGAGCGCGTGGCGATCATCGACGTCGACCTGCACCACGGCAACGGCACGCAAGGCGTCTTCTACGAGCGGCCCGACGTGCTGACCGTCTCCATCCATGCCGATCCGGTGCGCTTCTACCCGTTCTTCTGGGGCCATGCCGACGAACGCGGCGAGGGCCTCGGCCTCGGCTACAATTTCAACCTGCCGCTGGCCCGCAAGTCGAACGACGCCGCCTATATGGAGGCGCTGTCTGCCGCGCTGCGCCGGGTCGAGGCCTTCAGCCCGGACGCCATCGTGATTGCGCTCGGCCTCGATGCCTTCGAGAAGGATCCCTTCGGTGGCCTTTCCGTTTCGACACCCGGCTTTGCCCGGATCGCCGAAGCCATTGCCGGGCTCGGCCTGCCGGCGGTCATCGTCCAGGAAGGCGGCTATCTCTGCGACGAACTCGGCGACAACCTGACGTCCTTTCTCACCGGTTATGGGTCGAAAGCGCGGTGATCACAGCTGGCGGCCGGTCACGGCCGCCCCTTCAGGGATAGGTGCGGGTTTCGATCGGCCGCGAGGCGATCGCCTGGCGCAGTTCGGCCAGCAGGACGCTTTCGGCCCGGCCGCGTCGGGCAGCCCGGTCGTAGACGAGATGGACATCGACCATCGGCACCGTCTCATAGGGCGGCAGGCGCCAGAGCCTGCCGGCCCGCACATCCTCCTCGACCACATGGATCGGCAGAGGTCCGAAACCGAAGCCGGCGACGATCAGCCGCTTGACTTCTTCCAGATGCGAAGAGGTCCCGATGGTGGCGCCTTCGAAGCCTTCCTGCTGGCGCAAGAGCGCCACCGGCCAGAGCGCACCGGACATCTGGTCGGTCTTGAACGACACGTAGGGCTCCCCCCGAAGCGCCGACAGCGGCAGCTCGGAGCGGCCGAACAGCGCATGCCGGGCGCCGCAGAAGTAGCCAAAGCCCTCGCGGTAGAGGACTTCGTATTCGAGCTTGGGATGACGCTCCTCCATCAGGCAGACGCCGAAACAAGCATCCCGGCTGGCAACGGCCGCAGTCACGTCCCGGCTGGAGGACACCGTCATCGACAGGGTCACCTGCGGGAAGGCGCGATGGAAGGTGGCCAGAACCTCATCGAAGAAGGGACAGACAACGTGGCTGGCAAGCGCAATGTCGATATGCCCGGTGACATCGCCCGGCGTCTCCTCCACCTGTTGCGGCAAGCCGGAGACGATGTCGAAAAGCGCGACGCATTCGCTGAACAGCCGCTGCCCGGCCGGCGTCACCGAAAAGTGCGAGGCATTGCGCTCGATCAGCCGGCAATCCATGTGGATTTCCAGACGCCGCAGCGCATTGCTGATCGTCGGCTGCTTCAGGGAGAGTTTTTCGCCGGCGGCCGTCAGTCCCCTTTCCTGTACGATCACCATGAAGGTGCGCAACAGGTTCCAGTCGAGTTCCCAAACGAAGCGCCGTCTCGGCCCAGCCATGCGTCAACATTTCCTCGGTGAATGTATATGACGGGAAGTATTGCATGGTATCATCCATTCTCAAAGCGCAAGACCGATCCCGACCGAAACGAGAGGAGACAGAGGCAATGACTATCCTGACCTACCAGGGCGTGGTCTACCCGGCCCAGTGCGACGCCATGGGTCATATGAACGTCCAGTACTACATCGCCGCCTTCGATCAGTCCCTCTGGCACCTGATGGCCGCTTGCGGTTATTCCGCCGCCTGGATTGAGGAGCGTCGCCAAGGCTGGGCTGACCGACGTTACGAAATCGACTTTCGCCAGGAACTGCCCGTCGGCAGCCTGTTCGAGATCCACAGCTCGGTGGTCAAGGTGGGCCGCACCTCGCTATCGACCCATCACAGCCTGACCAACAAGGCGGATGGCGCCGTATCAGCGGAACTCCTCGCGGTCTCGGTCTATTTCGATCTTGAAGGTCGCCGGGCGCTGCCTTTGCCGCAAATCCTCATCGACGGCGCGGGAAAGCTGTCGGCCTGAGAGGCAGACAAGGCGAAGGTACGGGCCGCGCCGCTGCGTCTCGACCTTGACACTTATCCGGCTCATCAATCGAGATGCGCGAGGATCACGTCCAGGAAGGCATCGCCGAAGCGCTCCAGCTTGGACTGGCCAACGCCGGAAATCGAAAGAAGCTCGTCGTGGCTGGTCGGCCGCTCTGTCGCAAAGGCGACGAGCGTCGAATCGTTGAACACGAGATAGGGCGGCACCCCCATCTCGCGGGCGATCTCCATCCGCGCGGCGCGCAGCGCCTCGAACAGCTCCATGTCGGAACCCTTGAGCGCGGAGCGGGCATTGGCTGAGCTCGTGGATGTCCGTGATGCCTTGCCGGTGGTCGGGCGGTCCTTGCGGAAGCGAACCTCGCGTTCGCGCTTGAACACCGCGCGGGCTCCGGCCTCGAGTTTCAGCGCGCCGAAGGCGGCGTGATCGACGCTGACGAGGCCTGCGGCCAGCAACTGGCGGTAGACCGATTGCCATGTCTTCGACGTCAGGTCCTTGCCCGCACCGAAGACCGGCATGTCGACATGGCCGAAGCGGATGGTCTTTTCGTTCTCGGCACCGATCAGGACATCGATCAGATGGCCGGTGCCGAAGCGCTCGCCCGTGCGGTAGATCGCCGCCAGCGCCTTGATGGCGGCGTCGGTTCCGTCCCAGGTCTCGACCGGTTTGAGGCAGGTGTCGCAGTTGCCGCATTGTCCCGGATGGCTCTCGCCGAAATGGGCAAGGATCGCCTGGCGTCGGCAACCGGGGGTCTCGCAAATGGCCAGGAGCGCATTGAGCTTGGCGCGTTCGACCCGCTTGACCTCGTCCGATGCGCCGCCTTCGTCGATCATGCGCCCACGCTGGATGACATCGGCCATGCCATAGGCCATCCACACCTCGGACGGCAGACCGTCACGCCCCGCCCGTCCCGTCTCCTGGTAATAGGCCTCGACCGAGCCCGGCAGGTCGAGATGGGCGACATAACGTACATTGGGTTTGTCGATGCCCATGCCGAAGGCGACGGTGGCGACGAGGCAGAGATCCTCTTCCTTCAGGAAGGCGTCCTGATGGGCGTCGCGCACGGCCCTATCCATGCCGGCATGGTAGGCGAGCGCCCGCACGCCTTGCGCATTCAGCCACTCGGCCGTGTCCTCCACCTTGGCGCGCGAGAGGCAATAGACGATGCCACTCGACCCCTTGTGCCGCGACAGAAAGCGCAGCAATTGCTGGCGCGGCTGGTCGCGCTCGACGATCTCATAGGCGATGTTCGGGCGGTCGAACGAGGTGGTGAAGACTTCGGCCCCGCGCAGACCAAGGCGGTCGATGATGTCTTCACGGGTGTGAGGATCGGCCGTGGCGGTCAGCGCCAGCCGAGGCACACCGGGAAAGGCCTCGGCGAGCTGGCCGAGTTCACGGTACTCGGGACGGAAGTCATGGCCCCATTGCGAAACGCAATGGGCCTCGTCGATGGCAAAAAGGGCGATCTGCGCATTGCCGATCAGCTCGCGAAACGCCGGTGTCACCACGCGCTCGGGCGTGACATAGAGGAGATCGAGTTCGCCGGCCGAAACCGCCCGGCGGACGTCGACATATTCCTCGCGCGTCAGCGAGGAATTGAGCGCGGCCGCCCGCACGCCAAGCTGTTTCAGCGCCTCGACCTGGTCGCGCATCAGGGCGATCAGCGGCGATACGACAATGCCGACGCCGTCGCGGCAGAGCGCCGGAACCTGGAAACACAGCGATTTTCCGGCGCCGGTCGGGAACAGCACCACGGCATCGCCACCCGCCACGACGCGCTCAATGACGGCCGCCTGCTTGCCGCGGAAGGCAGTGTAGCCGTAGACGGTTCTCAACACATCCAGGGGATTTTTTCCGCGATCCGACTGGAACAGGGCATCGAACGGGCTTCTGGTCTGAGGCACGGAATCACTCTTTCTGAACAAGCGCGCACTATGGCACAGATCGAGCGGCCATCGCGAGGGCCGAACATGTCGCGGTCCACCTCGTCACGACGGTGCGACGTCAGGCATCGGGAGAAAGGGCACTTCGCACAGGAAGCTCCAGAATCGAAAAAGCCTGCCGCGGGAGGAGGTGCGGCAGGCTTTTCGAAAAGAACCGAACAGCGACTGGGAGGAGGAGTGCCGCTGTTCTGACAGGCGACCCTGGGAGGAGGAGTGGGTCGACTGCAACACGAAGCTTTGCGGGAGGAGGAGTGCATCGCTTCGATGAAAATGACTATATCCGAACCATGAGCATTTTATAGGCATTATGTTGCAGTGCAGCTATGCGCGGGACACATAACGATAAGCTGGTCTTGCGTTGTCGCGGCCGACACGGCCCGGCCGCACGTATCGCTTCAGGATGATAACCGCGCGGGTGAGAAGGCCTGCGGATCCAGCCCCTGCTCGACGAGCCGGCGCGGGGGGTGTCCGTCGAGGAAGAGACCGGCGGCCCATTCGGATAAGGCCGGAGACGTGAGAATACCGCTGCCCCCCTGCCCGGCCAGCCAGAAGAAGTTCGGGTCCTGGCCATCAAACCCGACGACCTGATGCTTGTCGGCCGCAAAGGAACGCAAGCCTGCCCATTTGTGGGAAATGGTCCTGACCGGCAGTGTCGTGGACTGTTCGAGGAAATGCGCGGCATAGGCGACGTCGATATCTTCCGGCTGGGCATCGCAGGGATCGCTCGGCGTCGCGTCCGCGGGCGAAACCATGAGCTTCCCGGCATCCGGCTTGAAGTAGAAGTCCTCGTCCACTTCATTGACGCCGGGCATGGGCCCGAGGTCATAGTCGGCAGGTACGTCGACGGTGATCGCGGTCCGGCGATGCGGCACGATGCCAAGCGGTCTCACGCCTGCAAGCGTCGCCAGCTGGTCCGCCCAGGCACCGGCGGCATTGACGATACGGCGGGCAAGGACGTCCCCCTTCGGCGTCTCGAGACGATAGGCGCCGTCTTCGTGCGTTATGGCAAGGACCGGCGAGCCGGTACGAATGTCGGCGCCGCTGCGACGGGCAGCGCGAAGATAACCCTGAAGGATGCTGTCCACCTCCATGTCCCAGCAGGCGGGATCGTAGAAGGCGGCGGCCATGTAGTCGCGCCGCAGGAAGGGCACCATGGCAACCGCTTCATCGACGCTGACCATGCGCGAATCGGGCGAAGTGAGGAGAACCTCAGAAAAGGCGGTCTGCAACTGCGCCAGGCGTTCCGAGGAGGCGATCACCAGGTTGCCGCGGGGAATGAGCAGCGGCACATCGGTAAAGCCTTCCGGCGGATGGGCGAGGAAATCATAGGAGGCGTCGGCCAGCAGTCCGGTCGTCTCGTTCTGGAACTGCCGCGAGAACTCCGCGGCCGAGCGGCCGGTCGAGTGATACCCGACCTGCTCTTCCGCCTCGAGTAACACGAGCGAACGGTGCCCGGCCACCCGATAGGCGAAAGACGCACCGGCGATGCCGCCGCCCACGACGGCAACGTCGAAAATCTCCATGTCGTTTCCTCCGGCGCCGTTGATCAGCGCGCCACGTCCCGGTCGAGCGGAAAGATCGGCCGCGGGATCTTCTTGTAGGGCAGACGGGCATAATCAAGCGTGCAGAGCGCACCGCTGTCGCAGACCACGACCTTGCTGGCGATCGGCTCGAAGGCGGCGCGGAAATGCTGCATCGACTTTAGCCCCACCACGCGCTTCTTCGCTGGATCGATGCCGAAGGCCCGGAACTGCTGAAGATCGAGCATCTGCAGGGGAACACTCGTCACCAGCACCTCGATGCCGTCGACGACGAGAACGGCGCTGGTGCCGTAGCTCTGCTCCAGACCGCCGACCATCGGGCCGTCGCCGACGAAATGACCGTCGCTGACCAGGCGGATCGTGCCGGTCACGGTGAGCGGTTCGCCGCCGAAGCGCGGATCGGTCTTGCCGCCGATGGCAATGGTGACGGTCGCACCCTCACCCTTGGCGGCAAGTTCTGCCGCCGCTTCCGGATCGACCATGGGGCCGAAGGCGGCATCGTCAACGCCGGCCTCAAGCAGGGCCTTCAGCAGATTGGTGGAATCGCCATAGGAGCCACCGCCCGGATTGTCGGCATAGTCGGCGATGATCAGCGGACCGTTCGACTTCGGGTAGGTGCGCGCCATCTCGGCGACCGCTTCCACCGTGTGGAAGGTATTCATCACATCGTGACGCTTTTCCCAGATGTCGTCCGCCAGCGTCTCGGCGAAAGCCTGATGACGGGCCGGATCGCCGTTATAGGTGACGAGCACGGTCGGGCCCACTTCCGGAATGTCGGCCCCCGGGAAGGCGCCGTTGATGCTGACGGCAAGTGCACCCGGTTCGCTCTTCTCATAGGCGCGGGCCTTGGCAATGCGGTCGACCATGGCGCCGACATCGGTGCGACCGCCATTGGCCTCCTCAAGCATCGGCAGCTGGATGCGCAGCGTCTTCGGGGCGATCTCGCCCTTCATCGTGCGGTCGAGCAAGGTGCCGGCGTGGTAGGCGGTCTCGCGCAGGTCGATATGCGGATAGGTCTTGTAGGACACGAGGATCTGGGCCAGCGCACACATGCGCTTGGTCACGTTGGCGTGCAGATCGAGCGTAACGGCGATCGGCAGATCGGGGCCGACGACGGCGCGCAGACGTTCCAGCAGCTCGCCCTCGCCGTCATCCGTGTGTTCGGCGACCATGGCACCATGCAGGCACAGCAGGATACCGTCGAATTTCTCGGCCTTGGCAGCTTCGATGATCTTGCCGGTCAGGTATTCATAGGCCTCGACGGTCACCGGACCGGACGGCTCGGTCCAGGCGCTGACGGAATGGCGCATGTCCCAGCCGAATTCCCTCTGGCAGACGAGTGCGCCGGCAAGGCCGGTATTGGACTGGCTGCGCTTGGCGATCGCCTCGTCGCCGAACATCAGCGTTTCGCGCTGGAACTCCGGAATGCCCGTCTTGCGGATGCTGAACGTGTTGGATTCATGCATGAATTCGGCAGTCAGAACTTTAAACGGCATTCTCTGTCTCCAGTATGATCGGTGCGGCGCCCTTGACGTGGCAGGCCACGGAATGGATTCCGCCCAGGGATGTGAGGTGAGGCAATTGGCTGTGGCAGCGCTCTTCGACGAGCGGGCAGCGGCTGGCGAAGGCGCAACCGCGCGGCTCGTCGTAGCCGCTCGGGATCTCGCCGCGGATGCGGGGAATGTCGCGGCGATTGTGCGGGTCGGGCACGAAGGCGCTGTCGAGAAGCGCGATCGTATAGGGATGCGTCGGGGTCGCGCCGCGCGGCAAGACCTCGACGATACGTCCGAGATACATGACCAGAATGCGGTCGCAGAAATACTGCACCAGCGCCAGATCGTGCGAGATGAACACGTAAGTGAGGTCGAGCCTGTCGCGCAGGTCCTGGAGCAGGTTGATGACCTGCGCCTGGATGGAGACGTCCAGCGAAGCGGTCGGCTCGTCGAGCACGACCAGCGACGGGCTGAGAGCCAGCGCCCGGGCGATGCCGACACGCTGTTTCTGGCCTCCGGAGAGCTGATGCTGATAGCTGTCCGCCAGATGCGCCGGCAACGAGACCATGGCCAGCAGCTCGGCCACCTTCGCCTCGCGCTCGGCCCGGTTCATCCTGATCCCCTGGACATCGAAAGGCTCGAGCAGCGCGTCGCGGATCGACTGGCGCGGATCGATGGAGGAATAGGGATCCTGAAAGACCATCTGGAAGCGGCGGCGTAGACGCGCCAGCGCCCTGCCCTTCAAGGGACGGATGTCCTGGCCGTCGAACAGGATCTCGCCGGCGCTCGGCTCGATCAGTCGCGCGACCAGACGGGCGAGGGTCGACTTGCCGCAGCCGGACTCGCCGACGACGCCGAGGATTTCGCCCTTCTCGAGATCGAAGGACACGTCGGTCACGGCGCGGAACTGGCGTCTCTTGCGGAAGAGACCGCCGCCGTTCGAGAAGACGCGGGACAGCGATCGGATCGAAAGAAGTGGCGTCATGCGCTCGCTCCTTCGGCAAGGAAACAGGCGACCGAGCGGCCAGCCTCGATCACGCTTGGCGGGCTCGACGCGCGGCAGACGTCGATCGCCAGCGGACAGCGCGGATTGAAACGGCAGCCGGCAGGCATGGCGCTTGCCGGCGGCACCATGCCGGGAATGCCGGCCAGGCTGCGCGGCGCCATGCCGGGCTGCGGAATGCAGCCGATCAGCGCGCGGGTATAGGGATGGCGCGGGGCGTCAAAGATGGTGTTGACCGGGCCGTATTCGACGACCTTGCCGCAATACATCACCGCCACCTCGTCGCAGGTCTGGGCAACGACGCCCATGTCGTGGGTGATCAGGATCAGGCCCAGACCCTTTTCCTTCACCAGCTCTTGGAGCAGCGCGATGATCTGGGCCTGGACCGTGACGTCGAGCGCTGTGGTCGGCTCGTCGGCGATCAGCAGATCCGGGTCGCCGGCCAGCGCCATGGCAATGACGATGCGCTGGCGAAGGCCGCCGGAGAGCTGATGCGGAAAGAGATCATAGGTCATTTCCGGCGAGGGGATGCGCATGCGCGCCATCAGTCCGAGGGTCTTTTCCCGTGCAGCCTTGTGGGGAAGCCCGAGATGGATTTCGGCGACCTGGTCGATCTGGCGACCGACCGTCACGACCGGATCGAGCGAGGTCATCGGGTTCTGGGTAATCAGCGCGATCCGGCCGCCGCGCAGCTGTCGGTAGGCCTTCTCGCCGATTGTCGACAGATCGGTGCCGTCGAAGACGATGCGGCCGGACTTGATGCGCCCGCCCATCAGCCGCAGCAGGCCCATAATGCTCATCGCCGTCATCGACTTTCCCGAGCCGGATTCGCCAACAAGGCCCAGGATGCGGCCGCGATCGACGGAGACATCGACCCCCGCCAGCGGCTCCAGCGGCCCGAAGCCGATATGCAGGTCTTCCACCTTCAGAAGCGGCGCCATCAGCTTCTCATCCTCGCCTTGACGTCGAGGGACTTCAGCACGCCCTGCCCGAACAGATTGATGAAGATCACCGAAGCGGCGACGAAGACGCCCGGCCAGAGGATGACCCAGGGGGCGTTGAAGAGCTGGGCCGATCCCGTGCTCATCATGCCGCCCCAGCTCGGCACCGGTGGCTGCGCGCCCATGCCGAAGAAGCCGAGGGTGGCCTCGAGCAGGATGGCGTTACCGGTCGAGAGCATGGCGACGACCACGACCGGCGCGATCGCGTTCGGAAGAAGCCGCCGCATCATGATGTGGAAGGGGCCGGCCCCCATGCTGCGGCTCGCCTCGACGAAGGTCTGGCGTTTCAGCGTGATGATCTGGGTGCGCGTCAGGCGCGTGAACTGCGCCAGATAGGCGATCGCGATCGCCAGGATCGTGCTCCCGGAGCCCGGACCGAGGATCGCGACGATCAGCAGCGCCAGGAGGATTTCCGGAAAGCACCAGGTCAGGTCGACCGCGGACATGACGAGACGGTCGAAGCGGCCGCCGATATAGCCGCAGACGGCGCCGATCAGGATGCCACCAAGAAGCGAGAGCGTGATGGAAATCACCGAGACGCTGAGCGACGTGCGGGCACCGTAGATGACGCGCGAGAGAATGTCGCGACCGAACTCGTCGGTGCCGAACCAGTGCAGCGCCGACGGCGCCTGATTGGCGATCGAGAGATCCTGCACGTCGTAGGCGTAAGGCGAGATCCAGGGCGCACCGATCGCCGCGATGGCGAGTGCCACGAGCGCTAGGCCGGAAAAGGCTGCCGCCGGGGTGGGCGCAAGGAATGCCAGACGCTGCATCGGGGAAAGCTGGTGGACGCGCCCGCTCATGCTGCCGCCTCCTCGCGCTGGCGCGGGTCCATGGCCGCCTGCAAAAGGTCGCCGAGCAGGGTGCCGAGCATCACGGCGATGGCGAGGAAGAGGAGACAGCCCTGGATCAGCGGATAGTCGCGCTGACCGAGGGCACGGATCAAGAGGGAACCGAGGCCGGGACGGGCAAAAACATATTCCACCGTGACCGAGCCGCCGACGATGAGGCCGATGCGCAGGCTCAAGATGGTGACGACCGGGATCAGCGCATGGCGCAGGACGTGGGCAATCTGGATGCGAAGGCGCGACAGGCCCTTGGCGTGGAGGAGCATGACGAAATCCTCGCGGGCCGTTTCGATCATGGCGACGCGGGTCACCTGCGCCACGAGCGCCATACCGCCGAGACCGACGGTCAGGACCGGCAGAATGAGGGACGTCCAGTGCCGCGCGCCCGAGACCGGCACCCAGCCAAGCTCCACGGCAAAGAGCATGATCATCAACAGGCCGAGCCAGAAGGTCGGAACCGTCGAGCCAAGCAGGGAGACGCCCATCAGGGCATGGTCGACGAAGCGGTCGCGGAAGCTCGCGGCAAGCGCGCCGGCCAGAATGCCGAACACTGCGGAGAAGGCGAGCGCCCAGAGGCCAAGCGCCAGGCTCGGGCCGAGATTGGCGAGAATGAGATCGGCAACGGGGCGGCGCATGACGATCGCCGTCCCGAGGTCGCCCTGGGCGACATTGCCGAGCCAGGTGACGTATTGCTCGAGGAGTGAACGGTCCAGCCCGTAGCGGGCGATGATCGCCGCCCGCTGTTCGGGTGAGGAACCGGTCCTGATCAGATTGTCCACGGGGTCGCCGGGGACGAGATGGACGATCAGGAAGACCACGCCGGAGACGACGAAGAAGACCGGTATCATCGCGAGAAGGCGCCTGAGCGCATAACCCATCATATCCGTCGTCTCCGAACCGTCATTCCTTGACTTCGACGTCGAGGACGCTCTGGGCCGAGAACTGCGGACCGTCGATCTTGGCGGGAACGCTCAGGCGATCCTTGTTGTAGACGAGGGTCTGCACGGGCTCGTAGATCGGCGCGAAGGGCACCTGGCTCAGCACATATTCATGATAGGTGATGAAGTTGGCGACCCGCTCTTCCGGGGTCTTCGATCCCGTCAGCGCCTTGACGCGCAGTTCTTCCGCCTTCGGGTCCTTCCACATCGAGACGTTCGGATAGCCGAGGCGTTCGCCGGAGAAGAACCAGTCGAGGATGTCGGCATTGTTCCAGCCATAGCTGCGGACCGCGAGCTGCTGCGTACCCTTCTTGTATTCCGCACGGATCGAGCTGGTGTCGAAGACCGTGATCTCGGCATTGATGCCGACGGCCTTCAGCTGGGCCTGGATGACTTCGGTCAGGCGCTTGAACTCGGTGTCGCTCTGGGTCCAGAGGGTGACGGTGAGCGGCTTTCCGTCCTTCGAACGGCTGCCGTCGGCGCCGGCCTTCCAGCCTGCCTCTTCCAGGAGCGCCTTGGCCTGTCCCGGATCGTAGGAAATGTTGAACTTTGGGTCGACCTTGGATTCCGGCAGCGAGGCGATCAGGCAATTGTGCGCGGC
>DAIMJJ010000009.1:31975-40337 GCA_036722275.1 Rhizobium sp. | reverse complement strand
GTGTTTCGACAGCATCAGCAGGTCGCAGGTCTCGACCGCGACGCCGCAACCGATGCGGTAGGGATAGATGGCCGAGAGGTCTGCGAGATAGGGCGCGAGCGGGCCGGCTTCGAACAGATAGGCAACGTCCGCCCCCGATGCCTTGACCATGTCGCCGATGCGGCGGGCATTGGCGTCATTGTTGCCCAGCATGTTAAACGACAGCAGTCGGATTTGCGTGGCGTCGGCCGCAGGCGGCGCGTCGGGCGAGGGCAGGAATTCGCGCTTCATCCAGAAGGCGTGCGCGCCCAGGAGCAGCGAGAGCACCAGCAGCCCATAGCCGAAGCGGCTGCGGTGAAACGCCAGGCTGAGGAGTGAACCCAGTGCCGCGACGACGGCCAGCTGCGGCTGCAGGCTGAAGAAGAAGGCCAGCAGCCAGAAATCGGTGATGTAGCGCAGGCTGACGATGACGAGGCCAAGGGAGATCAGCACGCCCAGAGCGGAGGAAATTCTATCTCTTGCCAATACTGCCGATCCGTGGCGCGGAAGCCCTGATGAAGGGCGCGACCATGCCGCAATTTATGCCGCATGGCAACATGCCCGGCGAGCCGCAGAATATGGCACAAAGAGGCGTGAATATTTCCGCGACATTGTGCCCCCATCCCCCTGTGAAGACTGGACATAATCCGATATCAAGCTTAGAACGCGCCAAATTGGCGGGGAATCTGTGGCGCAATCGTGTCCGCGCGCGGATTCGTCGTCGCCCGGCAATGCGGTGTATCGCAGAATTTGCGAAGAGGATGGTTTGACCGTGAGCGAGCACGAGATGAATAGCGAAACCTTGGGCGAGCCTACTCGCCGCGACTTCCTTTACCTGACGACCGGTGTGGCCGGTGCGGTTGGCGCCGCTGCGGTTGCCTGGCCGTTCATCGATCAGATGCGCCCGGACGCCTCCACGCTCGCCCTCGGTGCGATCGAAGTGGACGTTGCGGCGCTCGAGCCGGGCATGTCGTTGACCGTCAAGTGGCGCGGCAAGCCGGTGTTCATCCGCAACCGCACCGACAAGGAAGTCGAAGAGGCCAAGGCCGTCGCTCTCGCCGACCTCAAAGACCCGATCGCCCGCAACGCCAATGGTGATGCGGCCGCCGAAGCGACCGACCTCGCGCGCTCTGCCGGCGAAGGCAAGGAAAACTGGCTGGTCATGATCGGCGTCTGCACCCATCTCGGCTGCGTGCCGCTCGGCCAGGCCGGTGATTTCGGTGGCTGGTTCTGTCCCTGCCATGGTTCGCACTATGATACGGCCGGTCGTATCCGCAAAGGCCCGGCGCCGGAGAACCTGCCCGTTCCGACATTTGCATTCGTTTCCGATACTGTGATCAAGATCGGCTGAGGGGATTCAGAAATATGAGTGATCATTCCAGTTACCAGCCGTCGAGCGGCCTTGAGAAGTGGATCGACGCGCGGCTGCCGCTGCCGCGCATGATCTATGACAGCTTCGTGGCCTATCCGGTTCCCCGTAACCTGAACTATGCCTATACTTTCGGCGCTATGCTGTCGGTGATGCTGGTCGTGCAGATCCTGACCGGCGTCGTTCTGGCGATGCACTATGCCGCCGACACCACCGTCGCCTTCTTCTCGGTCGAGAAGATCATGCGTGACGTCAACCACGGCTGGCTGCTTCGCTACATGCATGCCAACGGTGCCTCGTTCTTCTTCATCGCCGTCTATCTGCACATCGCCCGCGGCCTCTACTACGGCTCCTACAAGGCGCCGCGTGAGATCCTCTGGATCCTCGGCGTGGTCATCTACCTGCTGATGATGGCAACCGGCTTCATGGGCTATGTTCTGCCCTGGGGTCAGATGTCCTTCTGGGGCGCGACCGTCATCACCGGCTTCTTCACCGCCTTCCCGCTGGTCGGCGAGTGGATCCAGCAGTTCCTGCTCGGCGGCTTCGCCGTCGACCAGCCGACGCTGAACCGCTTCTTCGCCCTTCACTACCTGCTGCCCTTCATGATCGCCGGCGTCGTCGTCCTGCACGTCTGGGCACTGCATGTCACCGGTCAGACCAACCCGACCGGCGTCGAAGTCAAGTCGAAGACGGACACCGTTCCGTTCACGCCTTATGCGACGCTGAAAGATGCCTTCGGCGTATCGGTCTTCCTGATCGTCTTCGCCTGGTTCATCTTCTACATGCCGAACTATCTCGGCCATCCCGACAACTACACGATGGCCAACCCGCTTAAGACGCCGGCTCACATCGTTCCGGAATGGTACTACCTGCCGTTCTACGCGATGCTGCGCGCCATCACCTTCAACGTCGGCCCGATCGACTCCAAGCTTGGCGGCGTTCTGGTGATGTTCGGCTCGATCATCATCCTGTTCTTCCTGCCCTGGCTCGACACCTCCAAGGTCCGCTCGGCTGTCTACCGTCCGTGGTTCAAGCTGTTCTTCTGGATCTTCGTTGCCAACGCCATCATGCTCGGCTGGCTCGGCTCGCGTCCGGCTGAAGGCCTCTACGTCGTCCTGTCGCAGATCGGCACCGCTTACTACTTCGGCTTCTTCCTGGTTCTGATGCCGCTCCTGGGTCTCGTTGAAACCCCGCGGCGCATTCCGAACTCGATTACCGAAGCGGTACTCGAAAAGAGCGGCAAGTCTGCCGCGACCCAGGCCTGATTGCGCGAGAGAGGGATCAACACAATGAAAAAGCTTGTTACAAGCATCGCGCTGATCGCTGGCCTTGCCGGTCTGGCTGCCGTCCCGGCCGCCGCCGAAGAAGGCCATGACCTGAAGGCTGCCGTCGAGCACGCGGCAGCGTCCAGCCACTACCCGATCATCAAGCCGCACAATCTCGACTGGTCCTTTGCCGGCCCGTTCGGCAAGTACGACAAGGCCCAGCTGCAGCGCGGCCTGAAGATCTACAAGGAAGTCTGCTCGGCCTGTCACTCGATGAAGCTCGTGCCCTTCCGCACGCTGGCCGACCTTGGCTACTCGGAAGAGCAGATCAAGGCTTTCGCCGCCGAGTATGAAGTCCAGGACGGTCCGAATGCCGACGGGGAAATGTTCACCCGCAAGGCCGTCGCCTCCGACCACTTCCCGTCGCCGTTCCCGAACGACGAGGCGGCCTCTGCTGCAAATGGTGGTGCGGTTCCGCCGGACTTCTCGCTGATCGCCAAGGCGCGCGGCGTGGAACGCGGCTTCCCGACCTTCCTGTTCGACATCTTCACCCAGTACCAGGAAGGTGGCCCGGACTATATCTACTCGCTGCTGACCGGCTATCAGGAACCGCCGGAAGGTGTTGAAGTGGCGGAAGGCACCTATTTCAACCCCTACTTCGCCGGTTCGGCTTCGCTCGCCATGGCGCCGCCGATCAGCGATGATCAGGTCACCTATGACGACGGCACTCCGCAGACGCTGGACCAGTATGCCAAGGACGTCTCGGCATTCCTGATGTGGGCTGCAGAGCCGCATCTGGAAGACCGCAAGCGCACCGGCTTCATGGTCATGGTCTTCCTGGCGATCTTCACCGCTCTCGTCTACCTGACGAAGAAGTCGGTCTACGCCAACAAGGAACACTGAGCGTTCCCTCCGGGACCAAGGGTTCAAGGAAAAGGCGGCCTTCGGGTCGCCTTTTTTGTTGGTCTGGAAGGGCCGAATTGATAGTGTCCGACGTCATCCTCCCACTGACCATTCAATGGACCCACCATGAGCAATTTTGCGCTGGAGCTCGCGTCTTCGATCCGCTCCATCCCGGACTATCCCAAGCCCGGCATCATCTTTCGCGACATCACCACCCTTCTGGGAAACCCGCGGGCCTTCCGCCGTGCCGTCGATGAACTGGTCCAGCCCTATGCCGGCCTGAAGGTCGGCAAGGTCGCCGGCATGGAGGCGCGCGGCTTCATTCTCGGTGGTGCGCTTGCCCATCAGCTTTCGGCCGGTTTCGTGCCGATCCGCAAGAAGGGCAAGCTGCCGCATGAGACGGTGAGCATCGCCTACAGCCTGGAATACGGCGTCGACGAGATGGAGATGCATATCGACGCGGTTGAGCCCGGCGAGAAGGTGATCCTGTGCGACGACCTGATCGCCACCGGCGGGACCGCCGTCGGCGCCGTGCAGCTCCTGCGCAAGATCGGCGCGGACGTGGTCTCCGCCTGTTTCGTGATCGACCTGCCCGATCTCGGCGGTCGCCAGAAGCTCGAAGCGCTCGGCGTCGAGGTGCGCACGCTCGTCGAGTTCTCGGGGCACTGAGACGCGCTTAACGCTCGGCGAGGGCGAGTCTCACGCCGAGCGCCAGGAAGCCGGCGGCAAAGATCCGGCGAATGGCCGTGGTCAGCCTGCGGCTTGCCAGCACCCGGTCGCGGGTCAGCGCGGCGAACCAGCCGTAGAGTGCAAAGACCACGAAGGTCATACCCATGAAGGCGAGGCTGTAGCCGGACATCAAGAGCAGCGCCTGCGGATCGGCGGGTCGCACGAACTGCGGCAGCAGCGCCAGGAAGAAGACCGAAAGCTTCGGGTTGAGCAGGTTGATAAGCACCGCGTGGCGGATGATCTCCGAGCGTGATCGCGGATCCTCGTTGGTCGCCGGCGCAAGCAGGCTCGTGTCGCGCCAGACATGGATCGCCATCCAGACGAGATAGAGGGCGCCTGCGAATTTCAGCAGATTGAAGGCGGTTTCGTTCGTCGCGAGGACGGCCGCCAGCCCAAGCATGGCGGCCAGCATGTGCGGCACGATGCCGAGCGTGCAGCCAAGCGCTGCGATCACCGCCGTTGCGCGGCCGTAGGAAAGCCCCATGGCAATGGTGTAGAGCGCGCCGGTGCCGGGCGTTGCGATGACGATCAGAGAGGTCAGGGTGAATTCGAGAAGCATGACGGGTTCCGTTCGGGTTGGCCTGTACACATGGCCTAGCGCCCTGCGGCCGCTTGCGTCTTGAACGGAATTGCAGCCTCGCTCCGACCGCGGCTCAGACGTATACGGCGAAGGCTGCCGGCGTCAGCCCGTAGCGGCGGCGGAAATCCCGGGTCATATGGCTCTGGTCGGCATAGCCAGCCTCGGCGGCGGCGTCGGCCAGGGCGCGGCCCGACAGGATCAGGCGCCGCGCATTATGGGCACGCCGCTGCATGAGATAGGCGTGCGGGGTCAACCCGGTCCAGGCGGAGAAAGCGCGTAGCAGCTGGAAACGCGTGAGGCCAGCCTCGATGGCCAGACGCTCCAGGGTCGGATTTGCGGCCGGCGCGTCATCGAGCAGGCAACGCACCCGGCGAAGGCCGGCATGCCCGCGATCGGGCATCCGCCGGTCCGGCGCTGCGATCAGCGGCGCGAACAGGGAAAGCAGGTTCTCGTCGGATACGAGGTGGCGTTCGCCGGCGCCTGCCGCCGTCAATCTTTGGAAGGCGGTGGCAAAGCTGCGGGCCAGGGATGCATGCGCCAGCACCGGCCTGTTGAACTCGAAGGGTTTGCCGGCCGCAAAGCCGGAGGCCAGATCGGCCATGCGCTCCGGCGAGAGATAGAGCATGTGCCATGCACGCGGTTCTCCGCGAACGGCGATGCCGTCATGGACCTCGCCGGGATTGACGGTGATGAGATCACCGGCGCCGGCCGTCACCTGTCCGCGGCCGGAGGCCGAGATCTGGCCGCCGGCGACGATCAGGCCGATACCGAACTCGTCATGCGTATGGCGCGGGAAGGCGTGGTCGGAGCGGGCAGAGACGGCCGAAAGTCCCGGCTGACCGGTCGCAATGAGGCGAAACTCCTGCCCGCGGCCGCGCATGTTCCTAGCGGGCGAGCGCCTTGCGGATGTCGTCCGCAAGGCTCTCCGGCTTGGTGGTGGGCGCATAGCGGGCAATCGGCACGCCGTCGCGGCCGATCAGGAACTTGGTGAAGTTCCACTTGATCGCTTCCGTCCCGAGAATGCCGGGCGCCTCGTGGGTCAGATACTGGAACAACGGGTGGGCGCCGGATCCGTTGACCTCGACCTTGGAGAACAGCGGGAAACCGACCTTGTAATTGATGTCGCAGAAGCTCTTGATCTCGTCCTCGCTGCCGGGTTCCTGGCCGCCAAACTGGTTGCAGGGGAAGCCGAGTACGACGAGATCGGCAGCAAAGGTTTCCTGCAGCGTCTGCAGGCCCGCATATTGGGGCGTGAAGCCGCAGGCACTCGCCGTGTTGACGACCAGGATGAGTTTGCCGGCAAATTCGGAGAGCGAGCGGTCCTTGCCGTCGATGTCGCGAGCGTGGAAATCATGGACGTTCACTGTTTCATCTCCCGATCGAATTCGAGGATCTTGGTGCGGAAGCGCAACACCGCTTCGCCGTTCTGGTTCACGCCTTCGCCAATCCCGGTGTTGAGGATCAGGCCGGGGCGGGAGGCAAGCGGACGGCTTTCCAGGCTCGTCAGGCTATAGGTGATCGTGTCGCCGGCATAGACGGGCTTCAGCCATTGCAGCTGCTCGAAGCCGGGCGAGGGACCGAGCTGCGGCGGCGCGAGACCTTCGGCCTTGAGCCTGCGGACTTCGCTGCCCCAGAAATCGATAAAGCACCGCATCCAGCCGGCGCAGGTATGCCAGCCCGAGGCGCAGAGCGCGCCGAACACATAGGACTTGGCCGCCTCGACATCCATGTGGAAGGGCTGCGGGTCGTACTTCGTAGCGAAGCGGATGATGTCGTCCGCATCGAAGACCCGGGTGCCGGTCTCGACCCTGTGGCCGGCCGGATAGAGCTCGATCATCTTCATGCGGCATTCTCCTCGCCGCGCAGGCGAAACATGATGGCGTTCTCCGAGCGCAGGACGGTTTCGCCGCGCTGGTTACGCAGTTCGTGGGCGAAGGTGACGATGCCGATATGCGGGCGCGAGCGCATTACGCGCGCGGCCGCGACCGTCGAGCTGCCCTTCAGCGTGTCGCCGGCCAGCACCGGTTTCTTCCATTCCATCACGTCGATGCCCGGGGCGCCTTCGGACAGTGAGGATGACAGATAGGAATCAATCATCATGCGCATGAACATGCAGCTCGTATGCCAGCCCGAGGCGCTGAGCCCCCCGAGGATGCTGGCCCTGCCGGCCTCCTCCGACAAATGCATCGGTTGCGGATCAAATTCGCTCGCAAATTCAATAATTTCATCGGCCGTCACGGTCTTCGGGCCAAGCTCGAAGGTTCTTCCGACATGGAAGTCTTCGAAATGCAGTTTCGGGGATGGCATGCAACATTTCCTTGTGGACGTTTCTGTGCACAATGGCCGGCCGGAACAGCAATTTCAAGGAGTGACGATGGCGGGATGGATCGAACAGGCATCGTTCCTCTCGGATCTGGACCGTGAGGCGATGGGGCATCTTGAGGGCTTGCGGCCGCAGCACGTGCCGGATCGTGCGACGCTGTTCCGGCCTGGAGATCGTGCCGAATGCTTCGTCATCCTGCTGTCGGGCCGGATCGGCGTCTATCTCACGGGCCGCGGCGGTCGCGAACTTCTGCTCTATGCCGTCACGCCGGGCGAGACCTGCGTTCAGACCACGCTCGGGGTGCTGGGCGGGGCGACCTACACGGGCGAGGCGATCGCCGAGACGGACCTGGTCGCGGTGATGGTGCCGCAGCCGGTGTTCGAGACGTTGATGGCGAACTCTTCCGCCTTCCGCGCCTTCGTGTTTCGCGCCTTTGCCGCGCGGCTCAACGATCTGATGTTCGTCCTCGAGCAGGTCGCCTTCGTCAAGGTTGAGGAACGGCTTGCCCATGCCCTGGTCGAGCGGGCGGCCGGTGGGGATGTCATCGAGGTGACGCATCAGGAACTGGCGGCCATGATCGGCTCTGCGCGCGAGGTCGTGTCGCGCCGGCTGGAAGCGCTGAGCTCCAAGGGCGTGATCGCCAACGAACGCGGCCTGATCCGCGTGCTCGATGCCGCCGAGCTGGCCCGCATGGCCAAGTCGCAGAAAGCGTGACTTAGTCACTGACGCGACGCCTGCTCCGGCTATAGTCAACGACTGGTAAAGAAGGCCAACCCGGAAAGGAACTTGCCATGTTCGCCAAGAATGTCGGATCGGTCGACCGGATCCTGCGTATCATCGTCGGTCTGATCGTGCTGTCGCTGTTCTTCATCTATCCCGAGGCCTCCTGGCGCTATCTGGCGCTGATCGGCATCGTGCCCCTGCTGACCGGTCTGTTCTCGACCTGCCCGCTCTATTCGATCCTGGGCATTTCGACCTGCCCGCTGAAGAAGGTCTGAGACGACCTCAACCTGCGTCGCCGTCGGCATGTTCCGGGCGGCGCCGATCGTCAGTCCTATGGCTCCCGGCGCGCTGAAACGTGCCGGGAGCGTTCTTTTTCGGGGCTGACCGGGATAACGCCCAGCTCGGGCTTGTGCTGCCGGGCCAAGACGCTAACTTGCACTCGCTTCGGCCCC
>DAIMJJ010000009.1:0-31875 GCA_036722275.1 Rhizobium sp. | reverse complement strand
CAGCTCGGGCTTGTGCTGCCGGGCCAAGACGCTAACTTGCACTCGCTTCGGCCCCGGATGGGTCGCAGACAGCATCAGCGAGGGCATATGACCAGTCTCAAGACCATTCTCGGCGAGGCCGCGGCGGCCGGAGTGATTACGCCGGACCAGGCCGATCCGCTGGAACACTTCCTGTCGAGCCGCAATATCGGTCCGGTCGGGAGCGCGCCCCTGCCGGTGTGCGGCGATGCCGGTCTGCCGACCGCCGAGGCCCCCGCCTTCGAGACGGAGGCGCCACGCTTCATTCGCGGCTTTCACGATGTGCTGATCACCATCGGCATCGTCATCGCGCTGGCCGGCATCTGGGGCGTGGGGTCCTTCTATGGCGTGCTGCCGGCGATCGTGATCCTCGCCGAGATCCTCGTGCGCCGCCAGCGGCTGGCGCTGCCGGCCGTGGCGCTCACCATTGCCTTCGTCCAGTGGATCGCCTTTGTCTCGGCCGCGGTGATCGACGTCGAGATCGAGGGGCTGTCGCCGGTTCTCTATGCGCTGGCCTATGTCGCGCCATTCCCGCTTCTGCTCGCCGTCTTCTACTGGCGTTACCGCGTGCCGCTATCCCTGGCGCTCACGCTGATGACCGCCTGCGGGCTGGCGCTCGCGTTCTTCTTCTACCTGCTGACCGTGGTCACCGGCGATGCGGAGTTCATCCTGCATCATCCGCTCGCGACCTCGATCATCCTGCTCGTCGCCGCTCTCGGGCTGTTTGCCCTGGCGATGCGTTTCGATCTCAAGGATCCGGCGCGCCAGACGCGCAACTCGGACGTGGCCTTCTGGCTGCATCTCGGCGCGGCACCCGCCTTGCTCTATGCCATGCTGTCCTTCGTCTTCATCGGCGATCTGGACGGCTTTGCCGTGTTCTCCGAAAATGCCGGCAGTGCCGAGGCCCTGAAGGTGGTCGCCATTGTCACGCTGTTCATGGCGGTCGGCCTGATCATCGACTGGCGCGCCTTCGTGACCTCCGGCCTGCTGTCGCTCGGCTATGCGATCTATACGCTGTTCGACAAGGCGAACCTGTCGCTCGACGTCTATGTCTTCGTCACGCTGCTGATCGTCGGTGTCGTGGTGCTGACGATCGGCGTCGGCTGGCCGTGGTTCCGTCGCCTTGTCGTCCTGACCCTGCCGCCGTCGCTGCAAGCAAAACTGCCGCCCCTTCGGTGAGGGACGGCAACCGAAAATTCAGGAAACGAGAGCCGCGAAAGGCTCAGGTGTTGAAGCGGAAGTGGATGACGTCGCCGTCATGGACGACGTATTCCTTGCCTTCGTCGCGGCCCTTGCCGGCTTCCTTGGCGCCGACTTCGCCCTTGTAGGCGATGTAGTCGTCATAGGAGATGGTGAAGGCGCGGATGAAGCCGCGTTCGAAGTCCGTGTGAATGACGCCCGCGGCCTGCGGTGCCTTGGTGCCGCGCACGATGGTCCAGGCGCGGCATTCCTTCGGGCCGACCGTGAAATAGGTGATCAGGTCGAGCAGGTGATAGCCGGCGCGGATCAGCCGGTCGAGGCCGGCTTCGCTGAGGCCCAGCGCATCGAGGAAGTCCTTGGCTTCGTCTTCCGGAAGCTGGGCGACCTCCGCCTCGATCGCAGCGGAGATGATCACGCATTCGGCACCCTGTTCGGCCGCCATCTTGGCGACGGCTTCCGTGTGCTGGTTGCCGTTTGCGGCATCCGCCTCGGCGACGTTGCAGACGTAAAGCACCGGATGCGAGGTCAAGAGGTTCAGGCCCTTGAGGATCTCGATCTCTTCCGGAGCGAGCGTCTTCAAGAGCAGACGGGCCGGCTTGCCGTCATGCAGGAGCTTGATGACGGCTTCCATGACCGGCAGCTGGGCGGTTGCTTCCTTGTCCTTGCCGGTGGCGCGCTTGCGGGTCTGCTCGACGCGACGCTCCAGGCTTTCGAGGTCGGCGAGCATCAGCTCAGTCTCGATCGTCTCGGCGTCTCCGACCGGGTTGATGCGGCCCTCGACATGGGTGATGTCGTCGTCCTCAAAACAGCGCAGGACGTGCACGACGGCGTCGACTTCGCGGATATTGGCCAGGAACTTGTTGCCGAGGCCTTCGCCCTTGGAGGCGCCGCGCACCAGGCCGGCGATATCGACGAACGAGATGCGGGTGGGGATGATTTCCTTCGAGCCGGCGATCTCGGCGAGCTTCTGCATGCGCGGATCGGGAACGGCCACTTCGCCGGTGTTCGGCTCGATGGTGCAGAACGGGTAGTTGGCGGCCTGAGCCGCCGCCGTCTTCGTCAGCGCGTTGAAGAGAGTGGACTTGCCGACATTGGGCAAGCCGACGATACCGCATTTGAAGCCCATGGCCAGAATACCTGCTTAGCTTGGAATTTTCGTTGCCCACGCCTATGGGATAAAGGAGCCATGCGGTCAAGTGTCTGGCCGGGTTTGACACCCCCGGCCCATGGTCGACCGCAGTGCGCTGATGCGCTATGTTCGTGCCCGCTGGCCGCCACGTCCGGCCCGCCTTTCCGATGCCATCGCGGGAGCGCTTGCCATGAGCTACAATGACGTTGCCCTGAAACCGAAGACTGTCACCAGGCCCAAGGTCGAGAGGCCCAGGCTCTACAAGGTGCTGCTGCTCAACGACGACTACACGCCGCGGGAATTCGTCACCATGGTGTTGAAGGCCGTGTTCCGGATGAGCGAGGAAACCGGCCGCCGCGTGATGATGACGGCGCACAAGTTCGGGACTGCCGTGGTCGTGGTCTGCACGCGCGACATCGCGGAGACAAAGGCGAAGGAAGCGACCGACCTCGGCAAGGAGGCCGGTTTTCCGCTGATGTTCACGACCGAGCCCGAGGAGTAGTGATCAATCGGCCATGCTCTCTCGGAAACGCAACGCCCGGCCCCGCTTGTCGGGCTTAGCCGGGGAGGGCGGAGCGGGGCGGGATCCGGCGCACTTCGAGGCCGTGTTTGGTCAGCTCGAAGCCGCAGTTGCGGTAGAAGTCGAGCGTGCCCTCGCGCGTACCCCCGGTCTGGAGACGGACGGTATAGCAGCCGGCCGCAAGGGCCGCATCGATGGCGGTCTTGACCGTCCGCCGGCCAAGGCCGGTGCGGCGGTGACCCGCATCGGTCACGACATTCTCGATGAAGGCGTAAGGCATGCCGCCGCGGGTGAGATTGGGCACGACGATCAGCACGCAGGTGCTGGCGAGAGCGTCATCGACGAAGCCGCCGAACACCGTCAGTCCTTCGCGTGCGAGCATTTCGTCGAACCGGGTCTCGGCGAGGGCAGGGGTGATCGGAAGGTCGTCCTCGATCAGTTGGGCATAGAGTGCGAGCAGGCCGGCCAAATCGCTCTTTTGCAGCGGCCGAACTTCGACGGTGTTCGACATGGGGTTAGTCGTCCTTCTTGCCGAACATGCGTTTGAGCATTTCCGCCATCGGCCCGGTTTCCGGCAGCTTCTTCGGCTGCTGGGTGTTGCCGCGTGCCTGGCGGATATGGGACTGCCCGACGGGCTTTGCGGGTCTTTCTGGCTTCTCGGCCTTGGCGGGGGCTTCGTCCTCCTTGCCGCCGGTCGCGAGCGCCAGCTTGTTCATCAGCTTGCCGTCCTCGCCCTTGACCAGCATGTCGGCATTGTCGGCAATGGCGTCGAGGAGCGGCTCCAGCCAGACCTGGTCGACCTTGGCGAAGTCGCCGAGCACATGGCCGTGCACGCGGTCCTTGTCGCCCGGGTGACCGATGCCGAGCCGCAGGCGCCGGTAGTCCTTGCCGCAATGGGCGTCGAGCGATTTCAGCCCGTTGTGCCCGCCATGGCCGCCGCCGACCTTGATGCGCACCTTGCCGGGCAGAAGGTCGAGCTCGTCATGCACGGCGACGATGTCGCCGGGACCGAGCTTGTAGAAGCGCATGGCTTCGCCGACCGACTCGCCCGACAGGTTCATGAAGGTCTGCGGCTTCATCAGCAGCACTTTTTCGCCGGCGATCTCGCCCTCGGCGATCTCCGCCCTGAATTTCTTCGACCAGGGAGAAAAGGAATGGCGCCGGTGGATCGCGTCGACCGCCATGAAACCGATATTGTGGCGATTGTCGCGGTACTTTGCGCCGGGATTGCCGAGCCCCGCTAGGATGATCATGAGCCATGTCCGTCGATGGTGAAGGTTATCCTTCAGCACCGCGAAACGGCCGGCTTGTCAACCCGCCTTGTCACCTCGTCTTGTCAACCCGCTTTTTCCGCCGGCGTGCCGGCGGCCGTCACTCGCCGGTCGGCATATTGTACTTCTTGAAGATCGTCTTCTGCGTGCCGTCGGCAATCAGCCTGTCCAGGCCCGCCTGCATCTGGGCCAGCAGCGCATCGGGAAAGTCGATGTTGCAGGCAATGGCGAATTTCTGTTCGGACAATACGAACAGGGCCTCGATCGCATTGCCCTCCGCACGCAGCGCCTCGAAATAGCGGTCGGAAATCGGCATGAGGTCGATGCGCCCGCTCATCAGCTTCTTGAAGGTCAGCTTCAGGTCGGTCGCGAGATCGATCTTGGGAAAGCCGTTCCGTTCGAGCAGATCCTGGGTGTAGTCGTTGCGCTGGGTGCCGACCGTGTACTGTCGGGCTTCCTCGATCGTGCGCGGCTTGATGCCGGACGCCTTGTTGGCAATCATCACATTGCGATCGATGGCCAGCGGCTCGACCCATTTGAAACGCTTGTCGCGTTCGGCGATATGGGCGGTGGTGAAGACGCAGTGCATGGGTTCGTTTTCGGCGAGCGACAGCGCTCGCGCCCAAGGCATCATCTCGATCGTGTAGTCGGCCTTCACCGACTTCATCAGCTCGATCGTCTGCTCGTAGCCGACACCCTTGTATTCGCCGCCCTCGCGGAAATTGTAGGGCGGGTAGTCCTCGGTGGTGAAGCGAATGGTCTCGGCGCTCGCGGCCGTCGCGAGTCCGAGCGACAGAAGAAATGTGGCAATCCTCACAGGCACTTTCCTTCCATATGTTAGCGTGAACTCAGGCGACCGAGCTCCTGCGGTCGTGTTTGTCTTGTTCGGTCTTGATCAGGCGGCTGACCGGCTGCGGCCGGGCAAACAGGTAGCCCTGTCCGCGGTCGACACCGAATTGGCGCAGGATCTCGCGCTGTTCCTCGGTCTCGATGCCCTCGGCCACGACCGAGCATTCCATCTTGTGCGAGATCGCGGTGATGCCCTCGACCAACATGCGGCTCTTGTGCTGGAGGTCCGGCTCATCGGCCGACAGCGAGCGGATGAAGGACTGGTCGATCTTGACGATGTCGACGGGGAAGCGGTTGAGGTAGCTCAGCGACGAATAGCCGGTGCCGAAATCGTCGAGCGCGATGCGGCAGCCGAAGCGGTTGAATTCGTCGAGGATGGTGCGGATCTGCGGGTTGTCGTGCAGAAGCGTTGCCTCGGTGATTTCGATCACCAGGCGATGGGGGGCGATGCCGTAGCGCGAGGTCAGGGCCGCCAGCCGGATCGGCAGGGTCTGGTCGAACTGCAGCGGCGAGAAGTTGATGGCGATATAGGCCTCGTCATTGCCGGTGGCCCGCGAGATCTCGACGAGATTGGCCAGCGCCTTTTCCAGGATCCGGTTGCCGATGCGGGTGATGGCGCCGGTTTCTTCCGCCACCTTGATGATGTCACCGGGGGGCAGGGTGCCCTTGATCGGATGCTCGAGACGCAGCAGAGCCTCGTAACCAACCACGCGATCGGTGGCGAGGTCGACGATCGGCTGGAAATAGGCTTCGAACCAGTCGGCCTCGAGGGCGGCCTCGATGTCGCGCTCGATGGCGGCGCGATGGCGCGTGGTGTCCTGGATCAGCGGATCGTAGAGCAAGGCGCCGTTCTTGCCGTCACGCTTCTTGCTGTACATGGCCATGTCCGACTTCTGCAGCAGTTCGGCGGCATTGGCGGCGTGGCGCGGATAGAGCGCGACGCCGATGCTGGCGCTGAGGCGAACGGTCGCGCCGTGGACCAGAAGCGGTTCGTCGAAAATGGCGCACAGGCGATGGCTGAGCTCCAGCGCCTCCTGCTCCACCCGGTCGGAGCGCAAGAGGACCGCGAACTCGTCGCCACCCAGGCGCGCTGCAACGGCACCCGAAGGCAGAAGCGGGCGCATCAGTTCGACCAGCATGCGCAGCACCGTGTCGCCCGCCTGATGGCCGAGATTGTCGTTGATCCACTTGAAGCGGTCGAGATCGACAAAGATGCAGGCGAGCTCACCGCCCATGGCGTCGGTATGGCGGATCTCGCCATCAAGGGCGCTCTCGAAGCCCTGGCGGTTCATCAGGCCGGTCAGGTGGTCGGTAATCGCCTGGCGATGATTGCGGGCCTCGGACTGCTTGAGGGCGGTCACGTCGGTCATGACGCTGAGCGACAGGCCATTCTCGCTGCCGCTGCCTTCCTTGCTTGCCCCGACGATGAGGACGTCCATCAGATTACCATCGGCGCAGACGAATTTCGTCGTGCTCTCAACGACGGCGCCGTCGCGATGGCCCTGCCGCTTGCGCTCGACATAGCTGTCGCGCACATCCTCATGCACAAAGCTGGCGAAGCGCTTTCCCAGAACCTCGTTGCGCTGATAGCCGGTGGCGAGCAGCCAGTAGTCGCTGACGCCGGTGATGCGGTCGTGCTCGTCGAGCGAGAACAGCATGGCCGGGGTCAGATTGTAGATGTCGGTGGCGCGGCGGTGGGCGAGCTTGAGTTCCCGTTCCTCCTGCTCCAGCTGGATCTGCATGGCGTTGAAGCTCTTGGCCAGCCGCCCGATCTCGTCGTTCGACTGCCAGTCAACGTGGTGGCGCGAGCCGAGCTGGCGGGTGGCCTCGATCGCCGCCGTCAGTTTCATCAGCGGCTGGATGATCATCAGCCGGTTGCCGAAGATTGCCGCCAGGACAACGCCGAGCACGGCGACGAGGAAGATGCTGATCAGCAGCGCCTCGGCGTCGCGCAGCGACGACCAGGCATCGAAACGGCTATAATAGATGGTGATCGTGCCGACGGGTTTGCGGCCTTCGACGCCGTCGTAGAAGATTTCACGGGATTTCGATTCGACCCCGCTCTTCGGCCAGACGGGCAAAGGCGGCATGGAGACATTGATGCCGCCCGACGCGTCGCGAACCTGCACCTTGGTCACCGCATTGGCGGTGATGATGGTGGCGGCGATCTGTTCGACGCCTTCGCGGTCGAAGTCCCACATCGGCTTGGCGAGGGCCTGGGAATTGGTGGAGAGCAGGATGTCGACGTGATCCTGAAGCTCCTTGGCCGCCCGGTTGGAGGCCAGGGTCAGAAACAGCGCGAACAGCGGCACCACCAGGATGAAGACGGTGATCGCGACGATGGCGAGGAATCGGCTTTCGATCGACCGGGTCATGCCACGGTTGTCCCATCACATATCTGACGGTCCTTGATCACTGCCAAGACGTTGCGCTCCCTGATTTTCGCCATGAGATGAGGACGCAGGCTTTCACGAATTGATTAAATCTCGCTAAAGCACCTGCCCATAGATTTCGCGAAAGCTGTGCCGTTGTGGATAACCGACACGAAAAAGCCCGCCTCGAAGGAGGCGGGCTCGTCGATTGGCAACAGATTGCCGCAATCGGATCAGGCTTCTTCGGTCTCGCCTTCGGAGACGCCGCCAGCCGGGGCGACGATCGTGGCGATCGTGAAGTCGCGGTCGGTGATGACCGGGGTCACGCCAGCCGGCAGCTTGACATGCGAGATGTGCAGGCTGTCGCCGATCTTGTGGCCGGCGAGGTCGACGGTGATGAATTCCGGAATGTCGTTGGCCGGGCAGTGCAGCTCGACTTCGTGACGAACGATGTTGAGAACGCCGCCGATCTTGATGGCCGACTTCTCTTCGTTGATGAAGTGAACCGGAACTTCCACAGTGACCTTGCTGTCTGCGGAGACGCGCAGGAAGTCGACGTGCATGGTGAAGTCGCGGACCGGATCAAGCTGGTAGTCCTTCGGCAGGACGCTGATCTTCTCGCCGTTGACGTCGATCGTGGCGACGGTGGTCATGAAACCGCCGGCGTGGATACGCTTCGTCACTTCATTGGTGTTGAGCGAGATGGCAATGGGGGCCTGCTTGTCACCATAGATGACAGCGGGAATCAAACCGTTGCGGCGAAGTTCGCGGGAGGACCCCTTACCTACCCGTTCGCGCGCCTCGGCCTTGAGCTCGTAAGAAGAGTGGCTCATGGCATTTCCTTTCGAGGTTGTTTGGAGAGTCTCGCCGGCATACGCTGTGATGCCCGCAGAAACCTGAGGCCTCAGAGAGAACCCCGTCCGCGTTGCCTCCAAGGGTGTCTACACGGACGGCGCGCTATAGACCAGAAGTGTCCGCAAGGCAAGCTTTTGCCGGCGGTTTTCGCGGCTTCAAGGCTGATATCCTCGCATGCGCCGCACGCCATGTCACGCAAGGGTCCGATTGCGAGAAAGGAAAAGCGGTAACCATCCGCCGAAAGCCTTTGGAAATTGATGTTTGCCATATCTCCAACCTCGAAAATACATCGGCTGGACCCCAATGCTGAACATCCTCGCCTGCATCGCGATCGATCACGATCCGGTCTTCCTCATTTCTGCCGTCGCTATCTGTGTCTTTGGATCGCTGTTGACGATGCGGCTCTTCTCGCGCGTCAGGAGCAATCGCGGCATTGCGCGGCTGAGCTGGCTGGCGCTGACCAGCGTCATCGGCGGCTGCACCATCTGGACCACGCATTTCGTGGCGATGATGGGATATGAAACCGGAGTTGCCGTCGGTTTCGAACCGCAGGTCACGCTGATTTCGCTGGCGAGTGCCGTGTTCGTGGCCGCAGCGGGCTTCGCGGTTGCCGGAACGGCGGCCCGCAGTGCCCTGATCGAGGCCGGTGGCGCTCTGGTCGGTCTCGGGATTGCGGCCATGCACTATCTCGGCATGTCGGCCTATCAGGTGCAGGGACATCTGGCGTGGGACACGACCTATGTCGTCGCTTCGCTGATTCTTGCCGCCGCCTTCGGTGCCGTCGCCACCAACAGGGTGGCGCGGCCGGTGACGCGGTTCTGCCGTTATGGCGGGGCGCTGGCGATGATCCTGGCGATCGCGGCCACGCATTTCACCGGCATGACGGCGGTCACCGTCGTTCCGGATTCAACTGCCGCGCTGCCGTTGCACACCCTCAACGAGGGGATCATGACGGTGGTGGTGGTGGCGATCACCGTCGTCATCCTGACGCTCGGCGCGACGACCTATGTCATCGACCTGCAGGCGACCCAGGCGAGTCTTGCCCGCTACAGGCATCTTTCGCTTCACGACGCCCTGACCGGACTGCCCAACCGCACCGGCTTCCTCGAGCATGTGACGCAGCTGCTCGTGCGGCCCGACAGCAAGGGCGCCAAGCTGGCTATCCTCACCTTCGATCTCGACCGGTTCAAGGAGATCAACGACGTCCACGGACATGCGGCCGGCGACCATGTGCTGCGCACGGTGGCGCAACGCCTGTCGGCCAAGCTGCGGGACGGCGAGTTCCTGGCGCGGACCGGCGGCGACGAGTTCGTCGCGGTTTCTTCGCGTTACTTCAGTCGCGGCGATGCCGTGCAGCTTGCCCAGCGCTTCATCCGCGAGATCACCCAGCCGATCGTCTGGGACGGGGTCACGGTCAGCGTGGGATCGAGCTTCGGCATTTCCATCTCTCCCGACAATGGCGAAACGCTGGATGACCTCTTGGCGCAGGCGGATGTTGCGATGTACCGCGCCAAGGCGACCGGTACGAACGAGGTCTGCTTCTATGACCTGTCGATGGACCGCCAGGCGCGCGAGCGCAATGCCCTTGCCATGGAAATGCGCAGCGGTCTCGATCGCGGCGAATTCGAACTCGTCTATCAGCAGCAGAACAATGTCCGGACCGGCGAGATCATTGGCTTCGAGGCGCTTCTGCGCTGGAACCATCCGAAGCGAGGGCGGGTGTCGCCGGGTGAGTTCATCCCGATCGCGGAAAAGACCGGCTTCATCATCCGTCTGGGCGAGTGGGTATTGGAGGAGGCCTGTCGCGAGGCTGCGAGCTGGAAACGTCCGCTGCGGCTCGCCGTCAACGTGGCGCCGCAGCAGCTGGCCAAGGACAATCTGCCGGGCTTGGTCGGCGCGATCCTGGAGCGCACGGGCCTTCCGCCGCACCGGCTGGAACTGGAGATCACCGAATCGGGGATCGTCGCCGACCAGCAGCATGCGCTGCAGATCATCCGCCAGCTGAAGGCACTTGGGGTCAAGATCGCCATGGATGACTACGGGACCGGCTACTCATCGCTGTCGACCCTGCAGCTCTTCCCCTTCGACAAGATCAAGATCGACCGCGCCTTCATCGAGGAAGTCGCGACCAGCCGCCAATCGGCCGCGATCGTGCACTCGACGCTGATCCTGGCCGCAAGCCTCGACATTCCGGTGCTGGCCGAAGGCGTCGAGAATGCCCAGCAGCTGGGCTTCCTGCTCGATGCCGGCTGCGAGGGCGTCCAGGGCTTCTATTTCGGCAAGCCGCTGGCGCGGGCGGAGGTGGGTGAGCTCGTGCGGGTGCCGCCATCGGCCATCCCGTCGTTTGCCGGACCTGGCGCGGAGGCCACGCTCATGCCAGAGAGAAAGGTCGCGTGACGAAGGCTGGAAGTGCGCTGGCGGATTTGTCGCAGATTTGCGACACTCCGCTGCCACCATGTTTCGTTGCTCTTGTTTTAGGCAATCGTGATTGAAAGAATCCCATGATGTAGGCATTATCGCTTTGGGAGGAGCCAATGCGCCAGCCATCCAGCCATTCGGACCTGGTCTATCAGACCGCGTCACAGAGCTCTGCGGCCGCAAGCTCGCCGATCGCGGCGTCCTGGCGCCGGTGCCTCAATCTCCATCAGCTGGCCCCGGAGGAGGGGCGCAAGCCGGTTCAGGTCGATGAAGCCGTGTTCCGCTCCGCCCGCGAGCGCATGGATTATCTTGTCCATGCCTGCAGCGATGAGGTGGACCGCCTTTACCAGACGGTTGGGCGATCCGGTTGCTGCATCGTGCTTTCCGATCGCGACGGCATCGTGCTCGACCGGCGCGGGGCGCCCGGCGACGACGCCGAGTTCCGGGAGCTCGGCCTTTGGCAGCAGAATGTCTGGAGCGAAGCGAGCGTCGGCACCAACGGCATCGGTACGGCGCTTGCCGACGAACGGGCGGTGATCATCCACCGCGACCAGCATTTTCTCAGTTCCAACATTGCACTCAGCTGCGCCACCGCACCGATCCGTGACCATCTCGGCCGGGTGACGGCGGCGCTCGACATCTCGACCTGCCGCAACGATGTCAGCGACATGACGTTGGCGATCCTGTCGCAGGCGGTGCGGGACGTGGCCGCGCGCGTGGAGACGACCCTGTTCCGCCACGCATTCCCCGGCGCACGCATCGTCATGGTGCCGACTTCGCATGCTGCGGCCGCAGCACTGATCGCCGTGGATCAGGACGACCTCATCCTCGGGGCGACCAAGGCAGCGCGTGCTGCCCTCAAGCTCGACGACCAGCGCATTGCGCAAGGACTTCCGGCTGCCGATGCCCTGCGCGAGAGCAGGGGCGATGCGGGCTCCGATCTCGATGATGCCGAGCGGGCGGCGCTGCGTCGGGCGCTGTCGCGCACCAACGGCAATGTCTCCCAGGCGGCGCAGATCCTCGGCATCAGCCGCGCCACCCTGCACCGCAAGATGAAGCGGTTTTCACTGCAATAGGCCGTGCGACGGCATATGTCGCATTCCTGAAACAGTGTGCGCTGCGGTATGGATTTGGCGCTCTGGCGCCGCCCCGGCTTCCCCGCGATCATCGTCCCCACAGGTCCGCTGGAGGGACCTTTCCCAGGGAGGATGATTGCATGAACATTCAGGTACAGACCACCAGCACCACGCCGTTCAAGCTGCGCTACGGCAACTTCATCGGCGGCGAATTCCGCGAGCCGGTCAATGGCCGCTACTTCGACAACACCACGCCGGTGACCGGCGGCAAGCTTTGCGAAGTGGCCCGCTCGGACGAGCACGACATCAATCTGGCGCTCGACGCCGCCCACGCCGCCAAGGACAAGTGGGGCCGCACCTCGACCACCGAACGCGCCAATATTCTCAACAAGATCGCCGACCGGATGGAAGCCAATCTTGAGCTTCTGGCGCGCGCCGAGACCTGGGACAACGGCAAGCCGCTGCGCGAGACCATGGCGGCCGACATTCCGCTCGCCATCGACCACTTCCGCTACTTTGCCGCTTGCGTGCGCTCCCAGGAAGGCACGATCGGCGAAGTCGACCACGACACCGTCGCCTATCACTTCCACGAGCCGCTCGGCGTCGTCGGCCAGATCATCCCGTGGAACTTCCCGATCCTGATGGCGGCCTGGAAGGTTGCTCCGGCTCTTGCTGCCGGCAACTGCGTGGTGCTGAAGCCGGCCGAGCAGACCCCGGCCTCGATCCTGGTCCTCGCCGAACTCATCGCCGACCTGCTGCCGCCGGGCGTCCTCAACATCGTCAACGGTTTCGGCCTCGAAGCCGGCAAGCCGCTCGCCACCAGCCCGCGGATCGCCAAGATCGCCTTTACCGGCGAAACCTCGACCGGTCGTCTGATCATGCAGTATGCGTCGCAGAACCTGATCCCGGTCACGCTGGAACTGGGCGGCAAGTCGCCGAACATCTTCTTCGAAGACGTCATGCGCGAGGACGACGACTATCTCGACAAGGCACTCGAAGGTTTTGCCATGTTCGCGCTCAACCAGGGCGAGGTCTGCACCTGCCCGAGCCGTGCGCTGGTGCATGAGAAGATCTATGACCGCTTCATGGAAAAGGCGATCAAGCGCGTTGAGGCCGTCATCCAGGGCGACCCGCTCACCATGTCGACCATGATCGGTGCCCAGGCCTCCTCGGAACAGCTCGAGAAGATCCTGTCCTACATCGACATCGGCAAGCAGGAGGGCGCCGAAGTCCTGACCGGCGGCTATCGCAACGAACTGCCGGGCGAGCTTTCGGGCGGTTTCTACGTCAAGCCGACCGTCTTCCGCGGCCACAACAAGATGCGCATCTTCCAGGAGGAAATCTTTGGGCCGGTCGTGTCGGTGACCACGTTCAAGGACGAGGCAGAAGCGCTCGAGATCGCCAATGACACGCTCTACGGCCTCGGTGCCGGCGTGTGGAGCCGCGATGCGAACACCTGCTACCACTTCGGCCGCAATATCCAGGCCGGCCGCGTGTGGACCAACTGCTACCACGCCTATCCGGCGCATGCCGCCTTCGGTGGCTACAAGCAGTCGGGCATCGGTCGCGAGACCCACAAGATGATGCTCGACCACTATCAGCAGACCAAGAACATGCTGGTCTCCTACAGCCCGAAGGCGCTCGGCTTCTTCTGAGCCGAGACTCCCTCTCCACAGGCGTGAGGTCCTTTGCCCCCGCTTTGGCCTCTCGCCGCCCTCTCCCTGCCCTGGGCAGGGGGAGGGTTTGTCGTTTCTGGACGGAGGACTGCATGATCGACGAGAGCAATCCTGACGAGCCGCGGGTCATCGCCACGCCTGCGGCGCTCGACTTCATCCGGGAGATCAGGGTGGATCATCCCGACATCCTGTTTCATCAATCGGGCGGCTGTTGCGACGGTTCTTCGCCCATGTGCTATCCCACGAGCGAATACCGGGTCGGCGAGACCGACGTGAAGCTCGGTGAGATCGGCGGCGTGCCGGTCTATATCAGCGGCTCCCAGTATGCGGTGTGGAAGCACACGCAGCTGATCATCGACGTGGTGCCGGGGCGCGGCGGCATGTTCTCGCTCGACAATGGCCGGGAGCGGCGCTTTCTCACCCGCTCGCGGCTGTTCTCCGGCGGCGAGGCCTGCGCGATCCCTTCGGCCACAGACCGGTCCTGAAACGCCAAGCCCCCCGGGAAGGGTACTTCCCGGGGGGCTCGTGATCAGGCTGTCCGCGGAGGCGGTTCGGTTCAGGCCGCGCGACGGGGCGCCGCGCGCGAAACGTGGTCGATCGCGAAGCTGTTGACCTGCTCGGTCAGGCCGTCCGCCTCGTTGGCGAGCGCGAAGGCCGATGCCGTCGTCTCTTCGACCATGGCGGCGTTCTGCTGCGTCACCTGATCGAGATCGTTGACCGAGGCATTGATCTCCCCGAGACGTTGCGACTGTTCGCGCGAGGCCTGGGCGATCGAGCCGATATGACTGTTGATCGCCTCGATATTGGTCTCGATCTTGTGCAGGCTTTCACCGGTCTTGAGCACAAGTGCGACGCCATCGGCGACGTTGGTGGTCGAGGTGTTGATCAGCTGGCTGATGTCGCGGGCCGCACCCGAAGACTTCTGCGCGAGTTCACGCACCTCCTGGGCCACCACGGCAAAACCCTTGCCGGCCTCACCCGCACGCGCCGCTTCAACGCCGGCATTGAGCGCCAGAAGATTCGTCTGGAAGGCGATCTGGTCGATCACGTCGATGATCTGGCGGATCTTGGCCGACGAGCTTTCAATGCGCTCCATGGCGACGATCGCCTCGTTGACGACGACGGAGGAGGTCTTGGCATCGCCCAGCGTATCCGCTGTCACCTTGACCGCGGTCTCGCAGCGCCCAAGCGCGTCGTTGACCGAGCCGGTCATCTCGCCGAGCGCGGCTGCAGCTTCTTCCAGGGCCGCAGCCTGACGTTCGGTGCGGCGCGACAGGTCTTCCGAGGCGCTCCTCAGGTCGGAGGAACCGGCGCGGATCGTGTCGGCGCTCTCGCTGATCGTGCGGATCGTGTCTTCGAGACGCGCTACCGAATCGTTGAAATCGATGCGCAAATGATCGAGCGACGGTACGAAGGGGCGCTCGATCCGCAGGTTGAGGCGACCGGCGGAAAGGTTCTGCAGGCCGGCGGCGAGTGCCGAGACCGCATCCTCCAACTCCTTGGCGCTGCGGGTCTTTTCCGCCTCACGCTGGCGGCGTTCCTCCTCGATTTGGGTGCCGCGCTCGACGGCGTCCCTTTCCATGCGCTCCTTTTCGAGCGCGTTCTGGCGGAAGGATTCGAGCGCGCGCGCCATGACGCCGATCTCGTCGGCGCGGCCGGCTGCCGTGATCGCAATGTTCTTGTCGCCCTCGTTCAGCCGGTTCATCAGGCGGGCGAGTTCGCTGAGCGGCCGCGTGAGGCTGGAGGAGACCGCCACGCCCACGCCGCCCATGGCGACCAGAACGGCAACCGTCGTCAGAACGGCCCACCAGGCCAGTTCGTTCGCCGAGGCGAGAACCTCGGACTCGTCCTGGCCGACGACCAGAAGATGCTTCTGACCAAAGAGCTCGACCGGAAGATAGGAATAAAAGGAGGAGTGATCGCCGGATTGGGCGAAGGTTGAGCCGGTTTCGCCTGCGGATGCGGCCGCAAGCAGTTCCGGAGCAATCTTGGCTCCAGAACCGCCGCTCACTGTTCCGCCGCGAACCGTGCCGTCGCTGCTCAGCAGAAACGCCTCGTCGATGCTGCTGCCGAGACCGTCGGGCGCGACCATGGCCGAGAGCTTGGTCGCGGAGATGCGAATGATGACGACCCCCTTCTTGACCGTCTCGCCCCATACGGAGATGGCGAGCGGCTTGGCGATCAGGGCCGAGACGCCGTCTTCGCCCTGGGGATAGTCGGTGAAGCCCGAGACGTGCGTCTCGTCGAGCTTGCCGGCATTGGCGCGGTCGTAGATGTCCTTGATCGCGGCGTTCTGCGGATCGTTGACGGTGGTCAGGAATTCCTTGCCCTTGGTCACGGTGTAGACGAGCGTGCCGGCATTGTCGACGATCAGCACGTCGCTGGCATTGGTGTTGCGCCAGGTGCTCGCCGCGGTACCGTGGAAGCTTGCATGGCGTACGCCGTAGAGCAGCTTCAGCTTGGTGCCGTCGATCGCGACGCGTTCGTCGATGGTCTTGCCGGCCGGCTGGAACACCTGACGGATGTCCTTGGCCTCGAGCGGGATGAGGTTGACCATCATCTCCGTCGCTTCGCCAATGGCGGTGTTCTGCGCCAGATCCGAGAGCGACTGATCGACCCGCCGGATATAGGCGTTCAGGTCCTTCGACTGGGTTTTGGCAACGGATTCGAGTCGCAGCTTGCTGGCCTCGATCAGGCCGCTCTTGCCGACCTGGTAGCTGAGCACGCCGACCGAAAGGCAGGAAACCAGCGTGGCGCCCACGACGAGGGCTGCAAACTTCGCTTTCACGGATGAAAGGGCGCCGAGCCTGGCGCCAGCAATAGAATTAGGTGACATTAGATCCTCCACGGGCATAGAAGCCCGCGGAAAATCTCACTTTAATTCATTACGGAGCCGTTAACCGCAGGTTGACGGATCTAGGAGTGGTCGCGCGCAGCGCGGCCTTTCCTCAGTCGAACAGGCTCGAGACCGACTCTTCCGCGCTGGTGCGGTTGATGGCTTCGCCGAGCAGGTTCGCGGTCGTCAGTACGCGGATGTTGTGGGCAGACTGAACGGCCGTGGTCGGCTGGATCGAGTCGGTAATCACCAGTTCGCGCAGCTTCGACGAGGTGACGCGGGCAACCGCGCCGCCGGAGAGAACGCCGTGGGTGATATAGGCCGTTACGCTCGTTGCGCCGTTCTTGAGAAGCGCTTCGGCGGCATTGCACAGCGTGCCGCCGGAATCGACGATGTCGTCGATCAGGATGCAGTCCTTGCCGGTCACGTCACCGATGACGTTCATGACTTCGGATTCGCCCGGGCGGTCGCGACGCTTGTCGACGATGGCCAGCAGACAGTCGAGGCGCTTGGCGAGCGAGCGGGCGCGAACCACGCCGCCGACGTCCGGCGAAACCACCATGACGTTCTTGGTGTCGTAGCGTTCCTTCACGTCGCGGGCCAGAAGCGGCACGGCGTAGAGGTTGTCGGTTGGAATGTCGAAGAAGCCCTGGATCTGGCCGGCGTGAAGATCGAGGGTCAGAACGCGGTCGGCGCCGGCCTCGGTGATCAGGTTGGCGACCAGCTTGGCCGAGATCGGCGTGCGCGGACCGGGTTTACGGTCCTGGCGGGCATAGCCGAAATAGGGGATCACCGCCGTGATGCGCCGCGCCGAGGAGCGGCGGAACGCGTCGATCATGATGAGCAGTTCCATCAGGTGATCGTTGGTGGGGAAGGAGGTCGACTGGACGACAAATACGTCCTCGCCGCGCACATTCTCCTGAATTTCTACGAAAATTTCCTGGTCTGCGAAGCGCCTGACACTGGCTTTTCCGAGTGGTACGTTGAGATAATTGCAGATTGCCTCGGCGAGCTGCCGGTTCGAATTACCTGCGAAAACCTTCATTTTGGTCCGCCTGTTGTCATGCTGAGATGGGCGCTTTTTAGCGCCCTTCCCCCCGAATGCAAGTGGTTTGCCGGAAATGCAGTGGTTTTTCGTGAAAACTTTCTAAGCGTCGCCGCTCAGCTGCGGCGCGCCTGCCGCCAGGCCGTGTATTCGCCCATGGTTTTGGTGGCGATCTGCTGCATCAGCGAGGCGGGAACGCCGACCCACGGATCGGTCGCGGCGGAGGGAACCTTCTCCTCGCCCTGGATACGGTGCAGGCGGTTGCCGCCGCTGTCGAGCACGTCCCAGACATAGACCACGGTGACCGTCTGTCCGTCGCCAAAGGCGGAGAAATAGCCCTTGAGAATGTGCTCGCTCGCCGGATCGCTGGCGCCCTTGATCGTCAGACCTTTGGCCCGGGCTTCGGCGCCGAGCTGGCGCGACAGCGGCGTGATCGACTGCACGGGCGCGCCGATGATCGGCAGGAAGCGGATGGTGCCGGCGGCACCGGCGGGGGGCAGGGCAGCAATGGCTGGCTGGGCAGGGGCAGCCTGCTCACCGGATATCGCTTGCGGAGCCGCTTGTTGAAGGGGGGCTTGCTGCGCTGGCTGTTGCGGGGCGATCGGCTGCGCCTCCTCGGCTCCCGGCGGAGGCATGAGCGGGCCTTCCGCTGGCGCGAGCTGCTGTGTAGCGGCGGGGGCCTGCGGATAAGCGTCAACGGACGACGAGCCGTCGGAAAGAGGCGGGGAGGCGACCGGATTGGCCTGGCCTGAGGCAAGGGCTGCGGCCTGGGCTTCCAGCGAGTTCTGCGGCCGCGGCGCATAGCCCTGTTCCGAAAATGCAGTGCTCTGGCCGTAGGAGGGTTCGGAATAGGCGGTCTGGCTGCTCTGCGCCACTTCGCTCTCGCTCACGGGCTGGCCGCCGTCGCCGATTTCCATGGGCGGCACCAGGGCGTCGGGCGTGTTGCAGGCTGTCAGTGCTGCAGCCGCGATCAGGCCGGCCGTCGCCGTTCGGGAGAGTTTCATGGTCGCTGCGGTCCTCGTGCCACCTCCATGGATCAGACGAGGATAACGTTAAAATCCTATCAATTCCTTAGAGCGGATGCATAAGCGGCCACGATCTCAGCGAAGGAGCAGTTCGAGCGGATGGCGCGACAGTGCCCGCGGGCCGTCGGCGGTGGTCAGATAGGTATGGCCGAGCGTCATGGCGGTCTCGCGCTCGCTGTCCATGATGATCATGTGCACGAACAGCGACATGTCGGGAAGGATCGGCTGGGTATTGCCGGTGTGGAACATCTGGTGCTCCATCCAGGATGGCGAGAAACGCGCACCGAGCGAATAGCCGCAGGCGTTCAGGCGATGACGTGCGAGGCCGCGCTCGTCCATGATGCGTGCATGGGTGTCGAACACGTCGCCGAAGGTGAAGCCGGGACGCAGAACCGCCTCGATCGCCCGGATCGTCTCCTGGCAGGCCGCATAGAGCTCGCGGTGGCGGGCACTCGGTTCGCCGATCACGACCGTTCGCATCATGGCGGCATGGTAGTGGGCGCTGACGCCGGCCCATTCGAGGGTCAGCTGATCCTTGTCCGCAAGTGTGCGCCGTCCGGCCTTGTAGCGGCAGAGCAGCGCGTCCGAACCGGACCCGATCACGAATTCGTTGGCCGGATAGTCGCCGCCGCCGGCGAGGATCGCGCCCTGCATGGCGGCCAGGATCGCTGCCTCGTCGCCGCCGGCGCGGATGAGCGGAAGGGCGGCATCGAGCGCGTCGTCTGCCAGTGCTGCCGCACGCTCGACATGGCGGATCTCCGCCGGGCTCTTTACCAGTCTGAGCTCGCTCACCAGGTAGGAAGCCTCGACGATCTCGCAGAAATTGGTGAGCTGGTTGTCGAGGAACCGCGCCACCCGGCCGGTCATGCCGTGGGTGTCGTATTCAATGCCGATCCGGGCGCCCAGCAGATCCATGTCGCTCAGCAGGTTGCGCAGGTCCATGGTCGGGTCGGCGTTCACCCGGTCGACCCAGATGACGATATTGTCGATGGTGGAGGTGTGCTTGGCCTGGCGTAGGTCGGCGGACCGGGTCAGCAGCGTCATAGTCCCGTCCGCCTTGACGACCAGCGTCTGGAAGAAGCAGTAGCCGAAGGTGTCGTAGCCGGTCAGCCAATACATGCTTTCCTGGGCAAAGAGCAGGACGGCATCCAGTTTCTGCTCGGCCATGCGGGCGGTCAACCGCTCCAGGCGGGCGGCATATTCGCTCGTGTCGAAGTGCAGGGCCATGTCAGTCCTCCCTTATGGCAATCGCGGAAATCTGTCGTCCGTAGTCCGGCTCGCCGGCATGGGTGGTCCGGCGATAGGAATAGAAGCTGTCGGGATCGGCATAGGTGCAGATGTTGAGGCTCTCGGCGCGGATGCCGGCATCGGTCAGTCGCTTCACCGTCAGGCCCTGCAGGTCGAACATGGCGTGGCCGGGCTTTGACGAGGGGCGGAAGAAGACGGCGAAGTCGGCATTCTGGGCGAGGAAACGGTCCACGAATTCGGGGCCGACCTCGTAATTGGCGCCGCTGATCGACGGGCCGAGGCAGGCGGTGATGGCCTCGCGGCGGGCACCGAGCGACTGCATGGCGAGAATGGTGTTTTCGAGCACGCCGCCGAGCGCGCCTTTCCAGCCGGCATGGGCTGCCCCGATCACACCGGCTTCCGCATCGGCAAACAGGACCGGGCCGCAATCGGCCGTCAGAACGCCGAGGATGACGCCGGGGGATGCCGTCACCAGCGCATCCGCCTTTGGGCGGTTTCCGTCATAGGTCGCATCGACGACGACGACGTCGGGGGAGTGGACCTGGTTGACGGTCGCGAGCCTGTCTGGCGCAAGGCCGAACCAGCCACTCACGCGCCGACGGTTCTCCTCGACTTTTTCGCGCGCGTCGTCCGAGCCCAGGCCGACGTTCAGGCCGCGATAGAGACCCTCCGAGACGCCGCCCCGGCGGGTGAAGAAGCCGTGACGGATGCCCTTTCTCGTTGCCTCATCAAACAGCGGGCTGATGATCGGTTCGGGCAAGGGGTGGTTCTGCATGGGCAGCCTCCGACGCGACGGGGCCGGCGGTCGATTCGAACGCCTTGCCCCTGAAAAGACTAGGGAAACGGGGGACTTGCCGCTGTTTCAGTCGGCGCGATGTTGGCTTATCGCCGTTGCCCCTGTCAATTGGCTCCCTTGAAGGGGGGCAGGTTCACCGCAGGACTGGAAATGGCCAGAACCTTGAAAAGTTCCCCCATTCGGCCCTCTCCGGCACCGGCCAGCCGCTCGACCGCCTTGACGATATCGGCCTGAGTCTGCTCGTCCTTGCCGCGACCGAGAGAGGCGGCGCGATCCTCGATGCCGAGGCCGACCAGGAAGTCGCCCTGATACATGCAGCCGTTGACGTGCACACCGGCGGCGAGCGCCGTTCGGGCGAGGTTTTCGAAGTCGACATGGCTGGTCAGGTCCGCCATGCCGGGATGGGCAAGCGGTGGGTCGTAGGCGTGGGCGAGGACCGCCTGAAGCGTGTCGCCGAAACCGCTGACCATGTGGCCGTAATCGATGACGAGCGCGGTGCCGTGGCACTTGCGCAACCGGTCGCAGAGCGTGGTCATGACCGCCTGACGGGCCGGGGCTACCTCGAAGATCTCGCCGTCCGGCGGAGCGATCTGGCGGGGCGGAAGCAATGCCGGATCAAGGGTTGCGACGCCGGCGGCAAAGCAGAGCTCGCCCTCGGCGTCGAGCCCGACCATGCGTTCGCGAAAGCCGGTGGGCGTCTTGACGAACTGGCGGATCGGAATGGCGTCGAACAGCTCGTTGGCGGCAATCAGCGTGAAGCCTTCCGGAACCTCGTCGAAGCTCGTGTGCCAGCGGATCCGCTCGCCATGCGCCGACAGTGTCTCGCGCTGAACCTTCTGGAGCGCTGGGCTCGTTTCCACCAGATGCACGCTCGCGGTCTCATAAAGGCGGGGAGCGAGCCTGGCGATGACCCGCAGCATGTCGGCCATCATCGTGCCGCGGCCGGGGCCGATCTCGACGATGCGGGCATCGAGCGGCTCGCCGTGGCGCTGCCAGGCGACGACCAGGAAGACACCGATCATTTCGCCGAACAGCTGGCTGATCTCCGGCGCGGTCACGAAATCACCGGCGCGGCCAAACGGGTTGCGCGTCTTGTAGTAGCCGTGTTCCGGGTCGGCGAGGCAAAGCGCGAAATAGTCCGTCACGCTGATCGGGCCGCTGGCCAGGATCAGCGCCTTGATCTTGTCGGCGAGGGCAGTGGTCATCGGGGTCGCCTCACATTCTCTTCAGGTCCGCCGCCGCGGCGCGCCGGGCGCGCCAGAGCGCCCAGACACCGACCGCCAGCATCGGCAGCGACAGCAGCATGCCCATGGTGAGCCAGCCGCCGAAGAGGTATCCGAGCTGCGGGTCCGGCTCGCGGAAAAACTCCACAGTGATACGCGACAAGGCGTAAAGAATGACGAAACAGCCGGTGACGAGGCCGGGTCTGCGGAAGCCCCCGAAGAGCCGGGCGACCACCTGCAGCACAACGAAGGTCAACAGTCCCTCGAGTGCCGCCTCATAGAGCTGGCTCGGATGGCGCGGAAAGGGGCCACCGGTCGGAAAGACCATGGCCCAAGGGGCGTCGGACGGGCGGCCCCACAGCTCGCCGTTGACGAAATTGGCGATGCGACCGAACAGGATGCCGAGTGGGGCGACGCTGGCGACGATGTCGAACAGGCTCCACAGGGCAATGCCGTTGCGCCGGGCAAAGAACACCATGGCGAGCGTGGCGCCGAGGAAGCCGCCGTGGAAGGACATGCCGCCGTTCCAGATCTGGATCGCGCGAATGGGATCGGCGGCGACGGAGGCGAAGTCGTAAAAGAGGATATAGCCGATGTGACCGCCGAGCACGATGCCGAGCGCGACCCAGACGAGGAAGTCGTCGAGATGGGCGGCGGTGCAGGGCGGCTTTTCGTTCCGCCAGAGCCGGCTGTTGCGCAGCATGCCGCGGGCCACGAGCCAACCGAGCATGATGCCGGCGACATAGGCCAGGCCGTACCAATGAATTGCCAGGGGGCCGACTGAAAAGGCGATCGGATCGATGGCCGGGAAGGTCAGTATGGACAGAAGTTCGGCAGCTGACGTCAAGGGTGACCTTTCTCTAATGTTGCCGGAAAATGGCGTCCTGATATGGCACGGTCAAGATGGAATCTTGACGCGTGGGCGGCAGCGCTCGGCCATGCACGGAAATCGCTTGCAACAGGGCGGTGGAATGCCTACCTCAACAGCTGTTACCGAGGACACCGTCCGGTGATCGAACGCAAGAGGAGCCACTGCCATGTCGACGGGCCCGAACCGTATTATGGACGAATTTGCCAAGCTGATGACCGATGCCGCCGGCGCCGCGCAGGGCGTGCGCAAGGAGATGGAAACCGCCTTTCATTCGCAGGCCGAGCGCTGGCTGAACAGCATGGACGTGGTCAAGCGCGAGGAATTCGAGGCCGTCCGCGAAATGGCCATCAAGGCGCGGGACGAGAATGATGCGCTGCTGAAGCGGATCGAAGCGCTGGAAGCCAAGCTCGCCGAAAAATCGGCCTGAGCATTCCGCCTTCCGGATGGCCAGAAGGTCATAGTTTCCGGGATTCTTGTTCGGAAACGTGCTAGGATCAGACCCGCTACGGTTGCCGTGGCGGGTTTTTTCATGTCAGGACGGCGTTTCGTTCGGCGGCGGCCGTGGAGCGTTCATACAGGTTATTTATCCACATGCCGACGGCGAGAAAAAAGCCAATGGCCAGAGTCGTTTAAGGCCGACTGCAGAGGTTATGCCGCAACGACTGTCCACAGACCCGTTGGGCAAAACGCGTTCCGGGGGCTGGTACTTGGTCTTCGCCGTTATACACTGATTTTAAATGATGATTCGAAACGGACCTTCGCAAGTTTCGGACAGGGTGGGTGTTGTATCCTGGGGTCCATAGGTAATCATTCCTAGTGTTGTTTCCGGTATAGTTGCGTGTGTTCTTCGGTGTCGCCACTCGAGTCCCGCATTCATCCCGGTCAAGAAGGTGCCGTATGAGCCTGATGGAATATGAATTCGAACGACAGTCCAACCCGGTCGACATGATCGAGTTCGTTGCCTCGAACAACGACTGGTCGTTCGAGCGCTCGGGTGAGGACGAGCTGGCCATGACCGTGGCCGGCCGCTGGGCGGATTACCATGTTTCCTTCTCGTGGATGGAGGAGTTCGAGGCGCTGCATCTGGCAGCCGCCTTCGACCTCAAGATCCCAGATGCCCGGTTCAACGAAGTCATCAAGCTTCTGTCGCATATCAACGGTCAGGTGCTGATGGGGCATTTCGACATCTGGCGGCATGAAGACGTCGTGATCTTCCGCCAGTCGCTGCTGCTGGCCGGCGGCGCGGAACCGACCAATCGGCAGGTCGAGGTTCTGCTGTCGAGCGCCATCGATGCCTGCGAGGCCTATTATCAGGCCTTCCAGTTCGTCGTCTGGTCTGGCATGGATGCCAAGAGCGCCATGGAGGCGGTTCTGTTCGAAACGGCCGGGGAAGCTTGAGAATGACGTATTCGACGATGGGGCAGCTGGTGCTTGTCGGCGCCGGCAATATGGGCGGCGCGATGCTGACCGGCTGGCTGAAAAGCGGCGTGCCCGGCTCGTCGGTGACGGTCATCGATCCCGGTCCGTCTGAGGCTATGCTCACCCAGATTGCCGATGCCGGTGCGACCTATGTGCGCGAAGTCCCTGCCGATCTGAAAGCCGGCATCCTGTTCCTGGCGCTGAAGCCGCAGGTGATGGCCGCGGTGCTGCCGGGCCTCAAGTCGCTCGTTGGTCCTGGTACGGTCGTCGTTTCTGTCGCGGCCGGCAAGACGCTCGCCTTCATGGAGGAGCAGCTTGGTGCGGCCGCCATGGTGCGCGCCATGCCCAATACGCCGGCGATGATCGGTCGCGGCGTGACCGGCGCCTTTGCCAACGCTGCCGTGAGTGCCGAACAGCGCGACATCGTCCATCGCCTGCTCAAGGTCTCCGGGCCGGTCGAGTGGCTGGAGGGCGAGGAACAGATCAACGCGGTGACCGCGGTGTCGGGCAGTGGCCCGGCCTATGTCTTCTATCTCGTCGAGTGTATGGCTGAGGCGGGCCGGAAAGCCGGCCTGCAGGCGGACCTGGCCATGCGGCTCGCACGGGAAACGGTCGCGGGGGCTGGTGAATTGCTTCACCAGTCCCCCGACGCCGCCGCGAAACTCCGGCAGAACGTGACCTCGCCGGGCGGAACCACGGCTGCGGCGCTGTCGGTCCTGATGGCCGATGAAGGCATGCAGCCGCTGTTCGACCAGGCGATCGAGGCTGCGCGCAAGCGCGCCGAGGAACTGGCCGGATGAGCGACGTGACGACCGTGCAGACCGAGATCAGCTATGCCGATTTCGAGAAGGTGGACATCCGCGTCGGCACCATCGTCGAGGCGGAGCCCTTTCCGGAGGCGCGCAAGCCGGCGATCAAGATCCGCATCGACTTCGGGCCCGAGATCGGTATCAAGAAATCTTCGGCGCAGATCACCGTGCATTACACGCCGGAAAGCCTGATCGGCCGGCAGGTGCTGGGGGTCGTGAATTTTCCGCCGCGCCAGATCGGGCCCTTCCGCTCGGAAGTGCTCACGCTTGGCTTTGCTGACGAGAGCGGTGCGATCGTGCTCGCGTCCGTCGAGCGGCCGGTGCCGAACGGCATGAAGATGATGTGATGTCTTTCGTCGACATTCCTCAATGAATGTCGCGGCTCACCGGATCATCAACCGAGAAATCGTGGAACATCACTTCGAAACCGGCGCGCTGCGGTGAGCAGGCCATGATCCCGACATCGAGCGTCGTGAAACCGGCCGGAAAATAGGCGAGCCGCGCCATGCGCCAGGAACCCTCCGGCGCCGCGCGGTACTGGACGAACAGGGCGTCGCCGAGCCGGGTGAGGCGCAGGTCGAGTGCTCCATTCAGATCGCCCAGCGCAAAGGCCGACCAGTCGGAGCGGCCATCGACGGTGGCGACCGTGCTCATGTGGCAAAGCCCGTCGGTGAACTCGATCCCGCATTTCAGCCAGTTCTCTGCGTCGTGCCGCACCATTAGGCCGGCCTGATCGTAGAGGGTCTGATAACGGCCGGTAAAACGCGTCGTCATGGTAAACTCGCCCGCGCGCGGGCGGCTGAGGAAATGGCCGTTGTCGTGCCGGAAGCCGTAATACGTGGTCTGCCAGAAATCCGTGTCCTGGCCGGTTGTGACGATGAGCCCATCGGCGGTCGTCTCGTCGCGCGCCGGCGGGTTGAACCAGGTCATCGCACTCCAGTTGCTTGCCATGGCGGTCCTCCGTGATCGTGCTTCAGGCGGGCACGCGCACGGTGGCGCGCAGACCACCGAGCGGGCTGTCGCTCAAGGTGACGTTGCCGCCGTGGCTGCGGGCGATATCGCGGGCGATCGCCAGCCCCAGGCCCGTGCCGGAGGCATCGAGATTGCGCGCCTCGTCCAGCCGGAAGAACGGCTTGAAGACGTCGTCGCGATAGTCGGCGGGGATGCCCGGGCCGTCATCGTCGATCACGATGGTCAGCCACTTGGCGCTGTGCTTGGCCTCGATCTCGACCCGGTCGGCATAGCGCCGGCTGTTGGAAGCGAGGTTGGTGACGAGACGGGTAAAGGCGTTCGGGCGGACGGTCACCTCGTCGTCGCCTTCGAGGCGGTAGGTCAGCGTCTTGCCGTGCAGCTCGAAATCGGCCTTGAGTTTGTCGAAGAGCTCCGTGAGCCTCAGCTGCCCGACGTCCTCCTCGGCCTCGCCGCGGGCAAAGGCCATGTAGCCCTCAAGCATGGTCTGCATGTCGTCGACGTCCTGGTTCAGACCCTGGAGATCGGGATTGTCGCCGGCGAGCGCCAATTGCAGCTTGAAGCGGGTGAGGATGGTGCGCAGATCGTGGCTGACGCCGGTCAGCATGGCTGTGCGCTGTTCCATCTGCCGTTCGATGCGCTCGCGCATGAGAATGAAGGCCAGGCCGGCGCGTCGGACCTCGTCGGCGCCCCGCGGACTGAAACCCTCCGGCGGGCGCTGGCCCTTGCCGAAGCTCTCCGCCGCCTTGGCGAGCGACAGGATCGGCCGGATCTGCCCACGCAGGAAGAGCGTCGAGATCACGATCAGCACCAGGGATGTGCCGACCATCCACAACAGGAAGATATGCGTGTTGGACGCGTATGCCGAGTTGCGACGGGCAAAGATGCGCAACACCCCCTTGTCTAGGGCAATGCGGATCTCGACAAGGCGGGAATCGCCGACCGTGTCGATCCAGAAGGGTTTGGCGATCTGGTTCTCGATCTGGTCGGACAGGATCTGGTCGAGGATGGAGAAGAAGGGTTTCGGGCGGGGTGCCGGCAGCTCACCGTCTTCCTCCATCGACACCGTCATGGCGAGCTTGTCGCGGGCGATCTGCACGATGTTGCGGAAGTCGGCCTCGTCCGGATAGGTCTCGATCAGCGCGATGATGGCGGCGATGTCGCGGGTGACCGCGCTCGACATGCGCTCGGTGACCATCTGCCAGTGGCGTTCCATGAAGACGGCGGCCAGCACGGTCTGGAGGATCAGCATCGGCAGAATGATGATCAGCAGCGACCGGGCATAAAGCCCCGTCGGCAGCTGATGCCGCAGCCAGCGCGATAGGCCGCGCAGGCCGCCGGGGGCGCGGTCATTGTCCCTGCGGATGCTGTCGAACAGCGTCATTCGCCCTTACTTCCCTTGGCCGCCTTCGCGGTGCTAGTCCATGCTCAGCCGGTAGCCGATCCCGCGCACCGTCTGCAGCCAGACCGGATTGGCCGGATCATCCTCGATCTTGCGGCGCAGCCGGTTGATCTGCACGTCGATCGTGCGCTCGCCGACTTCGGTATCATTGCCGATCAGCTCGTGGCGCGGGATCGTGTCGCCGGCGCGGGTCGCAAACAGCAGCATGATCTCCTGCTCGCGGTCGGTGAGCTTGATGACTTCGGCGCCGCGCTTCAGTTCACGGCGCAGGATGGAAAACGTATATGGCCCGAACATGACCTGCTCGATCTTCGGCTGGTCCGTGCCGGGATTGCGCTTGAGGATATTGTTTATCCGCAGCACCAGCTCGCGCGGATCGAACGGCTTGGCGAGATAGTCGTCGGCGCCGGCCTCGAGGCCGGCAATGCGCGATTCGGCCTCGGAGCGGGCGGTGAGCAGGATGACCGGGATCTGCTTGTCTGCGGCGATGCTGCGCGTCAGAGACAGGCCGGACTCGCCGGGCATCATCACGTCAAGCACGAGCAGGTCGAAATGCAGGCCTTCGAGCTTGCGTCTTGCCTCTCCGGCATCGGCGGCAACCGTGATGCGGAAGCCCTGTTCCGACAGGTAACGCTGCAGAAGGTCCCGAATGCGGGTGTCGTCATCGACGACCAGGAGATGCGGCGCATCATCGGCAATGAAGGTCTTGCGGGCCATGTCATTCCGCTCCGGCGGTCTCGTCGCCGGCGGTGCTGCCCGCGCGGCTCATGCCTTCGAGAAACTTGTGCACGCCCTCGCGCATGGCCGGCGTGAAGCCTTCCAGAGCCTTGGCGATGCGGCGCGACTGCGGCTCGGACAGCGCCAGCGCCAGTTCCCGCCCGGCGAGCGTCGGATAAAGCCGGCGCTGGCGACGGTCGGCCGGACCGGCCATCTGGCGAATGTAGCCGGAATCGATCAGCTCCTTCAGCACACGGGCAAGGCTCTGCTTGGTGATCTGCAGGATGGCGAGAAGGTCGGCGACTGTCATGCCGGGCCGGCGGCTGACGAAATAGACGACGCGGTGATGGGCGCGGCCGTAGCCGATCTTGGCGAGAATCGCATCGGGGTCCGAGACGAAATCGCGATAGGCGAAGAACAGCAGTTCGATCGTTTCGAAATCGATCGTCTTGTCATCGACGACCGGCATTTCCGGCAATTCTTTCCTGGCAGTCTTGCCCGCAGGCTGTCGAGCCACTTGTTGCTTCCTTGTTCCTTTGGCGCCATGGTCCCGCGGTCGCTTGAACCGCGAGGCCTTGGCTGCTCATGTTCGGTGAACGGCACTCCTCCTGGCGGGAGCCCGATAGCCGTTTTGCGGCAAAACTAAGCGCAGACGGCGAAAAACTCCAACGAAATTACCAGGATCGCACAGTTTAGCCGGTGAACGCGATGATTTGAGTTTGACTGCGAACATGTTATGCGCAGCCGATACACAGAAGGAGCCGCCCCATGGGACAAATGCAGGCCGGGATCATTCCGGTGACCCCCTTCCAGCAGAACTGCACCATCCTGTTCGACAGCGATACCCGAGAGGGCGTGATCGTCGATCCCGGCGGTGACGTCGACGTGATCGTAAAGACGCTTGAGGAAAACGGCATCAAGCTCAAGGAGATCTGGCTCACCCACGGGCATATCGATCATGCCGGCGGCGCAGAAGAATTGAAGGAAGCGCTCGGGATCGAGATCGTCGGCCCGCACAAGGACGATGAACCGCTGCTGCAGAAGCTCGAACAGCAGGCGCTGATGTTCAACGTGCCGATGAAGGTGCGCAATACGGTGCCGGATCGCTGGCTGAACGAAGGGGACAAGGTGTCCTTCGGCGACCACGTGTTCGAGGTGTTTCACTGCCCGGGCCATGCGCCGGGCCATGTGATCTTCTTCAACCGCGCCCAGAACTTCGCCCATGTCGGTGACGTGCTGTTTGCCGGTTCGATCGGGCGCACCGATCTGCCGGGCGGTGATCACCAGACGCTCATCAACTCCATCCGTGACAAGGTGCTGCCGCTCGGCGACGATGTCGGCTTCATCTGCGGCCACGGCCCGGGCGGGCGGATCGGCGAGGAGCGCCGCAGCAATCCCTTCCTGCGCGGGATCTGAGGCGCAGGCCGGGACCGAAACGAAAAATGCGCCGCATTGCGGCGCATTTCCTGCATAAGGCGGGCTGCCGGCTCAGCCGGCGGAGCAGAAGTGCGAACGGCCGTCATAGCCGACATAGGTGCCCGAACGGGCGTTGAAGCTGCGGTAGCGGGCCGAGCAATAGTCGTACCATTCCGGCGTCCAGGGTTCGAGGCCTGCTCCATAGACCGGGCGCGGGGCCGGCGGATAGTCGTCGACATAGACCGGTTCCGGGGCGACATAGACACGGCGCGGGGCGGGCTCGACATAGATCGGCTCCGGCTCGACATAGACGGTGCGCGGCTGGCTGGCGATCACGGAGCCGGTGACGAGTCCTGCGGCCAGGCCGATGGCGCCGGCTGCGAGAACGTCCTGATTGTGATGGCGGCGATAGTAGTCGCCGGCCATGGCCTCGGACGAAGCGGCGAGCGGCGCAATGGCAATCGCGGCCGCCAGCAGGGAGTATTTTGCGATGGTGTTCATGGCTTTGCCTTCCTGTGGCCTGCAATGGGGGCGCCCGTCATGCAACGGACAATGATGGCAGGGTAGGGAGCGCAGGCTGAACGGAGCCTGAACAAAAAAACCCGGCATACCTGCCGGGCCGCAATGCGAATGCAAAAGCGAAATGCTGGTGTCAGCCGGCGATCTGCAGGTTGACGGCCTTCGGGCCCTTGCCGCGACGATCCGGTTCGGTGTCGAAGCTCACCTTCTGGTTTTCAGAAAGCCCCTGCAGGCCGGAAGCCTGGACGGCGGAAATGTGTACGAAGATGTCTGCGCCGCCATTATCGGGCTTGATGAAGCCGAAGCCCTTGTCGGTATTGAAGAATTTTACGGTGCCAGTCTCGGCCATGCGTCAGGTCCTTTTCTCTCTGCCCTGTGTCGGCGGGGCAGCATTGCAATGTTTCCCGTATCCGGGTTCTCGACAGGCATTTCTCGATTTTTGAGGAAAGGCGCCCCTGTTGCCGCAGTTACGCCCCAAAAAAAGCAAGTATACTCGCTTCTGTAGTGCATAACCTGCCCGGAACTTATAGCGTCTCCGGCGCGCATGTATTATAAGGTCTTCCCGTGCTCGCAAATTGCCCGAACGGGCGAAGAGTGCTTGGTTTATTAAAAATTGGCAAGCGAAACTTTTCCAACCACCAGCGGTGGCGATGGGGTCCGACGCGTGAGCATTGGTGTCTCCAGCGTCGGGAGAGGAATATTTTGCTCTTTCGGCGTTTAATGCATCGCTGGCGATGTATTTTTGCGGCTCGCTGGCTTCTTCCTTAGGAAAACTTGTCGTATTTTAGGGGTGGCGTAAATAGCCGTCAGGCGGCGGGCGCGCGTCTTCGCGTGAGTTCCGGCACCAGTTCGACGAGCATCATGGCGGCAAAAATCATCGCACAACCGACATAACCGATGGCCGGCAGGGTTTCGGCTAGCAGAAGGGCGCCGAACAGCGCGCCGAACAGCGCCTCCGAAGACAGGAAGATCGCGGCCTGCGAGGCGGAGGTATAGCGCTGGCCGATGATCTGCAGGACGAAGGCGACACCCGAGGAGAGGAGGCCCCCGTAGAGGATTTCCGGAAGCGCCGCGGTGATCGCTCCCATGCTGATCGGTTCGAGCGCGACGGCGGCACTTCCCGCGCCGGCAGCGCAAACGAAGAACTGGATGGTCGCCAGCGCCAGCGGCCGGCCGTTGTTTCGGATGGCGATCGGCGTCAGGGTAATCTGCACCGCAAGGAAGATGGCGCACAGCATGATCAGACTATCGCCCTCACCGAGCGCCGACAGTGAGCCGCCATTGAGCAGTAGGATGCCGAGAACGGTGATGAGGGCGGCCGGCCAGATCACCCAGTGCGGCCGGCGTCTCAGCACCACAACCGCAATCAGCGGCACGAGCACGACATAAAGGCCGGTGAGGAAGCTGGCATTGGTGACGCTCGTCGTCTGGATGCCGATCTGTTGCAGGCTCTGGGCGGCGAGCAGCGACAGGCCGACGAGGAGAAACCAGCCGTAATCCTGCGCCGAAAGCGGCCGCTCCGCGTGTCTTGCCTCCCGCCACGCAAACGGCAGCACGGCCAGAGCGGCAAGCAGGAAACGCAGCGCGTTGAACCAGTTGGGCCCGAGCCATTCCATGGCCTCGGACTGGGCGACGAAGCCGCCGCCCCAGATCGCAGCAGCAAGAAGGAGGATGAGGTTGGCCTGAATGCGAGACATGAGCGACCTGTTGCACGCGACGACAAGAGGCGAGGCCTAACAGCTCGATCCGGGACCGACAAGCCGGGCAGACGCCGCGGCGGTACGGTGCGGTTTGCCGTCGGTGCGGTCGCCTTCGTCCGTCACGGCGCCGCCGGTCAGGGGGCGGTCGCTCGGCTCACGCGCAGCAGCTGGCCGTCTTCCTCATCCGTCAGCAGCAGGACGGACCCGTCCGGTGCGACCTTGACGTCGCGGATGCGCCCATAGTCGCCGTCGAACAGACGTTCCTCGCCGGTGACGACGCCGTTCTCGTCACGCTCGATGCGCGCCAGCAGCTGGTATTTCAGGGCGGCGACCAGGAAATCGCCGTCCCATTCCGGGAACATGGCGCCGCGATAGACGTCGATGGCGCCCGGTGCGATCGACGGGTCCCAATAGTGGATCGGCAGTTCATACCCTTCGGCCGACTGGCCGATGCCGATTTCGGCGCCGGAATAGTGCTTGCCATAAGAGACGACCG
>DAIMJJ010000008.1:17688-40530 GCA_036722275.1 Rhizobium sp. | reverse complement strand
GAAGTCGAGGTCAACGGTCGCCGCAAGTTCCAGGTCGATGACAAGCTGAAGCGCCTGATCACCTACAACGAACTGAACCTGATGGCCCAGTGGCCGTTCAAGGGCATGTTCGACGTGATCTTCTGCCGCAACGTCGTCATCTATTTCGATGAACCGACCCAGCAGCGCATCTGGTCGCGTTTTGCCGGCCTGCTGCCGGAAGGCGGTTACCTCTATATCGGTCACTCGGAGCGCGTATCGGGCGACTCCAAGAACCACTTCGACAATATCGGTATCACGACCTATCGCTATACCGGCAAATATGTGGGAGCGCGCACATGAGCAGCCCCGCACGCGTTCTCGTCGTCGATGACAGCCCGACTATGCGCGGGCTCATCACCGCCGTCCTTAATTCCGATCCGGAAGTCAGCGTCGTCGGCCAGGCCGGCGATGCGATGGAAGCCCGTGCCGCGATCAAGCAGCTCAATCCCGATGTCGTAACCCTCGACATCGAGATGCCGAACATGAACGGCCTGGAATTCCTCGACAAGATCATGAAGCTCAGGCCCATGCCGGTCATCATGGTCTCGACCATGACGCACCGCGGCGCCGAGGCCACGCTGGCGGCCCTGGAGATCGGTGCCTTTGATTGCGTCGGCAAGCCGGTCCCGGGCGATTCCCGCCCGTTCATCGATCTGGCCGAGAAGGTCAAGGCCGCGGCGCGCTCGCAGCATCGCTACCATGCCGTGGCCAAGATGGCGCCCGTCGCGCCGACCCCGGCGAATGATTTCCGCGTCGGCCGCAAGATCGTCGCGATCGGTTCGTCCACCGGCGGTGTGGAAGCGCTGATCGCCGTTCTTCAGAAATTCCCGCGCAATTGCCCGCCGACGGTGATTACGCAGCACATGCCGCCGACGTTTACCAAAAGTTTCGCAGAACGCCTTAATCGTCTCTGCGCCCCGGTCGTGGAGGAAGCGATCGACGGAGCCAGACTTGAGATCGGCAAGATCTATCTCGCCCCCGGCGGCGACCGCCATCTTCAGGTGGTCAATGCCTCTGCACCGAGCTGCCGGCTGGTCGATCGACCGCCGGTGAACGGACATCGTCCTTCGGTGGACGTGCTGTTTGATTCGGTTGCGGAACTGGCGGGACGAAATGCTGTGGGGGTGATCCTGAGCGGCATGGGCCGCGACGGGGCTTCCGGACTGCTGAAGATGCGCCACGCCGGTGCGCGCACGCTCGGCCAGAACGAGAAGACCTGCGTTGTCTATGGGATGCCCCGCGTCGCCTATGAGCTGGGCGCCGTCGAACAGCAATTGCCGCTTGGTTCCATTGGGGAGGAGATCCTCAAACTTACTGCCGCCCGAAAAGAAGGTATCGAATAAATGTCTCTAGCCGAAAAAATCAAAGTTCTGATCGTCGACGATCAGGTGACCAGTCGCCTGCTGCTGAGTGACGCCTTGACCCAGCTCGGCTTCAAGCAGATCACTGCTGCCGGCGATGGCGAACAGGGCATGAAGATCATGACCGAACAGCCGCATCACCTGGTCATCTCCGACTTCAACATGCCGAAGATGGACGGACTGGTCTTCCTGCAACACGTCCGCACCAATCCGAACACCAAGAAGGCGGCCTTCATCATCCTGACCGCCCAGGGCGACCGTGCTCTGGTGCAGAAGGCGGCTCAGCTTGGTGCCAACAACGTGCTGGCAAAGCCGTTCACGATCGAGAAGATGAAGGCCGCTATCGAAGCGGTATTTGGAGCGCTGAAATGATTGACGACAGTGCAGCTCGGCGCGTTCATATTATCCAGGGGGAGTACAAGGTCGTCAACGATCCCAACGTTGTCCTGTCTACCATCCTGGGATCGTGCGTGGCTGCCTGTTTGCGTGACCCCATGGCGGGTGTCGGCGGGATGAACCATTTCCTGCTGCCCGGCTCGGCAAACGCTGGATCCGGTGGCGGGGATGCAACCCGCTACGGCGTCCACCTCATGGAACTCCTCATCAACGGCCTCCTGAAGCAGGGGGCCCGTCGCGACCGCATCGAGGCCAAGGTCTTTGGTGGGGCCAAGACGATCGCAACGTTCTCCAACGTCGGCGAACAGAATGCGGCCTTCGCCATGCAGTTCCTGCGCGACGAAGGCATCAAGGTGGTCGGCTCGTCTACGGGCGGAGAGCACGGCCGCAAGCTTGAATACTGGCCGGTCAGCGGCCGGGCACGGCAGTACCCGCTGACGGGCGCAGAAACGCAGAAGACGGTGGCGCTGGAACAGCGTCCGGCACCTGTAGTGAAACCTGTCGAGAGTTCGATCGAATTTTTTTAAGTATTGGAAGCCGGATGCCAAAAGAAAACATAGCGGAGAAGGCCATCGTGGAAGAGGCATTGCCGGAAATCATGATGCGCGTCGTATCGGAACTGCACGATGTCGCCTATCTGATCGAGCGCATCGAGCCGCAACTGCTCGAGCTCGGCGGTGCCAAGGTGCTTGAGCAGCCCGACAGCATCAAGGTGCTGCAAGGCATTGATCTCGCGGTTCAAAAGGCCCGCGGTCTGGCGGAGTTCATCGATACCATCACGGGCTCCATCCCGGCCGATTGGGCTGTCGACATGACGACGGCTCTGAGCTTGGTCAAGCTTGCGGAGATGCAGAAGGCACTCGGTTCCGGCCTGCGCCACGGTCATTCGCAGCCGCTCACCAAGGCTGCCGGTGATTTTGACTTCTTCTGACGCCGGGGCGCGCAAACCGCGCCGCCGCGACCCCCACAGATTCTGAAAGGATTTGCCGCGATGAAGGCGGCATTCCGACCGCTACGAAACGTTCGCACAAGTTTCGATTTCTAGTGTCTCGCCAAGGGCAAAAGCCCCAAGACCCTTCTTGTTGATGGTGCGAGACAGAATGAATCTGTTAAATCAATTACTTCAAGTCTCTAAGAACTTGGCGTCGCTGGGCCAGACCCGGCTCTTGGCCATGGCCGGCATTGCCATTGTTTCTTTCTCGCTCGTCATTGCAGCAGCGATCTTCGTCAACAAGCCGGCCTATGAGACGCTGTATGTCGGTCTCGAAACCACCGATCTCAATCAGGTCAGCATCGCGCTTGCAGAAGCCGGCATCGATTTTGAGGTCGGCTCCGACGGCAAGAGCGTTCAGGTTCCGGTCGGCATGACCGGCAAGGCCCGTCTATTGCTCGCCGAACGCGGCCTGCCGAACAGCACGAACGCCGGTTACGAGCTGTTCGACAATGTCGGTTCACTCGGCCTCACCTCGTTCATGCAGGAAGTGACGCGCGTGCGCGCCCTCGAAGGCGAAGTGGCCCGCACCATCCAGCAGATCAGCGGCATCTCCGCCGCCCGCGTTCACATCGTCATGCCCGACGTCGGCAATTTCCGTCGCGGCGAGCAGAAGCCGACCGCCTCGGTCATGGTTCGTGCCTCGACCGAAACCGGCCGCAAGTCGGCAGCTTCCATTCGCCATCTCGTTGCCTCCTCGGTCCCGGGTCTGGATGTCGAGGATGTGACCATTCTCGATTCGACCGGCCAGCTCCTCGCCTCGGGCGATGAGAGCGGCGGTGCGGCCAGCCGTTCCCTCGGCGTTGTCCAGTCGGTGCAGCAGGAAATCGAATCCAATATCGACAAGGCTCTGGCTCCCTTCCTCGGCCTCGACAATTTCCGCTCCTCCGTCACCGCGCAGCTCAACACCGACACGCAGCAGATCCAGGAAACCATCTACGATCCGGAATCCCGCGTCGAGCGTTCGGTGCGCGTGACCAAGGAAAACCAGAAGTCCCAGAGCAAGCAGGCTGATTCGGCCGCCACCGTGGAGCAGAACATTCCCCAGGGCGACGTGCAGGGTTCGACCGGCGGTCCGCAGTCCTCCGATGAGCAGGACAAGAAAGAAGAACAGACCAACTACGAGATCAACAGCAAGACGGTCGCGACGGTCAAGAACAGCTACACCGTCGAGAAGATCTCGGTCGCCGTCGTCGTCAACAAGGGCCGCATCGCCACCATGGTCGGCGAACCGGTCGACCAGGCCAAGATCGACGCCTACCTGGCCGAGATGCAGAAGATCGTCTCGACCGCCGCCGGCCTCGATCCGAACCGCGGTGACCTCGTCACGCTGACGGCCATGGACTTCCTGGAAAACCAGCTGCTGCAGGAATCGGCATCCGGCCCGGGCTTCATGGAAACGCTCAACCGCAATCTCGGCGGCATCATCAACTCCCTGGCCTTCGTCGCCGTCGCCTTCCTCATCGTCTGGATGGGCATCCGTCCGATGGTCCGCGCCGCAGGCGGTGGAACGGCTGCGGTCGCCGGTGGCACCGAAGAAGCCGCAGGTCTCGAACTGCCCGACTTCTCGCCGGCACTCGGTGGCGCCCCCGGAAGCTCGCTCATGGAAGGCTTCGGCGCCGACTTCGGCTTCGACAGCACCGACGACCTGCTCACCATGGACGACGATGCCAATGGCGGCTTCAACCGCCGGGTCAAGGAAGGGCCGGAGCGTCGCCTGTCGCGGATGGTGGAAATCTCCGAAGAACGGGCCGCCAAGATCCTTCGCAAGTGGGCCGTCGACAAGGCAGCCTGAGCGGCAACAAAAGAGCAATGACAAGACCGCGGCGGACCTCCGGCGCGGTCTTCGCATTTAGGCGGCTGCTGCGGACGCATCGGCAGCGCGCAAAGGCCAGCCGGGTGCGCGCGGGGGCACGGGGGCCGGCGGCCCGAGTGAGCTTTGCACAATATCCAAGTTTGGGCTGTAACGTTTCCTGGCTGTGATCTTTGGCTCTTTATCTTCTACCATGACTGTGATTCGTTAGCTGACAAGAACGAGCGAAGCGGCATCCGGATGACGGCGGGAGTCCGGGTGTTTGTCGCGGAGAAAACGCGATCAACGTTTCGTCCTTGAGGGGGCAACAGAATGGACGCGGAGCTATCCGGGGATACGATCGGAAGCAGAAAGGCGCCTGCGGTGGCAGCCGATGCACCGCCTCGGCTTTCGTCGCGCGATCAGCTGATTCGCAAGCTTGCCATCGCTTCGCAGGCGGGCCACATGAGCGCGAGCCTCGCCATCCTGAGCGATTATGTCGGGGCCTCGCACTTCCTTCTCGCCCGCTACGACCTCGTACAGGAGCACGGGCTGAACTTCGTCGTGTCCTCCAACTGGCCCTTCGATCTGGTGAGGCGCCTGGAGAGCGAGATCGAGGCGACCTATTCCCGCTCCACCGAACTCGAGAAATGCCTGTCCGTCCTGCAGCCGAAGTTCGATCTGCTTCCAGACGACGCCGACGTCCCGCTCGGCACCAGCCGGCAATACTGCTCGTTGACCGTCAACGTCGGGCGCACCCGGCTCGCGCTGATGCTGCTGTTTCGGGACAATCTTGTGCTGTCGCCCGAGCTGCTGCGCGAAGTCGGCTTGCTCGCCGGCTATTGCGTGAGCCTGTCGAGCCGCAAGTCGCAAAAGAGCGACCGTGACTTCGAGCTCACTGAGCGCGAGCTTGAGTGTCTCTTCTGGATCGCCGAGGGCAAGACCAGCGACGAGATCGCCACCATTCTCGGCATCTCGAAGAACACCATCAACAACTACATCACCAGCGTGATGCGCAAGACAGCGACGAAGACGCGTTCCGAGGCGATCGCCTACGCCGTACGCAACAATCTCGTTTGAAGGAAGGGCAAGGGCAGGCATGGCGTATCCGGAAGGGCCGTTCGATACCGTAAGGGAGGATTTGAGGGCTTCGACCTCCCGTCAGGTGACGTCCCGCTCCGACATCTTTCCGAAGCTCGTGGCGCTGCAGCGCGCGCTGCACGCCCGTGGTTTCGCGGTGCTGCGGGTGACGGGAACCGGCATGCCGTCCAAGCGGCGCCTGCTGGCGGAATACGAGAACTGGCCGGCGGCCCACGGCATGGGCAGCGAGCCATTCATCGCCGCCTATTCCGAAATCCTGCTCAACCACATCGAGGCCTCGCTGCTCCCGGTCATGTGGAGCGCGCAGGAGAAGGACAGTTTCGCCGAGGCGTCCGATTTCGTGCCCTTCGTCGTGCACCTCGAGCCGCGCGTCCTTGCCTTTTCCGGTATCGCCTTTCCCGTAAGGCTGGGCGCCGTGGGCAATGGCTACATCGTCTTTCCGACCACGGGGGCGGTCGACCTGCCGGGCGAGGTGATCCTCGACGTGCATGGGCGCTGTTGCAAGCTGATGACCGAGATCCTGCAGCTGGACGAGCGCCGGGCGATGCCGTCGGAGGCCTTAAGCGAGCGCGAAATCGCCTGCCTGCAGCTCGCCGGAGACGGGCGGATCAGCGAAGAGATCGCCGACCACCTGAAACTCTCGGTGCACACGGTGAACGCCTATCTGGGATCGGCGACGATCAAGCTTGATTCGGTCAATCGAATCCAGGCGATCGCCAAGGCGATTCGCCTCGGCTACATCACCTGAGATTGCCGACAGAGCTTAGGAATAGAGCGAATCGGAGCGGGTCTTGACGAAGCGGGCTTCTTGCAGCCTGCGCTCAAGCATGCGGGTGTTCTCGTCCGGGTCGCCGGAGGGCTGCTGGAAGGCGATATGGTTGATCTCGAGGCCGGCATGCTCGTCGGCAAGCTTCAGCTGCGCGTAGATGGTCACGTCCTTCGGCTTGATCTCGAGATCGAGAACGACCTCCGGCTGACCGCCCCATTCGAGCCGGTATTCGCCGCCTGCGCCGAAATTCACCGTTCCGGGATGGAAATAGAGCTCGGCCGCCGACGAAACGAGATCCGCGATGTTCCCGTGCAGCTCGAAGCGCAGCAGGGAAATCAGGTCCGCCGCATCGAGCAGGCGCAACTCCGTGGCCACGGGGCTGATCGCTTCGGCCACGATGCGTTCACGCTGGGAGGTGTAGGGGCATTTTTTCATCGCAGTTAGCGCACCCGTCTCTTCTGCGCCTTCGCGGCGTAAACCCGATGGACGAGTTCCGCGACGGCTTTGTAAAATATCGACGGGATGACACTATCCACCGAGACTTGCGCAAACATGGAGCGGGCAAGCGGCGGGTCCTCAAAAATGGGGATATCGTGTTCGCGGGCAAGCTCGCGGATCTTGAGCGCGACGAGATCCTGGCCTTTCGCGACCACCACCGGCGCCTCGTTCTCTTCGCGCACGTAGCGCAGCGCCACGGCAAAGTGAGTCGGGTTGGTGATCACCAGCGTCGCGCGCGGCACGTTGCTGATCATGCGACGCCGCGCCCGGTCGCGCGCGATCGAGCGCTGGCGGGCCTTGACGATCGGATCGCCCTGCGACTGCTTGTGCTCGTCCTTGACCTCCTGCTTCGTCATGCGCAGCTGGGTGTACCAGTGATGGCGCGTCCAGAAGAAGTCGACGACGGCCAGGACGAAGGTCGCCAGCAGAATGACGATCATGATCTTCTTCATGATCGTCGCGAACTTCACGAACATCACCTGCGGATCGGAGAACATGGCATCCAGCGTGCCGAAATATTCGGATCTCAACGCGAACACCATGATGGTGGCGACGATGATGATCTTGAACAGCGACTTGCCGAACTCGACCAGGCCGGTGACGCTGAACAGCCGCTCCCAGCCTTTGGAGAGCGACACGCGCGAGGCCTGCGGCCGGATGCGCTCGAGCACGAAGCTCGGCATGTGCTGCAAGACGTTGGAGCCGACGCCGAACAGCATGATCAGCGCCACGGCCGGCAGCAGCAGCGCGCTCGATTCCCAGCCGAGATGGGCAAACAGCGATATGACGTCGGTGGCAGAGTTGATCGACCACTGGTCCGGCTGCTCGAAGAGATCGCGCAGCGTTTCGCCCATGCGCGCGACACCGGCCGGCAGGAAGAAGACGAGATAGAGGTAGAAGGCGAGCGCCGAGGCGAAGATCGGGACTTCGCGGGATATGGGCGTGTTGCCCTTCTCCGCGGCGTCCCGCATCTTTTTCTCTGTCGGGGCTTCTGTTTTGCTGTCCTTGTCCTGATCGTCGGACACGCCATTTCCCTCGTTTGTCCAGCCGGTCGAAGCGGGCCTGCCACCGGAACCCCTTGCTGGGAGTAAGGGGGACGGAACATCCCCCGACGCGATCTTGCCGCCTGGAACGCCGCCGCAACCGGTCTCCTCTCGGCGCAACGCTAAACGCCCGCCGATTGGCATACAATCGGCGGGCGCTCAAAGTCACGGTTTTTTAACGATCGCCCGGATCTCAGGCGGCCTGTTGGTCGCCTTCGGTTTCCTTGAGCTGGATCTGGCCCGCATTGGCGAGACGGATCGCTTCCTGGGCGACGGCGCGGCGGGCAATCGCGATTTCGCGCGGATTGATGCCGGTCGTGCCGCTCTGGAGGTCCGACTCGATCATGCGGCGCGAGCGCGGGCTGATTGCCGACAGCACGCATTCCTTGATCTCGGCGGTGGCGCCCCGCAGCGCCATCGTCAGGATGTCGCCGGAGATGTCGTTGAGCAGCATGACGCGGCTGCGCTGCGGCATGACCAGAAGGTCTTCGAACAGGAAGATCTTCGGGCGAACCTTGTTGACGGCTTCCTTGCTGATCGATTCTAGCGAATTGAGCAGGGTATCGACTTCCGGCTTGGCCATCTCGTTCATCAGTTCTGCAACCTTGGCCGAACCGGTCGAATTGCGCTCGGCCTCGATTTCGGCGATCAGATCGTGAACCCGGTTCTCGATGATCTGCGCGGCCTTCGGGCTGACGCTCTTCAGGTTGACGGTTCGGTTCATGATGTCGGCGCGGCGGCTCTCGGGAAGCTTCAGCAGCACCTTCGCGCCAAAGGCCGACGGCAGCATGGACAGGATATAGGCCACGGTCTGCGGATGCTCGCGCATCAGGAACTTGGCGATGAAATCCGGATCGGCATCCTGCAGACGGTCCCAGATCGAGGACTCGTAGGCCTGGAAGGCGGTGCGGCGACCGAGCAGGCCGTCGACCTCTTCCGGCGTCAGGCCTTCTTCGAGGATGCTTTCGATCGCCTTGGCATTGTCCATCAGACCCGTGCCTTCGGTGAACAGGTCCTCGAACTCGTTGACGAGCTCCTGCAGTTCATCCGGCGGAATGGTGCGCAGCGTCTGGGCCGAGGCGATGATCGTCTGCAGCTCGGCCTGGGTGAAGTATTTCAGCAGCTTTCCGGCCACGCCCTTGCCCATGGCGAGCAGCACGGCTGCTGCCTTGTCCGCCTGGGACAGCGGTTTGCCCGTCATGGCGCCGCCGAAATCGTCAAAGTCCATCATGGTCTTTCCTCTCTGGCCCGGGTCAGGGGTCAGGACATCTTGCTACCCATCACTTCTATCAGTTTGACGCCGAAGCGCGTATCGTCATTCTCCAGAACGGTGATCTCGCCGCGCGCGATGCGCCGGCCGTTCACCATGATCTCGACCGGCTCGCCGATCTTCTTGTCGAGCGCGATGATGGCGCCCTCTTCGAGATTCATCAAGCCCGAGACCTGCATGCGGCTGGAGCCGAGCACGATCTGGACATCGATCGGGATGTCCATGATGAGGTCGAGATTGGCGGTCAGCGCGCTGCCGGGTTCCGCCGGTGCGCTCGACGGAGCCGAGAAGGAGGCGTCGCCGCCGAAAGAGGAGCCGCCGAAAGCGTCGCCACCGCCGAAATCGGTGGACGGCGCGCCGAGCGTGCCGCCGAAGTCGCTCTCGAAGGAGGACAACGGGTCTGTCTTGGTCTCGCCGAGACCGAATTCGTCACCGAGGCCGCCACCGAAATCGGAGCCGATATCCGGCAGGGTGCCTTCGGCATCATTCTTCAGCACGCCGCGCAGGTCGTCGATCGCCTGGTCGAAATCGGTGTCGCTGCCGGGCATCGCCAGCGCGTCGTCTTCGAGATTAGGTGTCTTCTTCGTAGCCATGGATTGATTATTCCCGTTGAAACTTGCCCCAACCTGCCTTGTCGCCAAAGCCTGCTCGGAAGGCCTAGCCCATCAAATGCTTCAATATTTCGTCTTCGCTGCTGACATTGTCCTTCACCCGCACGGTGTAGTGTTCACCGGCCCGGCCGAATTCGCAGCGGTACATGTCCTTGCCGTTGGCGCTGACATCGACCATAACGTCGCCCTTGTCGCGGAAGGGAATGACGTCGCCGGCAACCAGACGGGAAATGGTGTTGAGGGTCAGCGTCTGCAGCCGGATCTTGGCCTGCAGGGTCACCTGCGAGCGACGCACCTGTTCGGCGATCTGCTCGGCCCATTCCTTCTTGTTGCGTGACATCTGGTTCTTCGATTTCGGAACCGTCACCACCGTCTTCAGCAACGCCTTCTGCGGAACGACGAGGTAGAATTCGGAGGAAACCGGGCCGAGATCGATGCGCATCTTGATGGTGGCAGCATATTCGTCGACGTGGTCACTGTCCGGCTTCGGCCGGTCCTCGGCATTGTGCGGCTTTTCGATCAACGGTTCGAAGCCGCCCGGTGCATTCACTGCCGAGCGCAGCACGTTGGCGATCTTGTCGAACACCATCGAGGAGAGATCGATCTCGATCTGGGACAGAGGCCGATGGATCGGCTCCTCGATCGTTTCAGGAAGCGCGCCCAGAAGGTTTTCCATCAGGGTGATGATGAAGCTGTTGCCGCAGGCCAGCACGAAATGCGGACACCAATTGCGCAACTGGGTGTCGGCCAGGACGACATTGTCGCCGAGATCGGCAATCAGGTCGCTCATCAGGCCGGTGCTGTGCCCGGCATAGGCGACTTCCATCGTCAGGCCGGTCTCGCTGTGGAAGATGTCGGGCAGGAAGCCCGCATAGACGTCGCCGAATTCCGAGCAGAGCTTGGCGACCGTCGCTCGGTCGCCGAGCGCCCCGGTCAGGCGCGCCAGCAAGGCCCGGTCCATCACGGGCTCGGGTTGGGTGTTGAGTTCGGTCATCGTCATGCCGCCTTGTTCTCACCGCCCGGGTTCATCATTTCCTGTTCGACCGCGTCGATCGAGGGCCGCTCGTGCGACGAGATGGTCTTGCGGCCGTATTCGAGAGCCACCTGCGGAACGGAACCGTTCATGTAGGCGAGCAGCGTCTGCTTCACGATGATGTAGAGACGATGCTGTTTCGTGCGCACGCCCTTGATCTGCGCGATCAGCGGGTTACAGACGGAATAGGACAGGAAGATGCCGAGCATGGTGCCGACGAGTGCGGCGCCGATGAGACCGCCGAGAACTTCCGGGGACTCGTTGATCTTGCCCATGGCCTTGATGACGCCGAGAACCGCCGCAACGATACCGATGGCGGGGAAGCTGTCTCCCATTGCCGTCATCGAGTGATAGGGCTTCATCTTGTCGTAGAGGATGGTGTTGATTTCCTCGTCCATCAGCGCCTCGATCTCATGGCTGCGGGCATTGCCGATGATGATCAGGCGGACATAGTCACAGATGAACGACGTCAGTTCCTTGTTCTTCAAAACCGTCGGAGCGGCCTGGAAGATCGAGGATTCGTCGGGGTTGTCGATATGGGCTTCGATCTCGTTGCGCGACTTGGTCCTGAGATCCCGCATCAACGAGTAGAGCACGCCGAGCACGTCGAGATAGTCGCGCTCCTTGGGAACCTTGTACTTGAAGGCCTCGCCGAGCGCCTTGCCGGTATCCTTCACGACCTTCATCGGGTTGGCCATAATGAAGCCACCCACGCCGGCACCGCCGATGATCACCAGTTCGAACGGCTGGATGAGGACGTCGAGATGGCCGCCCATGGCCATGAATCCCCCAAGGACACAGCCGACGGTTATGACAAATCCGATAATGATATTCATAGTGTGCCCGCATCTGAACGTTGCTTTTCAGCACAAGCGTTACGGGTCCTGCCTTGCGTGAGGCTGAACCCCGGGGCGTTGACGGTTTGTGAACCTACAGACAGCTTCGCGCAAGCCATTTGCCGCAAGAAGGGCGATAACGGACGCATTTTCCGATTGTCCATCGAAAGGCGCAACGACCGTGACGACGACTTATACGAGCTATCAGCAGATTACGCAGAATATCGACAAATCGATCGAGCGCGTCGCCAAGGCACCCGACGTGGCGCGCGAGACCGAGTACTATCTGGCGAATATCGGCAACATCAAGTCCGTCGACGAATTCATGGCCGACACGCGTCTCTACAACTACGCGCTGAAGGCGCACGGACTGGAAGACATGGCCTATGCCAAGGCCTTCATCCGCAAGGTTCTGACCGAAGGCGTCTCCAGCGACGAGGCTTTCGCCAAGCAGCTGACCGACAGTCGTTATGCCAACCTCGCCACCTCGCTCAACTTCGAGGCCCATGGCACGGCGGCGACGTCGTTTGACCGGGCGCAGAAGGGCGTGGTCGATCTCTATATGCGCGAGACGCTGGAGCAGCAGGCCGGCAACGACAATACCGGCGTGCGCCTGGCGCTTTACTTCGAGCGCAACGCGTCGAAGATCACCTCGGCCATGGACATCCTCGCCGATGATGCGCTGGGCCAGGTGGTGCGCACGACGCTGCAGCTGCCAACCGAATTCGCCGCTTCCAACATCGACAAGCAGGCGGAGTTTCTCGAGCAGGTGCTCGACATCGAAGACTTCCAGGACACCGAGAAGACCGGCAAGTTCCTGGAGCGTTTCACCGCGATGTGGGAAATGGAAAACCCTTCGGAAAGCTACGATCCGCTGGCGGTTTTCGGTTCCTCGTCCGGTTACGGCATTTCGCCGGACCTTCTCATTTCCATCAATTCCTTGAAGCTCGGAGGCAGCTAAGTGCAATCCGGATTATACGTATCCCTGTCCTCGCAGATGGCGCTTGAGCGCCGCCTGACGACCATCGCCGACAACATGGCCAACCTCAACACGGTCGGTTTCCGCGCCACCGAGGTCAAGTTCGACGAGGTTCTGAGCAAGACGCAGAACGACATCAACGCGAAGATCGCCTTCGTCAACCAGGGCAACGACTACCTGTCGACCAAGAACGGCGAGCTGTCGCAGACGGGCAATACCCTTGATTTCGCGATCAAGGGCGATGCCTGGTTTGCCATCGACACCCCGGTCGGCCAGGTCTTGACCCGGGACGGACGCTTTACCATCAAGGAAACCGGCGAACTCGTCTCGGTCCGCGGTTATCCGGTGCTGGATGCCGGCGGCGCGCCGATCCAGCTCAACCGTGCAGGCGGCCCGCCGACCGTCGGCGCCGACGGCAAGGTCATCCAGGACGATCGCCAGGTGGCGACGATCGGTCTCTTTACCGCCGACATCACCAAAGGCTTCGTTCGCTTCGAAAACAGCGGCGTGTCGATGGTCGACGAGCCGCAGCCGGTTGTCGACAATCCGGAAGTCTCGGTCATGCAGGGCTATCTGGAAAACTCCAATGTCAACGGCATTGGTGAGATGACTCAGCTCATCCAGGTGAACCGCGCCTTCGAGAGCATCAGCTCGCTGATGCGTGACAGCGAATCCTCGCTGAGCAGCGCGATCAAGGTCCTCGGCGGCTCGAACTGAGCCTGAGAACGTCCAACCGTGGCGGAAGAGATGTCGCACATGCAGGTGCTGTCCCCGAAACTGACCCAGATGGCCAGCCTTGCGGCCCGCTATGCCAATCCGGAATTCTCCGTGACGCAGGGCGGGCATGTGCGCACGATCGCCGCCGGCCACTACACGGTCTCCGGGCTGTCGCGCCACCTGCGCCTCGGCGAGTTCGTCGCCCATCGCAGCCGCACCGGCATTCATCTCGGCGAGGTCATTCGCGTCGAGCCCGACCTTGCCTATGTCTGCCCGATCGAGCCGGGCGAGCCGATCGGCATCCATGATGTGGTGATCCGCAAGGGGGCCTTTCGCATCGCGCCCGACGACAGCTGGTGCGGGCGCACCATCAATGCGCTCGGTGAGCCGATCGATGGCGGCGCCCCGCTTTCGCCAGGGTCCGTGCGTCGCTCCATTTCCAACAGCGCGCCGCCCTCGATGACACGCAGTCGCGTCGACAAGGGGTTCCGCACCGGTGTACGGGCGATCGACCTGTTCTCGCCGCTCTGCCTCGGCCAGCGTCTCGGCATTTTCGCCGGCTCCGGCGTCGGCAAGTCGACGCTGCTGTCGATGCTGGCGCGCGCCGATGCCTTCGACAAGGTGGTCATTGCGCTGGTCGGTGAACGTGGTCGCGAAGTGCGCGAATTCATCGAGGACACGCTCGGCCCCAACATGGCAAAGTCGGTGGCCGTCGTCGCAACCAGCGACGAAAGCCCGATGTTGCGCAAGATGGCGCCGCTCACTGCGATCACGATTGCGGAGCATTTCCGGGATCGCGGCGAGAACGTGCTGTTCATCGTCGACAGCGTGACCCGCTTTGCCCATGCCATCCGCGAAGTGGCGACCGCCGCCGGCGAGCCGCCGATTGCGCGCGGCTATCCGGCCTCGGTCTTCACCGAACTGCCGCGGCTCCTGGAGCGGGCGGGTCCTGGCGAAGAAGGCTCCGGCACGATCACCGCGATCATCTCCATTCTGGTCGACGGCGACAATCACAACGATCCGATCGCCGATTCCACCCGCGGCATTCTCGACGGCCATATCGTGCTCGACCGCAGTCTGGCGGATGAGGGGCGCTATCCGCCGATCAACCCGCTGACCTCGATTTCCCGACTGGCGCGCAAGGCCTGGACGGGCGAACAGGAAAAGCTCGTCTCCCGTCTCAAGGCGCTGATCCACCGCTTCGAGGAAACGCGCGACCTGCGCCTGATCGGCGGCTATCGCCCCGGCAGCGATCCCGATCTCGACATGGCCATCAAGCAGGTGCCGGTGATCTATGAAGTCCTGAAGCAGACGCCCGGCGAGAAGCCGGCTGCCGATGCCTATGCCGATCTGGCCAATGCGCTGAAGGCCGCCCAGGGTGGCAACCACCCTGCCGCAGCCGCAAGAATGAGGGGTTGACCGTGACCGATTTTGACGCCGACGAACCTGTGGCACCGCCGAAGCCCCCGCGCCAGCGCAGACGTGTCTCGACGACCGACCGTGTTTTAGGCCTGACCGGGGTGGCGCTAGCCTGTGCCGCCGCCTTCTTCCCCTGGTATGTCTTCTTCAACGAGGAGAAGTTCGGCATCCGCGTCGCCGACTGGGGCCGTACGCGCGACCTGCCCGAAGGTCCCGGCCGCAACGTCTTCAGCGTTTCGCCTCTGGCCATGGTCGACAAGGACGATGAGGGCAGCGGCGAATCATCCGGAACCACCGTCGACCCCCTGGTCACCGCGACCGTGTCGAAACTCGGCGCCGAAAAGCCCGCCTCGGATGAGATGCCGCAGGCGCAGCCCTTCCCGGGGCGCAGCGGCTTCCGGTTGCTGCATGTGGCGAATGGCCGGGCACTGATCGAGGACAATTCCGGCATGTATATGGTCCGTGTCGGTTCGATCCTGCCCGACAACAGCCGGGTGGCGACGCTCGAGCAGCGCGACGGCAAATGGGTGATCGTGACGTCGACCGGTGAGGTCTACCAGAACGACTGATCCGGCGGTGTCGCCCGCCTTTGGGCCTCAGCCTGCCTTGAGTGCCTTCTCCGCCGCTTCGAGCGCGGCAAGGACGTCCGAATCGGTCAGTTGCGGGAAGGCCTCGTAGCTGAAGCCGATCGCCCCCAGCGCGCTCATCTCTTCCAAAACGACGATCTGGTCGACCTCCGGCGTCAGCAGCGACATGGCCTCCTGTGAGGCAACCGGCACGGCAAGGATGACACGGGACGGCTTGCGTGCCCTGAGCCCCCGGACTGCGGCCCGGACGGTCGCCCCCGTCGCCATGCCGTCATCGACAATGATCGCCACGCGCCCCTCGACGGCAATCGCCTCGCGGCCCCGGAAATAGAGTTGGCTGCGGCGATGGATCTCATCCAGCTCCCGACGGGCGACGGCATCAAACTGCGCGTCATCGACCCGCGCCATCGTGATGACGCCGTCGTTGCGAACGGTGACCGGTGCGTCTCCGTCGACGATCGCGCCCATGGCAAGCTCCGGCTGGCTGGGCAAGCCGATCTTTCGCACCAGAAGCAGGGTCATCGGAGCCTTGAGTCGCAGGGCGACCGGTAGCGCTACGTCGACACCACCCCGCGGCAGGGCAACCACGACGGGCGCGCTTGTTTGCCAGTCAACAAGCGCCTCGGCGAGCCGTTCGCCGGCCTCTCTTCGGTCTTTGAACACCATGGCTCGGCACACCTCCTTTCCGGGATCCGGCCGAAAAGCCGGGATCGTCCCGCCCGTAAGTCCCACGCAAGTTTACCGCCCTAGGTTCAGGACAGAAAATGGCGGAGAAAAGTCCATGCAACCCATCCAGCTCTTCGAACTGGCAGCCAGGCAGGCGAACTGGCTTTCTGTACGACAGGAGGTTGTGGCGAGCAATATTGCCAACGCCAACACCCCGAAGTACCTGGCCAAGGATATCACCCCCTTCAGCGCGGTCCTGGACACCACGACCACCGTGCAGATGGCGCGGACCAACCCCAATCACATGGCTCTCAGCGACCTGACCGACGACAATATCGCGGTTAAGGAGGCCGAACTCAACGACGAGATCGGCATGCAGGAGTCCGGGAATTCCGTCTCGATCGCCGAGGAATTGACCAAGACGGGCGAGATCAAGCGGCAGCACGAGCTCAACACGAACCTCGTGGCCTCCTTCCATCGCATGATGCTGATGACGGTGAAGAGATAAGATGACCGATCCATTGAGTGCAGCCTCGAAGATTGCCGGCAGCGGACTGGAAGTCCAGTCCACCCGCCTGCGCATCGTTTCGGAAAACATCGCCAACGCCCGCTCCACCGGCGACACGCCGGGCGCCGAACCCTATCGCCGCAAGACCGTGACCTTTGCAACCGAACTCGATCGCGCCAGCGGCACGGATGTGGTCAAGGTCAAGACCATCGGCGTCGATGATTCCGACTTTATCGAGGAATACGAGCCGGGACATCCGGCGGCGGATGCAAACGGTGTCGTCAAGATGCCGAACGTCAACATCCTGATCGAGATGGCCGACATGCGGGAAGCCAACCGCTCCTACGAGGCCAATCTCCAGACCATCAAGCAGACCCGTGAGCTGCTGTCCCAGACCATTTCACTGCTGAAGGCCTCGCAATGATCGATCAAATCCAGAACGTCGGCTCGCTCACCAAAGTCTCCGGCCTCGGCGCGGTTTCGACGGATACCGTCTCCTCCACGACGACGACTGTCGGCTCCACCCCGGGCAGCATGACCGGCGTCAGCTTTGCAAGCGTCCTCGGCGACATGGCGAACACGACCGTCAGCAACCTGAAGCAGGCGGAAGTCGCCTCGTTCGAAGGCATGACCGGCAAGGCCAGCACCCGGGAAGTGGTCGATGCGGTCCTGGCGGCAGAGCAGTCGCTGCAGACCGCGATCGCGCTGCGCGACAAGATCGTCTCGGCCTATCTCGAAGTAACGAAGATGCAGATCTAGAGAATTTGAGGACGAACACATGAGAGCGCTCGCCATCGCAGCCACGGGCATGGATGCCCAGCAGACCAATCTTGAGGTCATTGCGAACAATATCGCCAACATCAACACGACCGGTTACAAGCGCGCCCGCGCCGAGTTTGCCGACCTGCTCTATCAGACCGAGCGGGCGCAGGGCGTGCCGAACCGCGCCAACCAGGCGATCGTCCCGGAAGGTGCCAATATCGGTCTCGGTGTCCAGACCGCTGCGGTGCGTAACATCCACACCCAGGGCGAGCTCGCACAGACGTCGAACGAGCTTGATCTCGCGCTCGTCGGTCGCGGCTGGTTCCAGATCCAATCGCCGGACGGCACCACGCTCTACAGCCGTTCGGGCGCCTTCAATACCAATGCTGATGGCCAGCTGGTGACGATCGACGGCTATACCGTCGTTCCCGGCATCACCGTGCCGCAGGATGCCAGCGAAGTCGTCGTCTCGCGGACCGGCCAGGTCCAGGCGCGCATCGGAAACAGCTCCGACTTCACCGATCTTGGCCAGCTGACGATCGCGAACTTCGCCAACGAGGCCGGCCTGAAGCCGCTCGGCGACAACCTTTTCGCCGAGACCGCGGCCTCGGGCGAGGCGATCGTCGCCGCCCCCGAAGATCCGGGCTTCGCCTACATCAAGCAGGGCTATCTGGAATCCTCCAACGTCGATTCCGTTCGCGAGATCACCGACATGATCTCGGCCCAGCGCGCCTACGAAATGAACTCCAAGGTCATCCAGACCGCCGACGAGATGGCTCAGATCGTCAGCAAGAACCTGAAGTAAGGACGGAGGCAGGCAAACATGACGTTTCGCCGGATAGTGACAACCCTGGCAAGCGCGGCGGTCGCGGCGACCGTCGCTGCCGTCCTGTCGACCACCGCGCTGGCGCAAGGCTTCGCGGTCGTTCCGACCCAGACCATCTATCCGGGCGAAACCCTGTCTGCCACGCAGCTCGAGGAAGTCGCGGTCACCAATCCGAATATCGCTGGCGGCTATGCCCGCTCGATCGCAGAGGTCGAGGGCATGGTGTCCAAGCGCACGCTGCTGCCGGGACGCACGATCCCGGTCTCTGGCCTGCGGCCGCCCTATGCGATCAACCGCGGCGCCAATATCCGGCTGACCTTCACGATCGGCAACATGACGATTTCCGCCTCCGGCACGCCGCTCGCCGACGCCGCGGTCGGTGACGTCATCAAGGTCCGCAATCTCGATTCCGGTGTGATCGTCACCGGCACGGTTCTCGCGGACGGAACAGTACAGGTGATGGCGAAATGAAAACTTTCCGCTTGTCCAGGATCGCGCTCGCCGTTGTCGCGGCGATGCTGTGGCCGACCTTCGCGGCTGAGGCCGCCGGTTCGCGCATCAAGGACATCGCCTCCCTGCAATCGGGTCGCGACAACCAGCTGATCGGTTACGGCCTGATCGTCGGTCTCCAGGGGACAGGCGACAGCCTGCGCTCGTCGCCCTTCACCGAGCAGTCTATGCGCGCCATGCTGCAGAACCTCGGCATTTCCACGCAGGGCGGCCAGTCCAACGCCAAGAACGTCGCCGCCGTCATGGTGACGGCGACGCTTCCGCCGTTCTCGAGTCCCGGCAGCCGTATCGACGCGACCGTGAGCTCGCTCGGCGACGCCACCTCGCTTCGCGGCGGCACGCTGGTCATGACCTCGCTCACCGGCGCTGACGGCCAGATCTATGCCGTCGCGCAAGGCTCGGTCATCGTCTCGGGCTTCAATGCGCAAGGCCAGGCGGCAAGCCTGCAGGAAGGCATCACCACCTCGGGCCGCGTCCCGAACGGGGCAATCATCGAGCGCGAACTGCCCTCGAAGTTCAAGGATTCGGTCAACCTCGTCCTGCAGCTTCGCAATCCGGACTTCACGACCTCCATCCGCATTGCCGACACCGTCAATGCCTTCGCCCGCGCCGCTTTCGGCGCGCCGATCGCGGAAGCCCGCGACAGCCAGGAAGTGATCGTGCAGAAGCCGCGCACCGCCGATCTGGCCCGCCTGATGGCCGATATCGAGAACCTGCTGGTCGAGACCGATTCGCCGGCCAAGGTCGTCATTAACGAGCGGACGGGTACGATCGTCATCGGCGCCGAGGTCCGCGTCTCCAAGGTCGCCGTCAGCTATGGCACGCTCACGGTGCAGGTCACCGAAACGCCGCAGGTCATCCAGCCGCAACCCTTCTCGCGCGGCCAGACGGCGATCCAGGACCAGACGGACATCATGGCCGCCAAGACCGGCGACAAGATCGCCATCGTCGAGGGTCCCGATCTCAGGACCCTGGTCAGCGGCCTCAACAATATCGGCGTGAAGCCCGACGGCATCATCGCGATCCTGCAGGGCATCAAGTCGGCCGGCGCACTGCAAGCGGAGCTCGTCCTGCAATGAAGATCATGATTTCTCTCCGATCGCCGTTATCCATGCGCAATCTCGCGCTCGTTGCCGCCGTCGCACTTCTGCCGATGACCTCCGGCAGTGCGCAGGAGCAGAAGCCGGCGATGGACAGCGCGACCCAGGCCGAGATCCAGCAGTTCTGCACCAATATTGCCGACCCGGCGCGCGACCAGCGCTACCTCCTGCAGAGGCAGGAACTGGAGAAGCTTCAGGCCGATGTCGACGAGCGCATCGCCGTACTGGAGAAGCGGCGCGCCGAATACGAGGACTGGCTGACCCGGCGCAACGAGTTCATGAAGCAGGCGGAAGCCAATCTCGTCGAGATCTACAAGAAGATGAAGGCGGACGCGGCAGCGCCGCAGCTGGAGGAGATCAACCCGATCCTGGCAGCCGCCATCATCATGAAGCTTCCGGCCCGCCAGTCGAGCCTCATCCTCAGCGAAATGGATGCCGACAAGGCCGCCATGGTCGCGGCCATCATGTCGAGCGCCGCTGACCCGACTACTTCCAAGGACCCGTCATGATCAAGCGTTCCCCGGCTTTGCTGGCCGTGCTCTTCCTCGCCGGATGCCAGAGCCAGACCCTGAAGGAAATCGGCAACGCTCCGTCGATGAGCCCGATCGGCAGCGGTCTGCGCTACAGCCAGACGCCGCAGATGGCCCTTTACCCGAAGCAGCCGCGGGCCATGGCCAGCGGTTATTCGCTGTGGAGCGATAGTCAGTCGGCCCTGTTCAAGGACGCGCGCGCGCTCAATGTCGGCGACATCCTGACCGTCAACATCCAGATCAATGACAAGGCTTCGTTCGAGAACGAGACGGACCGCAGCCGAACGAATTCGAGCGGCATGAACTGGTCGACCAGTGCCGATTTCTTCGGCTACAAGCCGCCGGCAACGACCGGCGAACTCGCCTCGGGCTCCGACACCAGCACCCAGGGCAAGGGCTCGACCGAGCGCTCGGAAAAGTTGACGCTTCTGGTCGCGGCCGTCGTCACCGGCATTCTCGAGAATGGCAATCTGTTGATCAGCGGCTCGCAGGAGGTCCGGGTCAATCACGAGATCCGCATCCTGAACGTCGCTGGTATCGTGCGGCCGCAGGATGTCGATGCCGACAACACCATCTCCTACGAGCGGATTGCCGAGGCGCGCATCTCCTATGGCGGCCGCGGCCGCCTGACGGAAGTCCAGCAGCCACCGGTCGGTCAGCAGGTCGTTGATCTGTTCTCGCCGATCTGAGGCACAACAGGACAAGCGGGCAAGGAACGGCGGACAAAAATGGAACAGGCCGAAGGCGAAGAGCCGAAAAAGAAGTCGGGAACCGTGATGCTGATCGCGGCGATCGCCATCCTGACGCTGGTCGGCGGGGGAGGGGGCTGGGTGATCGGTTCCATGATCTCCCCGAAGATCAAGGCGGTCGAAGACGCCAACAAGGCGGCCGAGGCCGAAAAAGCCGCGGAGGCGGGCGGCCATGGCGGCGGCAAGGAGGAAGAGGGCCTGCCGCATGTCGCGACCGAAGCGAACGGTATCGTCCAGCTTGAGCCGATCACCACCAATCTTGCCTATCCGTCCGAGAACTGGATCCGCCTGGAAGTGGCTCTCATGTTCAACGGGGCGCCGGATCCGAAGATCGCCGAGGATGTGCACCAGGATATCCTGGCCTATCTGCGCACCGTTTCGCTACAGCAGATCGAAGGTCCGCGCGGCTTCCAATATCTCAAGGATGACATTCAGGAGCGTGTTGACCTGCGCTCCGAAGGGCGCGTATCGAAGGTGATGTTCAGGACTTTTGTAATCGAATGATTCGGTTCCTTCTTCTTGCCGCCGTCATGATGACGGTGCCGGAATTGGCCGTGGCACAGCAGCTGCCGACGGATCTCTTCAACGCGCCGATCGACGGTTCGGTGGCTGCCTGGATCATCCGGACCTTCGGGCTATTGACGGTCCTGTCGGTGGCGCCGGGGTTGCTCATCATGGTCACGAGCTTCCCGCGCTTCGTGATTGCGTTTTCCATTCTGCGTTCGGGGATGGGACTGGCCTCCACGCCCTCCAATATGATCCTGACCAGCCTTGCCTTGTTCATGACCTTCTATGTCATGGCGCCGACCATGGACCGCGCCTGGACCGAGGGTGTGCAGCCGCTTCTGGAAAACCGGATGACCGAAGCCCAGGCGGTGCAGGCCATCGCCGAACCCTTCCGGACCTTCATGACGGCAAACACCCGTGACAAGGACCTGAAGCTCTTTGTGGATATCGCCAATGAGCGGGGGCAGACGTCTGTCACTGACGACAAGATCGACTATCGCGTTCTCGTGCCCGCTTTCATGCTGTCCGAGATCCGCCGCGGCTTCGAGATCGGCTTCCTGATCGTTCTGCCCTTCCTGGTGATCGACATGATCGTCGCAACGATCACCATGGCCATGGGCATGATGATGCTGCCGCCGACCTCGATCTCGCTGCCGTTCAAGATCCTGTTCTTCGTCCTGATCGACGGCTGGAACCTGCTCGTCGGCAGTCTCGTACGCTCGTTCGCCTGACCTGCGACCGTTGAACGTAAAGAACTCTCCGAATCTGGCCGGTTGAGCGCCCCGCGTGCCGTTGCGGGACTATGAAATTAACCATCCCGCGTCGCGTTTCCGCCCGCGCTCGAAATATCTTCGTTGAAAATCAGCAGCTTGCTCGCGATTCGGAGTTTTTTCGCCGAATCCCCGATGATAACGACTTTTTAACCAGTTGCCTTCAGGCGACGTTAAAATCCTTGCTGTTTTCTAGCGGTCAGAGGCGGATTAATTCAAAGACCAATTAATTGACATGACGTCGACCCCCTCTGCCGGATCGAAAACCCGGCATGTCCCTCTCTCGTATCTTGTTTCCAAGGGGACACTCCAATGACTAGCATCATGACCAATTCGGCCGCTCTGGCCGCCCTCGACACCCTGCGTTCGATCAACAAGGGCCTGAACGAAACCCAGAACCGCATCTCGTCGGGCTACCGCGTCGAAAGCGCTTCTGACAACGCTGCCTACTGGTCGATCGCCACCACCATGCGTTCGGACAACAAGGCTC
>DAIMJJ010000008.1:0-17588 GCA_036722275.1 Rhizobium sp. | reverse complement strand
TCGGCATCCAGGCCCTGTCGATCGCCAACTCCAACTCCGAAAACATCCTCTCGCTGTTCAAGTAAGAACGGCCGGGCCGGTTCCGCGGCCCTGAGGATCGACAAAAGGCAAAGGCCGCGGTCTCAGGACCGCGGCCTTTGCTCGTCTTGCCGCCGGAGAGGGGCGGTTTCCCGACAAAGAAAAGCCCGGCGCTACGTTTCGCAGGCCGGGCAAAGGAAGTGCTGATGCGCGCGGATGATCTCAGCTGAGATTGAAGGCGGTCCGCAGAAGATCGAGCTGTGCCTGAACGCTGTTTTCATTGTCCGGGACGACCGGAGCATCGGCCGGGCGATAGATCTCGCGGTCGAGCAGGGCGATGCGGTTCTGCAGGCGCAGCGAGCGCTCCACCAGGTCGCGGAAGGCTTCCGGCAGATCGTTCCAGCCCGGCGCCTGGCGATCGACGTTGAACCCGTCGAGGCGAACCTTGCTCTTCTCGGAAATGACCTGATCGCGGCTCATTTCGCCATTGTTGACGGCGCGCTGCAGCAGCAGCCAGGATGCCATCTGCATCAGCCGCGTGGTGAGGCGCATCGATTCTGCGGCGTAGAGCACGGAGGCCATGCGCGGCAGGACCTTGGCGGCGGCGCGACCGGGGCCGTCGAGATAAGCGGCGGTCTCTTCGACCAGGCCCATGCCTTCGGCATAGGTCGCCTTGAACTGCGTGGAAGCAGCGGCACGGCCGGCAAAGCTCACAGTGTTCAATCCGAGTTCAGACATCGGTTCACCCCTGAATTACGCATCACTTTGACTGGGTAACGGCGCGGACGCTGTCTTGTTCCTGCCGCTTTTCATGGCCGTACGATGATACCAATACCCCAAATGCGCAAGCCGTTTATTAAAGAAGGGTTAATTCCCACAATTTTGCATATAGGGATGCCAGAAACATAAAAAAAGAGCCGCAGAAGCGGCTCTCAAGGTAAAACAGGGAGAAAAATCAGACCTTCGCCACGAGGTGAAACTGCCTGAATCCGGAAGGACCGGATGGCCGATATTCGCCTAAAAGGCTTAATGGAGTGTAAACCCAAAGCCGAAATTGCGATCATTCCGGCACGCGGCGAGAAAGAAGGAAGAAAATCTTCGGCTATACTTTGGGTTTGAAGAAGCTGTCGGCCGCGCGTTTGCCGGCCTCCTTTCGGCCGCACTCGGCTTCCAGCCGCGCGATTTCCGCAGTGAGCTGGGCGATTCGCGCCCGCAGTTCCTCGGCCGACAGGGCGGAAAGATCGGTGCCGATTTCATGGGCGATCGGCGTCTTCGGCCGTTCATCGTCAAACATCATGGCCTTGCATCTCCCTTTGCTGCTGCTTCCGCGTCGACGTCACCGGCGGCCGTGCCAAGCGGCGCTGCGCGCGGATCGAGCGTCAGGCTTTCCGGCGTGCTCATTGGCGAGGCGGATACCGGCATGTTCGGCACCGTCTCGCGCTCGGCGACCGGGATCGCCGCGCGCAGGCGGCTGCGGTAGATCGCATAGGCCGTGAGCAGCACATGCGCGGCCGCTGTCACGGCAAAGAGGGCGTGTGGGCCGAGTTCCGTCATCACCGGGCCGCCAATCGTCGGACCGATGATGGTACCGATGCCGTAGAGCAGCAGCAGACCACCGGACACCTGGACGAATTCGTCTGCGCTGGCGAAGTCGTTGGCATGGGCAACCGCGATCGGGTAGAGCGCATTGGCGGCGGCGCCGTAAATCGCGACCAGCACGATCATGGTCAGCGCGTCGGCCGGCTGCAGCACGATCAGCGCCAGGGCCGCCAGCGCCGCGAGCGCCGAGAGCGCCGCCAGGACATAGCGCCGGTCCGTCCTGTCGGAGGCCTTGCCGGCCGGAAACTGCATCAGCGCGCCGACGAAGATGGTAATCGACAGCATGATGGCGATCATGTTTGGCGTCAGGCCTGCGCGGGCGCCGAACACGGCGCCGAGCGTGCCATAGGCGCCATTGGCGATGCCGACGAGCAGGATGCCGACGAAGGAGACCGGCGAGTTGCGATAGAGCCGCCGTAGGTTGAGCTTCACCGAGGTCAGCGGCTGCGGTGTTGCCGCGGTCGACACTGTCGTCGGCAGCATGGCGAGGCAGTAGAGAATACCGCAGACCATGAACAGGATCGTGGTCGAAGGATCGACCACACCGACCAGCATCTGCCCGCCGACAACGCCGATCAGGGTCACGGAAATGTAGAAGGAGAAGATCGTGCCGCGGCTTTCATTGGTTGCCCGCTCGTTCAGCCAGCTCTCGATGATCATCGAGGTGCCGGCGATGCAGAAGCCGGTCACGGCGCGCAGCACCACCCACCAGTACTGGTCGATGAAGATGCCGGTCAGAAGCGCGATGATGGCAATCAGCGAAATAAAGCTCGAGAACGCTCGCACATGGCCGACCCGCATGACCAGCTTCGGCGCGATCAGGCAACCGGCGACGAATCCGGTCGCCCAGGACGTCCCCAGAAGACCGAGGATCTCGTTCGAATAGCCCTCGGCCGAGCCGCGCACCGGGAGAAGCAGACCGTGCAGGCCGTTTCCGAGAAACAGGAACAGCGTACCGAGAAGGAGCGCCATCACTGGCAGGAGATTTCGTCGCATGTCTTGGCAATCGAGAAGAGTTGGCGGAGCAGTGCGGCAGTTCTTGAAACGTCGCAGATTAGGGCAAGGTTCCTACTGATCCCTGAATGGACAGCGGCACTTGCGGGAAAACCTTCTGGAGGGCAAAAGTGTCGCCGATGTGACAAGGCCGGGATACACGCGGCGGGATGACACAATGACCAAAGTGATCGGCCTCCTCCTCGTGCTTGCCATGCTGGTGCAAGTCATCCGCCCGCTGGGGCTCCCTGGCCTGCGCCGTAGGCGTGATTTCTGGAAGATCTCGGTGATCGCTTTCGTCCTGTGGTCGATCACCCTGTTGATCAGGCCTTAGACGGCTTTCCGGTCGCTCGTCACGGGGCCCCGTGTCCTGCTTCCGTCAGCCGCTCGACCCGTCCTGGGCCTGCCACTCGGGCAGGGGAAAGAGCCGATCGTAGCTCCAGTTGAAGACAAAGGCATAGACCAGGTAGAAGAGCGAGAAGCCGATATCCATTACCAGCGCCTGCCAAAGTCCCACGCCCAGATACCAGGCCATGAAGGGCACGAGCACGAAGATCAGGCCGGCTTCGAACAGGACGCTATGCACGACCCGGATCGCCAGCGTCTTTTCCGTCGTGCCCAGCAGCCGCTGCATCATGTGGTCGAAGCCGATATTATAGAGGTAGTTCCACAGCATCGCGATCGTGGCGCTGCCGATGCTGACGACGCCGATGTCGGCAACCGGAAGGTCGAAGACCCAGGCGCCGAGCGGGGTGACGATCAGGAGGGCAAGGATCTCGAAACTGATGGCGTGGCGGATACGGTCGCCGGTCGTTCGCATGTCAACATCTCCCGCAAGGGTTCAAGTCGGGTCGTCCCGGTCAAAGGCCCATGGAGGGGAGAGGTCGTCCTCAGCGCCGGCGATTATAGTTTTGCCCGGCGCCCTGGCAAGCCCTCGCCGTCGGACCTGCTCAAGACAGACAAGCCCCGCCGAGGCGGGGCTTGCAAAGGGTAAGCCGGAAGGCGCGAGCCTTGGGGCCGTCAGCGGCCTGATCAGGCCTTGTTGACGCTGGCGGCGTAGATCTGCTCGATCGTTGCGGCCAGGCTGTCGTTGAACTCGGAGTCGCTCATCGAAACGCGCAGCTTTTCGGCGAGAGCGCGCGAGAAGCTGGCGATCATGCCATGGTTATGGCTCAGCTTTTCGCAGGCGTCCTCGGTGGTGTAGCCGCCCGACAGGGCAACCACACGCACCACCGACTTGTGCTCGACCAGCGGAGCGTAGAAATCGGCAACAGTCGGGATCGTCAGCTTCAGCATGACGGATTCGCCGGCCGGCAGCTTGTCGAGCTGGGCTGCGATCTCGTCGCGCAGGATGGCTTCGGCCTCGGCCTTGGTCGGGCTCTTGATCGATACTTCCGGCTCGACGATCGGCATCAGGCCCTGGCCGATGATCTGGCGCGCCACTTCGAACTGCTGCTTCACGACGGCGGCAATCCCGGCCTTGTCGGCATGGGCGATGACCGAACGCATCTTGGTGCCGAACATGCCCTTTTCGCGGCCGCGGATCAGCAGCGCGTCGAGCTCCGGCATGGCCTTCATCAGCTGGACGCCGTTCTGCTCGGCTTCGAGGCCCTTGTCGACCTTGAGGAAGGGCACGACACCGCGCTTGTTCCACAGATAGGACGGAACCGGTTCACCCGCGACGTCGCCGTCCATGGTACGCTCGAACAGGATGGCGCCGATGACCTTGTCGCCCGAGAAGGCCGGAGCGCTCATGATGCGAACGCGCATGGCGTGCATCAGGCGGAACATTTCCTCGTCACCCTGGTAGTCGCTTTCCGAAATGCCATAGAGACGCAGTGCCCCGGGGGTCGAACCGCCGCTCTGGTCCAGCGCCGCAATGAAACCCGGCGCAGAGCTGATCTTGTTCAACATCTTCGCGTCCACCATAGCTCACTCCTATCCCTGAAAATGGCGCGATGCGCGCTCACGTAACTTCGTTTGTGGTCCGACCGATCGGCAAGGCCGACCGACCTATCCTCGGATCATTAGCTCCAGACGTTTGATACGTCCGACTTGTTCCAAGGCTCGCAAGGCCGATAACAGAAGTTTCCCGGCAGGCAAATCCCGGTCTAATTCTTTGAAACGATTGAAATTGTTTCAATCGTTTAAAATTTCTAAAATCTTTAAAACCGATCAGGAAGACGGCGCGGGTTGTCAATAATCCGCGCCGTCCCGATCAGGTTTTGCCAGTAATCAGGCGGTCGTGGACAGCACGGCGACGCCGGGCAGTTCCTTGCCTTCCATCCACTCGAGGAAGGCGCCGCCGGCCGTCGAGACGTAGGAGAAGTCGTCGGCGACGCCGGCATGATTGAGTGCGGAAACGGTGTCACCGCCGCCGGCAACCGAGACCAGCTTGCCGGCGCGCGTCTGTTCGGCGGCATGCTTGGCGGCGGCAACGGTCGCGGTGTCGAACGGGGGAATTTCGAAGGCGCCGAGCGGGCCGTTCCAGACCAGCGTCTGGGCCTTGGAGATCCACTCGTTGACGGCCTCGACCGACTTCGGGCCGACGTCCAGCATCATCGAGTCTGCGGGAATGGCGTTAATGGCGACCGTCTCGTTGGCGGCACCGGCCTTGAACTCGCGGGCGACGACGCCATCGACCGGCAGCACGATGGCGCAACCGGCGGCTTCCGCATTGGCCAGGATCTGCTTGGCCGTTTCGGCGAGGTCATGCTCGCACAGCGACTTGCCGACATTGATGCCCTGAGCGGCGAGGAAGGTATTGGCCATGCCGCCGCCGATGACGAGGGCATCCACCTTCTTCACGAGGTTGGAGAGAAGGTCGATCTTGGTCGAGACCTTGGCGCCGCCGACGATCGCCACGACCGGGCGGGCGGGCTGGCCGAGACCCTTTTCGAGCGCTTCGAGTTCCGCCTGCATGGTGCGGCCGGCATAGGCGGGCATGTGATGGGCGAGCCCCTCGGTCGAGGCGTGCGCGCGATGGGCGGCCGAGAAGGCGTCATTGACGAAGATGTCGCCGTTCTTGGCGAGTTCCGCCACGAATTCCGGCAGGTTTTTCTCTTCGCCTTTGTGGAAGCGGGTGTTTTCGAGCAGCAGGATGTCGCCGTTCTGCATGGCGGCGATGGCGTCTGCCGCCGGCTGGCCGATGCAGTCGCTGGCGAAGGCAACCTTCTGGTCGAGCACTTCCTCGACGGCGGGCGCGATCAACGACAGCGACTGGTCGGCAACCGGTTCGCCCTTCGGGCGGCCGAAATGGGCGAGCAGGATGACCTTGGCGCCCTTGTCCGACAATTCCTTGATGGTCGGTGAGACGCGCTCGATGCGGGTGGCGTCGCTGACCTTGCCGTCTGCGACCGGAACGTTGAGATCGACGCGTACAAGCACACGCTTGCCCGCAATATCGGTGAGATCGTCAAGTGTCTTGAAAGCCGGCATGGTGATATCCGTCGTTTGACTGTTGCAGAATGGGGGCTGACGCGCCGGACCTTACACCGCTTGCTGCGCGGCGCAAGGCGATCCGGGATCATTTTTCGTCGCTTGCGACTTTTGTCGCTTCTGCGCGCTTGCGGCGCAGATAGTCGCGCACGGCGTGGGCGAGCTCGCGGATGTTGAAGAAGATCGGCAGGTTGGTCGCCGGCGCGACCGGCTCGAGCGAGACCCCGACCGAGGCCAGGTGTCCGGTTTCGTCGATGTCGCGGATGATCAGCACGATCGTGCCCAGACGGACGCGGTCGGCATAGTCGGCCTGGCCGCCGAGGCGCTGGGTGATGAGCTCGGCCACCGTCTTGGCCCGTTCGCTCTCGCTGACGGTCAGCGGACCGTAGGCCTGATCGAGATCCTCGACCCGGGTTGCGGGGGAGATCGCAAACGTGCCGAAGAATTCGCTGTCGTCCTCCGCCACCGGCGCCTTGCTGGCGAAGAGGCGGTCGAGCAGCTTCGAATAGCCGGGCGCGATGAAGAGATAGACCTGATCGTTTTCGCGCAGCCGTCCGGCATATTGGTAGCGCATGGACTTGCCGTCGCGGATGACGAGCGAGGGCATGGCCCAGCGCGGAATGCGTTCGCCGCGCAGCACCGGGCTGTCGGCGACGACGCGGTAGACCAGCAGTTCGTGATGGGCCGAGCCCGGCAGGTCGAGCTCCAGCTTGTCGATGGCGCCGATGCGCGGCGGAATGATGAGGCCGAGCCGACGTGCCACGGGCTTGATCGTCCAGCCCTGCACCACGAGCGAGATCATCACCACGAGAAAGGCGACATTGAAGAAGGTCTGGCCGTCCTCGAGACCGCCGAGGATCGGCAGGATGGCGAGCAGGATGGAGACGGCCCCGCGCAGGCCCACCCAGGCGATGAAGCCGGTCTCCCGCTGAGTGAAGTCGAAAGGCAGAAGGCAGGCCCAAACCGCCAGCGGTCGCGCGACGAAGACCAGGAACAGGCCGAGAAGAATGGCCGGCAGCAGGATGGCCGGAAACTGCGACGGGGTGGCCAAAAGGCCGAGCACGAGGAACATGACGATCTGCGCGAGCCAGGTCATGCCGTCCTGGAAGCGGGTGATGGCGCCGCTCGCCGGGATTTTCTGGCTGCCGGCATAGATGCCCGCCACATAGACGGCCAGGAAGCCGCTGCCGCCGACGGCGCCGGTGTAGGAGAACACCAGCAGGGCCATGGCCAGCATGAAGATCGGGGCCAGCCCGCGTTCGACGGAGATCCGGCGCAGCACGAAGACGATCAGCGCGCCGCCGATCAGCCCGAGCGCCAGCCCGAGCCCCATCTGCTCGACAAAGAGACGCAGCAGATCGAAGTTAAAACCCGTGCCCTCCGACGACGACAGAAGCTGCACCAGCGCCATGGTCAGGAAGATCGCCATCGGGTCGTTGGTGCCCGATTCCACCTCCAGCGTCGAACGCACCCGGTCGCGGATGTTGATGCCGCCGATGCGCAGCAGGAAGAAGACGGCGGCGGCGTCGGTGGACGCGACGATCGAGCCGAGCAGCATGCCTTCGAGCACGGAGAAGTCAAGCAGCAGATGCGCAAGCAGGCCGAACAGGCCGGCCGTTATCAGCACGCCGATGGTCGACAGCGTCAGGGCAGGGGTTGCCGACAGCTTGAAGGATTGCAGCGACGTGCCATAGCCGGAATCAAACAGAATGACGGCCAGCGCGATGGAGCCGAGCGCATAGGCAAAGGCATTGTCGGAGAATTCGATGCCGAGACCGTCGACCCCGGTGGCAAGGCCGATCAGCAGGAAAAGGAGCAGCAGGGGCGCGCCGAAGCGGAAGGCGATCAGGCTCGATAGGGCGGCCAGCAGAACCAGCGCCGTCGCCACCAGCGTTATCGCATAAAACTCGTCCACTCCTCACCCCTCTTCATCGACCGCACCGGCTTCCGTCAGGGCTGGACAGGTCATACCACGGCCGCTGCTCGACGCGATGTCGGCGGGTCTTCGTCCCGTGCTGGATGCCGGTGACGGGCGTGGAGTGATCTGGCAGAACTGCCGGAAGACGAGATGAAAAACCTATCGTCTTCAATCATGATGAGAGTAGGGCGGATGTCGAAAATATGAAAGGCGGACCGGGGTTTCCGGTCCGCCTTTTTTAAAAGCGGGTGCGAATTCTCGCGTGCTTAGATGAGCTTGCCCATGGCAACCGCGGTGTCGGACATGCGGTTGGAGAAGCCCCACTCGTTGTCGTACCAGGTCAGGATGCGAACGAGGTTGCCGTCCATGACCTTGGTCTGCGCCGAGGCGAAGGTCGAGGAGTGGCTGTCGTGGTTGAAGTCGATCGAAACGAGCGCTTCGGACGAATAGCCGAGAATGCCCTTCAGTTCGCCTTCGGCCGCAGCCTTGATCGCAGCGTTCACTTCCTCGGCGGTCGTGTTCTTCTTGGCGATGAACTTCAGGTCGACGACGGAGACGTTCGGGGTCGGAACGCGGATCGACGAACCGTCGAGCTTGCCCTTCAGTTCCGGAAGCACGAGGCCGACGGCCTTGGCAGCACCGGTCGAGGTCGGGATCATCGACAGCGCGGCGGCACGGGCGCGGTAGAGGTCCTTGTGCATGGTGTCGAGCGTCGGCTGGTCACCGGTATAGGCATGGATCGTGGTCATGTAGCCCTTCTCGATGCCGAATTCCCTGTGCAGGACATAGGCGACCGGAGCCAGGCAGTTGGTGGTGCACGATGCGTTGGAGACGATGACGTCGTCCTTGGTCAGCGTGTTGTGGTTGACGCCGTAGACGATCGTCTTGTCGGCACCGTCGGCCGGAGCCGAGACCAGAACGCGCTTGGAACCGTTGGCGAGGTGCAGCGAGGCCTTTTCCTTCGAGGTGAAGATGCCCGTGCATTCCATGGCGATGTCGACGTCGCCCCAGGGCAGTTCCTTCGGGTCCTTGACCGCGGTCACCTTGATCGGCTTGCCGCCGCCGACGATGATGGTGTCGCCGTCGACCTTGACGTCCGCCGGGAACTTGCCGTGGACGCTGTCGTAGCGCAGCAGGTGGGCATTGGTCTCGACCGGGCCGAGGTCGTTGATGGCGACGACTTCGATGTCGGTGCGACCGGACTCGACGATGGCGCGCAGTACGTTGCGGCCGATGCGGCCGAAGCCGTTGATGGCAACTTTCACAGTCATTGGTTCACTCCCGCTTTCAATTCAGAGCTTCAGAATATGAGAAGCATGGGCATCCGGGAATGCCCATGCGACAATGTGACGTCTTCAGGCCAGCTTGGCCTCGGCGGCGGCCACGACCGCCTCCGGGGTGATGCCGAAATGCTTGTAGAGTTCCTTGTAGGGGCCGGATGCACCGAACGAGCTCATGCCGATGAATGTGCCGTCGGAACCGATGAAGCTGTCCCAGCCCTGGCGGATGCCGGCCTCGACCGCAATATTGACCGCGGCAGAACCGATGATCGCGTCGCGATAGGCCTGCGGCTGTTCGAAGAACAGCTCGAAGCACGGAACGGAGACGACGCGGGCGGAAATGCCCTTCTGCTCCAGCATTTGCTGGGCTTTCAGCGCGATCTCGACTTCCGAGCCGGAAGCGAAGATCGAAACCTTGGCGTCGCTGGCTGAGACCAGTTCATAGGCTCCGAAGCTGCACAGGTTCTTCTCTTCATAATCGGTGCGGGCAGCGATCAGGTTCTGGCGGGTCAGCGCCAGGCCCGACGGCCGGTTCTTGTTCTCGAGCGCGATCTGCCAGCATTCCGCCGTCTCGGTCGCATCCGCCGGGCGGAACATCAACAGGTTCGGGATGGCGCGAAGGGCGGCCATGTGCTCGACCGGCTGATGGGTCGGACCGTCTTCGCCAAGGCCGATCGAGTCATGCGTCAGCACGTGGATGACGCGGATGCCCATCAGTGCGGCAAGCCGGATCGACGGACGGCAATAGTCCGAGAAGATCAGGAAGCCGCCGGAATAGGGGATCAGGCCGCCGTGCAGCGCAATGCCGTTCATGGCGGCTGCCATGCCGTGCTCGCGGATGCCGTAGTGGATATAGCGGCCGGAGAAGTCGTCCGGGGTGATCGACTTGGTCTGGCTCGTCTTGGTGTTGTTCGAGCCGGTCAGGTCGGCGGAGCCGCCGAGCGTTTCGGTCAGCACGCCATTGATCACTTCCAGCGCGTCCTCGGAAGCCTTGCGGGTGGCGACCGTCGGTTTGGCTTCGGCGAGCTTCTTCTTGTAGCCGTCGATGGCGGTTGCGAAATTGCCGGGCAGGTCGCCGGCAAAGCGGCGGGTGAACTCGGCCTTGACGTCGGCCGGGCTTGCGGCAAGGCGCGCTTCCCAGTCCTTGCGGGCCTTGGTCGAGCGCAGGCCGGCCAGGCGCCAGGCGTCCAGTACATCGGCCGGAACCACGAAGGCTTCCTCGGCCCAGCCGAGCGCCTTGCGGGTGGCCGCAATTTCGTCGGCGCCGAGCGGCGAGCCGTGGACCTTGTGGGTGCCGGCCTTGTTCGGCGAGCCGAAGCCGATGACCGTCTTGCACGCGATCATGGTCGGCTTGTCGGAGGCCTTTGCCGTCTCGATGGCCGCGGCGATCGCTTCCGGATCATGGCCGTCGACGCTGAGCGTGTTCCAGCCCGAGGCCTTGAAGCGGGCGTGCTGATCGGTCGAGTCGGCCAGCGAGATTGCGCCGTCGATCGAGATGCCGTTGTCGTCCCACAGAACGATCAGCTTGTTGAGCTTCAGGTGGCCGGCAAGCGAGATGGCTTCCTGGCTGATGCCTTCCATGAGGCAGCCGTCGCCCACCAGCGCATAGGTATAGTGGCTCATCAGCTCGGAACCGAATTCGCTGGCGAGCTTCTTTTCGGCAATGGCCATGCCGACGGCGTTGGCGATGCCCTGGCCGAGCGGGCCGGTCGTCGTTTCGATGCCGGAGGCGTGGCCGTATTCCGGGTGACCGGCGGTCTTGGCGCCCATCTGACGGAACTGCTTGATGTCCTCGATGGTCATGTCTTCATAGCCGGTCAAATAGAGCAGGCTGTAAAGCAGCATCGAGCCGTGGCCGGCCGACAGGACGAAACGGTCGCGATCGGGCCAGAGCGGGTTCTTCGGATCGAAGTTCAGATGCCGGGTAAAGAGAACGGTGGCGACGTCGGCGCAGCCCATCGGCATGCCGGGGTGGCCGGAATTGGCTTTTTCCACCGCGTCCATGGCGAGGAAACGGATCGCATTGGCCATCCGGTTGTGTTTTTCGGGAGAGATCATGGCTGTTCCGCTTGTTCCGGGTCTCAAGGTGCGGCCGTACTCGGCACGGCCGTCTGAAAGCGGCTGATCCATAGCAGGTGAATCGCGCGAGTCAATAAATGCCGGGTATTCTGGCCTTTTGTCGCCGGATAAATCATGCTTTTGTCTATTTGATGTGCACGACGTCAACGCGCCCTGAATTGGGCAGCAAACAGTGTCGTCGTCCACAGGATTGGCAGTGGCGACGGCGCCGCCATTTATTGACGGGCAGCAATCGAGAAGCTTACTGTCCGCCCTCAACGCAGCGGGTCTTCAGGGTCGATTCGAACGCCGCTTCTGGAAAGCCGGGACAACAACATGCCGACAGGGAATTCGGTCGAGGCGGCGCTCGGCGCGCTCAGGCAGGCCATCGCCGGTCTTGAGAACGCCATCGACATGCGCATCGAGGTGCAGCGCGAGAGTGGCGAGGTCGAGAGCGAGGTCCGTCGCGTGCATGCCGACCGTTCTCGCCTGGCGCAGGAACTCGATCAGTCGGAATTCCGTGCCAACCGGCTGGAAGAGGTCAATCGCGAAGTGTCGCGACGGCTGGTAACGGCGATGGAAACGATCCGCGCGGTTCTCGACCGCTAGGATCAGACGGGGCTGGGCCGTCCTTTCGGCAGCAATTGGGAAGATCGATGGCACAGGTAACGGTTACGATCGATGGCAAAGCCTACCGCATGGCCTGCGAGGAGGGCCAGGAAGGCCACCTCATCGATCTGGCCACCCAGTTCGACCGTTATGTCAGCCACCTCAAGACCCAGTTCGGCGAGATCGGCGACTTGAGGTTGACCGTCATGGCCGGCATCATGGTCATGGACGAGCTTTCCGAGGTCAATCGCCGCGTGGCGGCGATGGAGAAGGAACTTGCCACCTTTCGCGAGGGGCGCGACGGTGCGCTCGAGAGCGCCCAGCGGCGCGAGGAAATGCTGACGACGGCGCTTGGCGAACTGACCGAGCGGCTGAACGGCATTACCCGCAAGCTCACGACAAAACCGGCGGCCGCGCCCCGCCCGGAACATTGACACTGGTTGGCCGGACACCGGTGGCGGCGGGCCCGGCAGGATCCGCTTGCGCGATGCGGCAATCGTCGAACCTCCCACTGGCGCCTTTGCCAATTAAGTCCTATATCTGAGTTGCGGTCTGCGCCTCACGACAGGAACCACAATCCCTGGGGCCATACTCGATCCAAAGGGAGCTGTCCCTGACCAGGCCCGTGGGCTTGGACATATGGCGCCCACCTACGTTTGTAGGCACCCAGGATCGTAAATCTCCATCGGTTGCCGTGGATCGCACTCTTCTTCTTCTTGAGGTTTTCGACGCCGGCTCCAGTCGGGCCGTCCCCGCCAGTCGGTGCGCTGCGCCGCCGGCCGCGGACCAGCGCGCGCATGACTTTGCCATCGGGCGGCCATCTCCATTCTTTCGTTTTGCTTCCGGCCGTGGACGCCCGCCCGCCGGCCGTCGTCATCCGTCCCGCTCTCTCCGCATGGGAAGCGGGGCAAGGCACAGGCAAGGCGGCTGCGCTCTCTTTGGGGCGTCTGTCGGGACCGTCTGCGGCCGAGTGCGAAATCTAGCCCTCTCGCGTTGACGAAATCTTCACAGAGCTTAACAAATCCTTGTTGCGTTAACCTTTTGTTAACCCTAATATCATTAAGAACTCGTTAAGAGCGTCGGGTCGGTCACCAGGGCAAACAGTTGACCGATGTGCATGAGGCATTCCGTCGTCGCCGGTAGATTTTTCCAGAATCCGGCATGTCCCGCAATTGAATTTGGGGCACCAGATGACCAGCATCATGACCAACACCGCCGCCATGGCGGCTCTGCAAACCCTCCGCACGATCGACTGGAATATGGAAGAGACGCAGGCGCGCGTGTCCTCCGGCTACCGTGTCGCTACGGCCGCCGACAACGCTGCCTACTGGTCGATTGCGACCACCATGCGTTCCGACAATTCCGCTCTTTCCACCGTTCAGGACGCCCTGGGCCTCGGTGCGGCCAAGACCGACACCGCCTATACGGGTCTGGAAGCTGCCGTTGAAGTGGTCACAGAGATCAAGTCCAAGCTCGTCGCCGCGCGCGAACCGGGCGTCGACAAGGAAAAAATCAACAAGGAGCTCTCCGAGCTCAAGAACCAGCTCGCCGCGATCGCCGAATCGGCGTCCTTCTCGGGTGAGAACTGGCTCTACAACGAATCGACCACCGCGCCGGGCGTGAAGGAAATCGTCGCGTCGTTCAATCGCGCCTCCGACGGCGCCGTCTCGGTCACCACGCTGGCCTTCGACACGGCTGAATCGGTGCTGATCGACACCCAGGACGCCAATAACGGTGTCCTGACCATGGGCTTCGAGGTTACACAGCCGGCGGGCGCGACCACCGCGGTCGCCACCTACTTCCTCATCGATGTCAGCTCCTCCACGGCTGCAACCGGCACCGAGGTCGAACTGACCACGACGATGAGCGACGACGATCTCGACGGCATGATCAGCGCCGTCGACGCCATGTTGCAGCAGCTCACCGACTCGGCCTCTACGCTCGGTGCCATCACCAGCCGTATCGAAATGCAGGACGAGTTCGTCTCGACGCTGATGGACGTGATCGACAAGGGCGTCGGTCGTCTGGTCGATGCTGACATGAACGAGGAATCGACCAAGCTGAAGGCGTTGCAGACCCAGCAGCAGCTCGGCATTCAGGCCTTGTCGATCGCCAATACCAATGCGGAAAACATCCTGACGCTGTTCAAGTAATCCGCTGCAACGGACCGGAGTTGAATTCTTCCGTTTCTACCGTGCCACCGGTCATCGGCATTTGGTGGAACCGTTGGACCGCGCAACTGCCCTGGCGCGGTCCAACACCTTCATCCTCGCACAAGTTTGGGCTTCTAGTCTCGGATGAGGCAAATGGCACTTTCGCCAGGCGCATCGTGATTCACTCTCGAAGACTGACGCCGGCACTGGATGGCATGATGACTATGCGCGTTCCCAATGTATTTAAGACGTTAAGGCTATTCTCATATTGCTGCGACCGAATGTCGGCAGTTCTCGTCACCGGGGTCGTACGTCAATGAGCATGCCGCTTGCCCATTATCTCAAGGATTTCTCCGCCCCGAGCACGCCCGCAGGTGTGGTCGGCGGCGATTTTGCGGTTGCCGATGATCTGTCCTTCGACAGCGACTTCGGAGCAATTCCAGAAGCCGAGCCGGTCGACATTGAAGCCGAGCGCCGCGCGGCCTATGCCGAGGGCCATGAAGCCGCGACGGCCGAGCTGTCCACAAAACACGCCGCCGAACTGGCGCAGCTCACCGCCGCGCATCAGGCGGCGATGGCCGCCCTCGAAGCCCGACTGATGAGAGAGACCGCCCAGCGTCTTGCCGACGGCCTCGAACGCCTGGCCTCCGAGACGGCCCTTGCCGTCAGCGAACATGCCGCAGCGGCGCTGGCGCCCTTCCTGTCCGACGAGGTCGCCGCCAAGGCGGTGAGCGATCTGGCGCAGCTCCTCAAGGGCGCGATCGCCGACGGCGAAGCGGGAACGATTACCATCAAGGGGCCGCGGGCCCTCTTCGACGGGCTCGTCGCCTGCATGCCGGAGGCGGCCGAAACGCTTCGCCACGTCGAAGTTGATGATCTGGACCTTGCGGCCGAGTTCGACGGGAACGTGCTTGTGACGCGGATTTCGGCCTTTGCGGCTAGCCTGAAGAAAGTGCTGGGATGAGCGAGAGCGAAAATCATCATCACGGAAAGAACGAGATCGTCATCATCAAGCGCCATGGCGGCGGCGACCATGATGGTGCCCATGGCGGCGCCTGGAAGATCGCCTATGCCGACTTCATGACGGCGATGATGGCCTTCTTCCTGGTGATGTGGCTCGTCAACGCCGCGAACGAGGAAACCAAGGCTTCGGTCGCGAGCTATTTCAATCCGATCAAGCTCTCCGACGAGAAACCGACCGAAAAGGGGCTCAAGAAGCCGGTCGACCAGGCCGAGGGCGAGCAGAAGCAGGAGCGTTCCCAGGTCGAGGAAGAGCAGGAGACCGTCGGTTCGGCGGCTGCCACCGGCGAAGACCAGACCGCAACCTCCGGCGACCAGCCGAACTATTCCGAGGCCGATTTCTTCGAAAACCCCTATTCGGTCCTGGCGGAGATCGCACAGGAAGTCGGCCAGCAGGCCAATGTCAGCGCCAAGGGCGAGGGCGGTGCGGCCGACTCCGGTCCGTCCACCGGCGCCCAGGGCGGCGAAGCCTATCGCGATCCCTTCGATCCGGACTTCTGGACCCAGCAGGTCCAGACAGCCCAGGGCAAGCCCGGCGAGCAGTCGACGGCGCCGACCAGCGTGGAAAACCCCAATCCCGAAGAAGCCGAGCAACAACAAGAGCAGCAACAGGTGGCTCTTGCCCAGCCCGGTGAAAAGCCCGAGAAGTCGGCCGATCCCGTGGCCGAGGTGACCGAGGCCGCCGCGCTCGACCAGTCCGAGGATGCCACGGATGCGGCCGAAGCGAAGGAAAAGGCGGCCGAAACCCTGAAGACCGAGATCGAGAAGGAAATCGGCGGCGTGTCCGGCAAGCTCGCCGAAGGCCTGCTCGTGACGCCGGCTGAAGGCGGTATCCTGGTGACCATTTCGGACCAGTCCGACGCCCCGATGTTCAATGTCGGCTCGGCCGTGCCGCGCAAGGACCTGGTTGTGGCGATGGAACGCATCGGCAAGCTGCTGCAGCAACGCGAGGGCGCGATCGTCATCCGCGGCCATACCGACGGTCGCCAGTTCAAAGGCACAGAGAACGACAACTGGCGCCTGTCGATGGCTCGCGCCCACAGCGCTTATTACATGCTCGTGCGCGGCGGCCTTTCGGAAAGCCGCGTCGAGCAGATCACCGGCTATGCCGACCGGCGTCTGCAGGTCCCGGACGATCCGCTCGCCGATGCCAACCGACGCATCGAGATCCTGATTCAGGCGGACCAGGGGTAGCGGCATGGCGCGCATGAAACGGCATCTGCTGGTTCCTGCCCTGTCGCTCCTCGGCCTGTGCCTGGGAAGCGCGGCGCGGGCGCAGGACATGAACGGCATCGAGCCGTACAAGATGCTGCGCTCCTTGCAGTTCGTGCAGGATTCCGTCGTTCTCGGCGATCACTCGGCCGCCGAGATGCAGCGCTTCATGCTCGAGACCATCGACAAGCGCCTGCGCGAAGCCGATCCGTCGATTTTCGAGGAACCGCGCAACATCGATGCGACCCTGATCTACGCGATGAGCGGCGGCAATCCTGCCACGCTGGAATATCTGGTCGCGCGTGACATCGACGGCAATTTCGACAACCGCGTGACCGATGCGCTGCGCAAATATCTCTCCGGCAAGGGCACCCTGATTGCCAAGACGCTGGGCGACATGGTCACCGAGTATCGCGACACCAAGATCGCGCCCTATCTCGCCCTGGTCGCCGGCAATGTCATGATCCCGCGCGATCCGGCCGCGGCGTTGAAATTCTACGATTGGGCGCGGCTGACCGCGCCGGGCACCATTGTCGAGGAGGCGGCCCTGCGGCGGTCGCTCGCCGTCGCCGTCGAAGGCGACATGGTCGACAAGGCCGGCGCCTATGCCAATCGCTATGCCCGCCGCTTCCTGCATTCGCCCTATGCCAGCCAGTTCGCCGATCTCTTCGTGCAGCTGGTGGTCGAACACACCGATGTCTTCGATCCGGCCGCGATCGAGGCGACGCTGGCCTATATGGATGCCGATCGTCAGCGCGAAGTCTATCTGCGCATCGCCCGGCAGGCGGCCATCAAGGGGCACAATGCTCTGGCCCGCGAGGCCGCCGAGAAGGCCAAGATGCTCTCGGGCACGGGGGAGGGCGCGGATGCCCTTGCCAAGCTCTATGGCGGTCTCGCCGGCATTCCCACCAATGAGGTCGGCGCGGCGATCGCCGCGATCGCTGCGATCCCCGACGAGATCCTCTCGCCGTCCGATCGCGCGCTGAGGGACGCCGCTGCGGCCATCGCCGAGGAGGTCGTGCGTAAGCCGGAGCTAAACAGCCAGACGCAAGCTCCCGAGCCGATGGTGGATCATTCGAACGACGCATCTCCGTCTGAGGCGCCTGTGCTCGATGAGCAGCAGGACCCGACAGCCCCCGCGCCGGCCGCCGAAACCGCGCCTGCGGTCAAGGCCGAGACCGCAGCGACGGACGCCAAGGACCAGGATCCGGAGTTCCGCTCTTTCGTCGACAGTGGCCGCAGCAAGCTGGACGCCGTCGACGATCTCTTGAAGCAGGAAGGCACAGACTG
>DAIMJJ010000007.1:0-40979 GCA_036722275.1 Rhizobium sp. | reverse complement strand
CATGACGATACTTTGCGCTTCGCTCCACAGCGCGCGCGGATCGCGCCGGCGCGCGGCGTGTGTCGCCATCCACTCCATGTCGCCATGCCGCCCTTCGGCGACGAAACGATCGAGCGCGCCCGCTGCGTCGTAGGGCAGGTGCTCGAGACCATCGGGCGTGGTGATGCGCACGTCGTCGAAGCCGAGCGCCACCGCTTCGGCCTTCACCCATGCCGGTGCCTGCGCCGCGTCCGCGTCGTCGGTCGCGTCGTTGCTCGCTTCTGCCGTCGTCATGGCTGGTGAAGTCCCGCGGATAGGTGGCGGTGCGCCTCGCGATCAGAAGTCGAGGTTCGTGTAATGCACCGGCGCCGGTGTACCTGAGATGCGGTCGGCGAGCAGCGGCCGGAACGAGGGCCGAGACTTCAGCCGTGCATACCACTGCTTGGCGGACTCGTAGCTGTCCCAAGGCACTTCGCCCAGATAATCGAGCGTCGAGAGGTGCGCGGCGGCGGCAAGATCGGCGAAGCTCATGTCGTCACCGGCCAGCCAGCGCCGCTCGTGCGCGAGGTAAGCCACGTAGCTGAGATGATAGCGCAGGTTGGCTCGCACCGCGCGCAGGATGGCGGCATCCGGCGCGCCGGTGTTGCCGCCGCTGGTCCGATAGCCGCGATAAACCTTCTCCTCGAGAAACTCGCGCGTCACCTCGCGGTCGAGCTTGCCGTGAAACCAGTCGACCAGGCGGCGCACCTCGGCGCGCTCCTCGCGCGTGCCCGGAAACAGCGGCACCGGGCGTCCGTCGATCGGATGCCGCTTCAGTTCCTCGGCGATGTATTCGGAGGCGGCATAGGCGCCGCACAGCACCGGCCCGCTGTCGAGCGCCAGCACCGGCAACTCGCCTGCGGGATTGAGCGCCAGCAACTCGGGACGGTACTCCCACGGCCGCTCCTCGACCAGGCGCGCCTCGATGCCGATCTCGCCGAGCAGCAGGCGGATCGAGCGCGAGTGCGGGCAGAGCCTGAAGTGCGTCAGCGTGTGCATGGTCCTCGAGATGTCGGCCGCAGGGTTGCGCGGCCTTTTGGCGTCCGCCACCGGAACATTGCATCCCCGCAGTTAGGCGGACGGCGTGTCCGGGATGTGGCGCAATCGGCAAGGAAGTTCTGCTAAACGGACGGCGTCTGATTCTTCACGTGCCGACGAGTGTACCTGCCCTTCCCTGCCCGGTCAGGTGTCAGTTGACGCATCGGCGGGCAATTCGTTCGACCCGGAGACAACAATGCCGACGTGGCAAGTGATCCTGCTCGGCCTTCTTGAAGGCCTGACCGAGTTCATTCCGGTCTCGTCCACCGGCCACGTGCTGCTCGCCGGGCACTTCCTCGGCTTCAACTCGCCGGGAAAGACGTTCGAGGTCCTCATACAACTCGGCGCCATCCTCGCCATCCTGACGGTCTATGCGGCGCGCCTGCTCGACCTGCTGGTGAAACTGCCGGGTGACGCGCGCACGCAGCGCTTCGTCGCGGGTATTCTCATCGCGTTCCTGCCGGCCGCGGTGATCGGTGCGCTCGGTCACTCGTTCATCAAGAGCGTTCTGTTCGAGACGCCCATGCTGATCTGCGTGATGCTGATCCTCGGCGGCATCGTCCTGCTGTTCGTCGACCGCATGCCGCTGCAGCCGCGCTATCACGACGCGATGGATTTCCCGCCGATGCTGGCGCTGAAGATCGGGCTGGCGCAGTGCCTGGCCATGGTACCCGGCGTCTCGCGCTCGGGCTCGACCATCGTCGGTGCCATGTTACTCGGGGCCGACAAGCGCTCGGCGGCGGAGTTCTCGTTCTTCCTCGCCATGCCGACCATGGCGGGGGCCTTTGCCTACGACCTCTACAAGAACTGGTCGAAGCTCGCGGCCGACGACGTCACCGGCATCGCGCTGGGATTCGTCACCGCGTTCGTCGCGGGCGTATTCGTGGTGCGCTATCTGCTCGGGTTCGTCAGCAAGCACGGCTATGCGCTGTTCGGCTGGTGGCGCATCCTCGTCGGTGGTGTCGGGCTCGGCGCCCTGCTGGTACTCGGCTGACGCCGCACGGGTGGCCGGTCGTTGAATGGTCTAAGGGTCTGGGTGTCCGAGGCGAGGCGCCTTAGTCCGCCAACGTCGTTCGGCTGCTTTGCCTGCAACGCCATCGTTGCGCCGAAGCAGATGGCGTGAAAGCAGGCAGCCCGGAGGCCCCGGATTCAGGCGGCGTGCGAAGTCGCCGGCGAGGTCAGCACCTTGCGAAGGGTCTCGGCGTCTGGCGCCGAGCGCAGCCGCTCCAGCGTCGCCGGATCGCGCACCAGCCGCGAGATGCGCGCCAGCGCCTTCAGGTGATCGCCGCTGGCATGCTCGGGAGCCAGCAGCAGGAAAATGATGTCGACCGGCTCGTTGTCGTGGCTTTCGAACGGGATCGGTTCCTCGAGCCGTGCGAACAGGCACACGATCGCCTTCAACGAACGGAATTTCACGTGCGGAATGGCGATGCCGCGCCCCAGTCCCGTCGAGCCGAGACGTTCGCGCTGCAGCAGCGTATCGAAGATGTCGCGAGCCTCGAGCGAGGTGACTTCGGAGGCGCGCTGGGCCAGTTCCTGCAGCGCCTGCTTCTTGCTTTTGGCCTTCAGCACGGGAATGATCCCGTTCGGGACGAGTAGATCACCGAGGTCCATCGCCTGCCGTCCTAACCAACCGTTGGTTCCGCCCCAGGGGCATTCCGTGTTCCGCTCACCGTGCCGCGCTTTCGTCGCGGGCGGCACCCGTTCACAGCCGCATCTCGCAGACTGTGCAAAAACAACGCCATATCAGAGCCCGTTGGCCGCAAACCGCTCCAAACGAGGCAGGGCGCGGCGCCCGAAGTGGCCGCCCGCCCTCGTACCAACATCACAACCACCTGTCCGGTTTCCGCCGGCTCGGTGCCAGGCAGCGCACGCCAAGGTGCACCTCCGGCCGATTCCAGTCCGGCACGCGCATTTCTGCCCGCATACCGCACCGCACTCACCACTTTGTTCCAGGCACCCTCCCGAGGTGCCGTGACCGTACCGGCGGGCGGCTCTTCAGCCGCTCACCGCCGACACAAGCCTGATCCTCGCGCGCCGGTCAAGCGCCGCCATTAGCCTTTCCCGCCGGATCGATCCAGCCGATATTGCCATCCGTCCGCCGATAAACGACGTTCAGGCCGCCATTCGAGGCATTGCGGAAGACAAGGAACTGGTTGTCCGACAGGTCGAGGTGCATCACCGCCTCACCGACCGTCAGATCGCGAATGCCGCGTTCCGCCTCGGCGATGATGATGGGCGCATCGCCCTTCTCCTCGCCTTGATCGTCGTCAGAGACACGGACGGTATAGTCGCGCGCGAACTCTTCCGGCCCGTTGACCGTGTCTCGACCGTTGTGGTGGCTTTTCAGCCGCCGCTTGTAGCGACGCACCCGCTTCTCTAGCCGCTCGACCATGGCGTCGGCGCTGCCGTAGGCATCGGCGCCGTCACCGTGCGCCTCCACCTGCAGGCCGGTGCGCAGCCGGATGGAGCAATTGGTACGGAAGCCCACGCGCTCCTTCTCGAGCCGCACGTGCCCGGAAAGCTCAGGGCCGACGTACTTCTCGAGAACACCGGAAATCTTGCTGAGGATATAAGACTTGTAGGCTTCGCCTGCGTCGACGTTCTTGCCAGTGATCTGGATCGTCATCTGTTCGCCTAGACCTGCATTTCAGACCATTCAGATAGCCGAACGAGGTCTCGGCAGACACCTCGCCCGACCTCCCCGGCCGCACCCCGGACACTCGTCCTCGGCGGTCGCGACCGTGCGGAGCAGTTTGAAGCAGTAGCCGTGCCATTTTCAAGAACGGTAGATCGCGTCTCCCGCCCTGTCAAATGAGCTTCGTCAACGCGCCACAAACCTTTTCATTCGACCCCGCTCATCCGCTCGGACATCTGCTTCTCGCGGCGGCGTTGCACCGAGGACGGGATCCGCATCGCCTCGCGGTACTTGGCGACCGTGCGCCGTGCGATGTCGACGCCGTCTGACTTGAGGCGTTCGACGATCTTGTCGTCGGACATGATGGTGCGCGAGGTCTCGCCGTCGATCAGCTGCTTGATACGGAAGCGCACGGCTTCCGACGAGTGCGCCTCGCCGTCCTCGGAATTGGCAATGGCCGACGTGAAGAAATACTTCAGCTCGAAGATGCCGCGCGGCGAGGCGAGATACTTGTTGGAGGTGACGCGCGACACCGTCGATTCATGCATCTGGATGGCGTCCGCCACCGTCTTCAGGTTGAGCGGGCGCAGATGCTGGACGCCATGGGTAAAGAAGCCGTCCTGCTGGCGCACGATCTCCTCGGCGACGCGCAGAATGGTGCGGGCGCGCTGGTCGAGGCTCTTCACCAGCCAGTTCGCCGTTTGCAGGCATTCGAGCAGGTAGCCCTTGTCCTTGTCGGAGGCCGAGCGCGTGGAAACCTTGGTGTAGTAGGATCGATTGACGAGCACGCGCGGCAGCGTCTCGGAGTTGAGCTCGACGTGCCAGCTGCCGTCCTGCGCCGGGCGCACGAACACGTCCGGCACCACCGGCTGCATCTGCACCGATCCGAACTTGAGACCCGGCTTCGGATTGAGCTGCTTGATCTCGTGGATCATGTCGGTGATCTCGTCCATGTCGACACCGACGGCACGCTTGAGGCCGGCGAAATCGTGCTTGGCGAGCAGGTGCAGGTTGTCGAGGAACAGGGCGATCTGCGGGTCGTAGTGGTTGCGCTCCTTGAGCTGCAGCGCGAGGCACTCGGCGAGCGAGCGGGCGAAGACGCCGGCGGGGTCGAGGGACTGCAGGCGGGCGAGTACGTCTTCGACCTGTGCTTCGGTGGCGCCGAGCTTGTCGGCGAGGCTGGTGAGATCAGCGGTGATGTAGCCGGCGTCGTCGATGAGATCGACGAGGTATTGCCCGATCAAGCGGTCGGCCGGGCTCGCCAGCACCAGCGGCAACTGTTCCGAGAGATGATCCTTGAGCGAGAGGTCGGCCGAGACGAACGCTTCGAGGTTCGACTCCTCGTCGCCGAAGCCGTTGTCGCGGTTGCGCAGGCTCGACCAGCCCGAGTCGGCCAACTCACTCGCGGGCGTGTCGGGATAGACGTTCTCGTATTCCGTATCGAAGGCGGTCTCGGGATCGGCGGTGGTTTTCGCCATGTCGAGCCACGGCTCTTCGCTCGCGGCGTCGCCGGCGCCGGCCGCCTCGCCGGCCGCGCTCGCTTCGCCGCTGCCGCCATCGTCGGAACTCTCGCCACCGCCGTCCGCCGTCTCGGCGGTGCCGTTGGCGGCGAGAGCCGGGGCTTCCGCGACCGGGCCGTCGCCCTCCTCGGCGCGCTCCAGCAGCGGGTTGCGCTCGAGCTCGGTTTCGACGAACTGCGTCAGCTCGAGGTTCGACAGCTGGAGCAGACGGATGGCCTGCTGCAGCTGGGGTGTCATCACCAGCTGCTGGCTCTGTCTGAGCTCGAGCTTCGTCGTAAGCGCCATTACCGGACAGCCTTTGGCGGCGTTGAACTTCAGCTCGCAGGTATAATCAACGCCCGTTAACGAACATATCCCCGAGGTAGACCCGGCGAACGTCTTCGTTGGCTATGATTTCCTCCGGCTTACCGTGCGTCAGAACATGACCATCATAGATGATGTAGGCGCGGTCGATCAGCGCCAGGGTCTCGCGCACGTTATGGTCGGTGATGAGGACGCCGATGCCACGGTCGGTCAGATGGCGAACCAGATGCTGGATGTCGCCGACCGCGATCGGATCGATGCCGGCGAAGGGCTCGTCGAGCAGCATGAAGGACGGACGTGAGGCCAGTGCTCGGGCGATCTCGCAGCGGCGCCTTTCGCCGCCCGACAGTGCCAGCGACGGCGACTTTCTCAGGTGGCCGATGCGGAACTCGTCGAGCAGTTCGTCGAGCTGCTGGCGGCGCTTCTTGCGGTCCGGCTCGACCAGCTCCAGCACCGCATTGATGTTCTGCTCGACCGTGAGACCGCGGAAGATGGACGCCTCCTGCGGCAGGTAGCCGATGCCGAGGCGGGCGCGCTGATACATCGGCAGGCGGGTGACGTCGACGCCGTCGAGCATGATACGGCCGCCATCGGCCGGCACCAGGCCGGTGATCATGTAGAAGCAGGTCGTCTTGCCGGCGCCGTTCGGTCCGAGCAGGCCGATCGATTCGCCACGCCGCACGCTGAGGCTGACCGAGCGCACCACGACGCGCTTCTTGTAGGCCTTTTGCACTTCGTGAATGGTCAGATAGCCGGGGCCGTCCGGCTCTCCGTCATGCGCATCCGAGTGGGCATGGCCGTCATGGCGCGGTTCCGCGGACGGCATCGTGCGCACATCGGCGTTCGGGGCGAAGCCATGGCCGCCGCCGTCCGCTGTGCCGCTCTGCCGGGGTGTACGTTTCAGCACGGGCTTCTTTCCGCTCGAGCGTTCCGGAATTGAGGTCTAGCTTGATCCGCCGTCCCCGACAATCGAGCCGGACGGCGGGACGAGCGCGCTGGGACGACAGCCGGACCGGGTTCAGTTGTCTGCGGCAGGGCGTGGACCGTCATTGGTCGTCGAACTCCAGCCATCGACCGCAGGGGGGCTGGCACGCGGATTTGCGGCAACCGGTTTGCCGGCGCCCTCGCCGCGCAAATCCTGCGGGAAGAACACCGCGCGCGGCCGCGATGGTTGCCGCTGGGCCTGCCAGCCGCCGCCCGCCTGCCCTGCGGTTTCCGGAGCCGCAGCATTGTCGGATTTCAGCACTGCCTCGCCGGTGTTCAGGTCGATGTCGAGGCGGCTGCCTCGCACCACGTTGCGACCCTGTGTCAGCACCACGTCACCGCCGAGTGTGACGGTGTTGGCGGCGGTGTTGAAATCGGCCCAGTCGCCGGTCGCCTTCTGTCCCGCCTTGGAAGTGACGATGACGCTGCCCTTGGCCTGGATCTTGGCCAGCTGTACCGGCGTCTGAGCGGCCTTCTCGGTCTGTTCGCCGCCGCCCGCCAGCCCGGCGCTGCCCGAGTAGCGCGCGTGCACCTCCGACGAGCGCAGGCTGACCTCGCCCTGGGTCGCGACGACATCGCCACGGAATACGGCTTCGCCACTCTTGTCGTCGACGTCGAGCCGTTCGGCGACGATGCCGATCGGGGCGTTGGGATCGGTGCGGAAGCTCGCGGTCGAGAGCAGGCCGCCGAGCGGATTGGCGCCAGCGCCGGCCGCGGCCGGGCGCGCGGCCTTGCCGCCGCCACCCTTGGTGGCATTCGGCGCGAACTGCGCGTTGATACGCCCATTGCCGCCGTCGCCGGCAGCGGACGTCAGCTGCGATCTGCCGGCCTTCTGGTCGAGCGTCAGGCGGCGGCCACGCAGCACGTTGGAGCCCTGCGTCATCACCACGTTGCCGGTAATGAGCGCCGTGCCGTCCTTGTTGTGCAACTCGGCGTGATCGCCGGTGACGCGGCGGTCGGCGCCCTGGCTCATCACGACGTTCCTGTCGAGGCTCGCGATGTCGCGCGCGGTGTCGAACGTGGCGAGGGCGGCGGTCACCCGTGTCGCCGGCGCACGGTCGATGACGACGCCGCCGTCGATGGTGGCGCGCGCGGTTCCCGCATCGTAGAGGGCGGTGGCGCCGGTGACGCGCGTCGTCTCACCTTCGGTGATGACGACCGGCCCGGTGGCGACGATGGTCTTGATGGAGCTGCGCACGCCGCCGGCCCCACCCTGCGCGACAGGTTTCGAGCCGCCCGCGAGCCCGCCGGACGGCGACCCGTCGTAAGCGATCCGCAATTCGGGTGAGGTCAGCGTGGCGGCGCCACGGGTCACGGTCACGCCGCCGGTGAAGGTCGCGGTGCGCTTGAGGTCGTCGACATCGAGGCGCTGTGCCTTGATCTCGATGGGCCCGCTGTCGCCACCCTGGAACAGCCGCGCCATGGCACCGGCTGCAGCGTCCGCTTCCTTCGCCGGCTCCGGCGCTTTCGCGGGCGCGGGCTTGTCCGATGGCGTGATCCTGAGGTTGCCCTTGCCGTCGATGTCGCCGATCACGCCCTCGGCCGGGGCGAGCCGCGCGTGCACATCACCGTTGAAGGTGATCTCCTTGGTCTTCTGGCGTACGGTCATGGTCTTGGCGCGGATGATGCCGGACTTGTTGCCGACCGCGACAGGCAGTGTGCTGGCGATGATGCCGTCCCTGGGCGTGATGGTGGCGCTGATGAGGCGTGCCCAGCCGCCGTCGTCGGCGTTGATGCGGATCGCACCGACCAGGGTGGCGACCTGCCGGCGGGCATCATAGGTGCCGCGCGCGGCCGAGAGGCGCGTCGCCGCGTTGTCGGCCTGCAGCAGCGTACCGGTGACGCCGTTGAGATGGATGAAGGTGGGAGTCTTCAAGTCCTGGCGCGCCGTTTTCGCCTCGAAGGTGTAGTTGCCGCCGTCCTTCGTGTAGCCCTGATAGCGCGGGTTGCTCATGGTCAGGTGCTCGGGCAGCACCTTCGGGATGGCGATCTTGGCGACCGGATTGGACCAGCCCGCCACTTCGAGCAGCGTCGCGCCGTAGTAGCCGAAGATGGCGATGGCGGAGACCGGCAGGGCGACGCGCAGAAAACGGACGAGGAGAGAATGCCGCCGCGCGCTACGGACGTGCCGCGCGCGATCCCGCGACGGTTCGGGCGCATGCCGGAACCCCGTCGTCGTCGGCCTGTCGGGCTCCATCACGTGCTTCGGTCCGTTGGCTTGGCGTGCCGTTGATCGTTGGTTGTTCTGGCCGGGGCGGCTGATCCCCGCGCAGGCGGCACGATAACAGGCCGGCCAAGCATCACGTGCTCCGGCAACGGCGAACTGCTCGGGCGGCGTCGCTTCGGGATTTCCCCTCCGTGCTCACTTGTCGGCAGCAATTGGGGTGATTCTGGGACCGGTCGCCACCGTAGCGGTCGCCGGACGGGGCGCGCACCGTGGATGAGGGCCGTACCGCCTCGTAGACTACAATCTGCCGTCGGATCTGTGCAACTTTCCCGGGAAGTGCCCCCGTGGCAGAGTCTCAGTGCGAGAAGATGTCCATGTCGTCGAAACCGGCAAGATCCAGCTCTGCGCGCGTCGGCAGAAAGCGGAAGGCGGCCTCCGCCAGCCCGGTGCGGCCCTGGCGCGCCAGCATGGCATCGAGCCGCGCCTTCAGCTTGTGCAGGTGCAACACGTCGGAGGCGGCGTAGGCGATCTGCTGGTCGCTGAGTTCCCCGGACGCCCAGTCCGAGCTCTGCTGCTGCTTCGACAGCTCGATGCCCGCCAGTTCGGCGACGAGGTCCTTGAGGCCGTGGCGGTCGGTGTAGGTGCGCACGAGCTTCGAAGCGATCTTGGTGCAGTAGATCGGTGCGGTATCGACGCCGAGGTAGTGCTTCAGCACGGCCACGTCGAAACGCGCGTAATGGAAGATCTTGAGCACGCCCGGGTTGGTCAGCAGGGCCTTGAGGTTCGGGGCCGCGTACTGGCCGGCGTCGAGCTGCACGAGGTGCGCGTTGCCGTCGCCGGCAGAGAGCTGCACCACGCACAGCCGGTCGCGGTGCGGCTTGAGCCCCAGTGTCTCGGTGTCGATGGCGACCGCGCGCCCGAGGTCGAGGCCGGCCGGAAGGTCGCCACGGTGCAGCTTGATCTCGGCGGCCATCTGCTTCGCTCCGGGGTTGCGCGGTCGGGACGCTCCGAACCGCGCGACGTGTAAAATCTGTGTCGGGTGCCGTCAACCGACACGGGCCCGTCGTCTGGCGGGCCCGCGTTTGTTGGCGGTTCGCGAATAGTCGAGATGGCGTTTCAGCCCTGGCCCTGTGAGCCTTGGCCGCGGCGCTGCTGCTGGAAGCGGACGACGCGCGGAACGTCCGAGCCGCGCTCTGCCAGCGTCTCGCGGATGCGCGCCCAGGCGTCGGCGTCGCCGAGGTCGGAGTTGGTCATCAGGTCGTTGACGCGGCGCAACTGCTCGAGCAGCGCATCCTCGCCCGGAAGCTGGCCGTCGTCCGGGGCTGCGGCGGCTTCCAGTTCCTCGATGAGGTAGCGCACGAGACCCGTCTCGGGGAACAGCAGGATCGCCGGAAGATGCTCGCGAATCTGCTGGTCGATGCGGTCCAGCACATCGATCTTGCGCTGGTCGCCGAGCGTGCCTGCATTCAGCGAGTGCAGCATGCGGTCGAGTTCGCGATCCTGCTCGTTGCGCTTGCGCTTCAGCATCGCGGCCAGTTCGGGGTTCGAACGCGCGTGGTTCTGCAGCTCGCGCCAGGCGGCGATCGCCGCATCTTCCACGCTCGGGCCGACGAAGCGCATGGAAACGATCGTATCATTGAGGCCGATCGCGGACAGCAGCTGGTCGGTGTAGAGGCCCTGCAGATGTTCCAGTTCGTCCCTCGTCAGCGGCTCGATCTGGCGGGTGATCTGGCGTGGCGGTGCCGGCATGCGCGGCTGGCTCGATGGCGGCGGCGGCACGGCCTTCGCCTGCGCCGACAGCGACCCGCCATACTCTGCTGCGCCACGATGACCGATCTGCGGGCGGTTGGCGTCGAAGCCGAGCGCCGGGCGCGGCTGCGCCGCCGAGATCAGCGCGATGGTCTTGTACATCTGCCCGTGCACGAAATAGAGGTCGCGATCCGGGTGTTTCTCGGCCAGCTGCACATATTGCAGCGTCGCGCCCGCGTTGAGCACGCTGCGGACGACCGGCTGATGCTGGACCGCGACCTTGCTCAGCTTCACCTGCGACGAGAAGCCGTGTGCCTCGTTGATCGGATCGAGGTTCGACAGCACGATCTCGGCATTGCGGCCGACGTCCGGCTGCAGGGCAACGGTGACGATCTGCTTCAGCTCGGCGAGCCGCACGTTCTCGGCGTTCGATTCGAACGAGCGCTTGGCGACGGTCGACAGGAACTCGAACAGCTCCGGCCGCACCAGATAGCGCGTCGAGCGTCCTTGCCAGGAGTCGTCCTTCTGCACCGCGCCGATGGTGCCCGCCGCATTCAGAACCTTGGCGATCTTGTTGCGATGTGGGCTCTGGTCGGCGTCGAGGAACACTTCCTGCGTGTATCCGTCGACGGGCGTGATCGGCTGCATGGCCGTCAGGATCGCGTCGGCGGCTTCGAACGTGTTGGGCTGCAGCGATTGCTGGATCACTTCCTCCAGCTGGCGCGCCGAACGTGCCTTGAAGTTCGGGATGTCCTGCAGCGGCGAGCGTACCGCGTTGGCGCCGAACAGGCCGGACATGAAGACGAGGCTGTCGATGGCGATGGCGATGGCGAGCGCGAGGTAGGCGAGGCGGTTGCCATCCTGGAAGGCGTTCCACGTGACCACGAAGCGGTGGGCCTTGTCGTCGCGGTTGAGGTCGATGCGCGAGATGGCGAGACCCATGGCCGTGGTGTCGGCGCTCGTCAGGCCGGAGTCCTGGAGGCAGCGGCGGCCGAAGTCGAGCAGCGCATCGGTGCCGCCGGTGGTCGGCAGCTTGTCGCCACCGCCGCAGTTCTTGTTGAAGGCCGTCAGCCCGTCGTTGAGCGCGAACACGCGCTGGGCGGCCTCGTTCGCCTGCTTGGGGCTGCAATCGATGCCGGCGGCGGCATCGCGCAGGCTCGCAACCTTGACGCTGGCGTTGATGAGCGCCGAGCACTGCTGCTGGATGCGGGCGAGGATGGTGCGATCAGGGTTCTGGCGGAACTCCTGGCGATCTCGATAGAGCGTGGCGACGCCAGCCGACGGGTCGAAGCGTTCCGATCCGGTCGAGCTGTTGCCGGTCTTGGCGACGGCGATCATCTGCGAAACGGTTTCTTCCTCGCCCTTGAGCTTGGCGAGGTCACCATCGGTCTGGGCCAGTTCGCCCTTGATCTGGGCGACGCGGCGGTCGATCGTTTCCAGCCGCTGTTCGGGACCGCGAAGGCGCTCCTTGGCGATCTGCAACTCGGCGCGGGTTTTTTCCTCGTCGGCCTTCGCCGCGCGCCAGAACTGGCCGCGGCCGATCTTGCCCGAGCCTTCGACGCCCTTCTCTTCGGCCAGCACCTTGGTGCGCATCTCGTCGAGGCGCCGCTCGATGTCGGCGACCACCTGCTTCTGCGCGTTGCTGTCGGAAGCGGCCGCTGGCCGCTCACCCTGCAGGCGTGACAGTTCCTCGGTCAGTTGCACCTTGCGCGATTGCAGGCCGGCCTGACCGCCTGACGCGGTAGCGCGCTGCTCCTCGAGCTTGGCGATGCGCCCCTGCTGCGCTTCGAGTTCGCGCGTCATCTGCTCGCGAATCTTGTCGGGCGCCTGCTTGGCGATCTGCGCCGCCTTGTCGAGTTCGGCTTCGTAGTCGGTCCAGGCGGGGGCGTTGAACAGGGCCTTCGCTTCCTCGACGCGCCGCTTGGCGGCGAGCGCGCCGATGTCCGAGACGACCGCAGCAACCTGGTTGACGGATCGAATCTCGGCCGCGCGCTTGCGCTCCTCGGCCGGGAAGATGGTCGAGAACAGCGAGTCGAACGAGAAGAACACCGACGTCGCCATGCACGCGAGAAACATCACCCACAACACGCCATTCTTGATGATGAGGCGGGCGCTCTGCACGTAGCCGGCGCCGACGTCGCTCTTGGTCGCGGCGATCACGAACGCGAGAAGAAGGGCGGTGATGGCGCCGAACAGCGCGAAATTCTTGATGGTCTGGGCGGCGGAGGAATCGAACCAGTTGCCGCTCGTCACCTCTGCCGGCGTGCGGCTCTGACCGAACCACAGCGTGAAGGCGATCACGGCGAGTACGGCGAAAAGGCCGGTGACCAGCAGATCCCAGCCGCCGCTGCCCCCGGACGAGCGGGTCGACATTCCGGTCGCGAACGATTCACCGATCAGCCAGGCGACGATCAGCATCACGCCCTGGATGCCGAAGGTGATCATGAACGAGAGAGCCGGCTCGTTGGTGAAATTGCGCATGCCGTCCCACGTCGTCCAGCCGGAAGCCAGCGACAGGATGAGACCGGTGGCACCGAGCAACGCCAGCCGCCAGTTGCCGAAGACCGTCTCCTCGAGGGAGTTGGCGGCACGCTTCCACACCTTGGCGATGAAGGCGGTGACGGCGGCGAGACCCGCCCAGAGCAGCAGGAACCCGATCCAGTGTCCGGCCGTCCACGTGCCGAAATCGGGCAGGAGGGCGCCGACAGAGGCGAAGAAATTCATGCGATCATGCTCCCGCATCGCCCGCGCCACAGGGCGCGCTGGCAGACGAACCTGCCGCAGGACAATCCGGCCGGCGCGCTTTTCGCAGCGCTCGAATCGACCGCAGGCAACGAACGCCACGGTGACAGGCAGCGCCAGAATTGCGGCGTAAGTCGGCCGAAAGCCCCTCCGCGAGGTTAAGTCTTCTCCATGTTCGCGCTCGCCAGCCGAGGCTCCTCGGCGGCGTGTCCAAGCGCAATCGTGAACACCAATTTAATCCTCTCCGGCGCGATTGCACCTGAGGAATTGCGATTTGATCTGCCGTCAGGTGGCTCGTTCCGCTGGCGGTACCGGACCGATCGGGGCCACCTCGCGCTGCCGACGCCGACATGGCGTCTGTGGCTCTCTCTCCGGTCCAAGTGCTCGGAATTTCGTCCCGGTCGACAGAGGATTCTTAAGTCGCTCGAGCTATCTTGTCGTGCTCAGTCATCGTCGGGATCACCCATGCCCCTGCGCTTCAAGGTTCTCGCCACCGTTTTCATCGTCATGATGCTGCTCGCCCAGGAGGAGGGGCTGCGTCTGTTCGAGACCTACCACGCTGGCGCCATTGCCCTCGGGTTGCTGCTGGTGTTCTCGGTGATCGCGCTGTGGCCTAACAGTTCGCGCGCCGACCGTGTGGACCGGTCCGTCGGACAGGCCGACTGGTCGGATCGCATCCGCTTCGACAGCAAGCGGGCGTCGGACTGAGGCCAACCGCGGCTTTTCTTCACGTCTTGCGATCCATGCAACCCGGACGCGCGTTTCTCACATGGCGGACAGCTCAGCAGCTGCCGTGGCCGGCCATCCGTCGCTGCGGCTCGAGCGGAAAACATAAAACATTACAATTGTTTCAGTTGTGGGCGCCGGTGTGATGACGTACCCATCACGTCACTGTCAATTGCCAAACGAGAGCCTGGGCTTCTAATAGCAAAGATTGCGTACCGATCGGTAACATGCGATACACGAGTTCATGGATCGGGATTATCCCGGCGGTGCAGTAGTCACCGCACGCCGACGTGCCGGGCAATAACCAGCCTGCCGCGACGGAACGGACGACCGATCTACGTTGTTGTTGCCACATGCCCGGTCAGGCCGCCCACGGCCGGACGGGCCCGGTCAAAGGAGCAGGCCGACCTGCTGCAACAGGGCGGCCTGAGGGATCAATGGCTTCGACGAAATCACTGCCTTCGATCGCGTCCGGTTCCGCCGGACTGTCGCGTTACCTCGAGGAGATTCGGCGGTTTCCGATGCTGGAGCCGAATCAGGAGTACATGCTCGCCAAGCGCTGGCAGGAGCATGAGGACACGGACGCTGCTCATCAGCTGGTGACGTCTCACCTCCGGCTCGTCGCCCGCATCGCCATGGGCTATCGCGGCTACGGCTTGCCGATCAGCGAGGTCATCTCCGAGGGCAACGTCGGCCTCATGCAGGCCGTCAAGCGCTTCGAGCCCGACAAGGGCTTTCGTCTCGCCACCTACGCGATGTGGTGGATCCGCGCCTCGATTCAAGAATACATCCTGCGGTCGTGGAGCCTCGTGAAGATGGGCACCACGGCAGCGCAGAAGAAGCTGTTCTTCAACTTGCGCCGGGCCAAGGGCCAGCTGCAGGCGCTGGAGGAAGGCGATCTCAGGCCTGAGCACGTCAAGACCATCGCCAAGCGCCTCGGCGTGTCCGAGGAGGACGTCGTTTCCATGAACCGGCGCCTCGGCGGCGATGCATCGCTGAACGCGCCGATCCGCGCCGACAGCGAGTCCGGCGAGTGGCAGGACTGGCTGGTGGATGATACGCCCGACCAGGAGGAGCGGCTCGCCGAGAGCGAGGAGCTGACGCAGCGGCGCGGGTTCCTTGCGGGCGCGCTGTCGTCCCTGAACGAGCGCGAGCGGCGCATCTTCGAAGCCCGCCGCCTGTCGGACGATCCGGCGACACTCGAGGACCTGTCGGCGGAATTCGGCGTCAGCCGCGAGCGTATCCGCCAGATCGAGGTGCGCGCGTTCGAGAAGGTGCAGAAGGCTGTGACCGACCGCGCACGCGACAGCGAGCGGGGCACCGCAGCCCGCAGCGCTCACGTGCGGTGAGTGCGGCATCGGGCGGCTGAAAAAGACGTCGAACCAGAGCAGACGGCATGGACGGCAGGCGAACCCGGACGGGCGCCTGCCGTCTGGCATTTCGGCGGGTCCGCGAGACGATCAGATGATCGGGCCCTTCTCGCGGATGCCCCCGGTCAACACCCCGCTGCCGGATGCAGTTCGGTTCACACCTCGATGATCGAGCGCATGAGGCGAACAAAGTCACGCTGGCCCGAGCAGTTGCATTTGGCGAGCGCGTTGCGCAGGTGCCAGCGGGCCGTCGATATGCGTATGTCGGATGCGTCTGCGAACGATTGCACGGTCTGGCCTTCGAGCAGGGAGAGCGCGAGACGTGCCTCTGTCGGTGTGAGTTCGAAGGTTTCGATCAGCAGGCGCGCGTCGCACTGCGAATGGCGCCACTTGCCATCGTTGACGGTGATGAGTACCGACCCGGCGGTATGTTCGCACGCCACCCCGGATGCATCTTCTCCGCCAGCGATCCTGGCAAACACGACGAGCACCTCGGTGCCGTCGGAGCCGCTGTAGAATTCAGCGTATCGCGCCGCAGAATTCGATGTCGCGGCCGCAATGTCGCTGACGCGGGCGTGCAGCATCGCCGTGGCGCCCGGCTCGCCACACTGCAACTGGTTGTCCACTCCCGCGATCCAGTCGTTCGCTTCGGCGAGAAGTTGTCGTGCCGCAGCGTTCGCCGCGAGAATCCGCGCCGACTTGTCGACCACCATCGACGGCCAGGCGCGCAGCGCGATCAGGCCTTCGGCGAGGCTGCAGCACGCGGTAGGCCCCGGTTGCGCCTCTTCGTCGTCCTGCAATTTCGGACGCTGGAGTTCTGTGCTCCAGTGCGTTCGCGTGAATGGCGGGATCTCACCCATGTGACGTCGCTCGTCTGTGATCGTTTCCGCTCGAAATGGCGAAACAATCTTCGGCGAAGGCGACGAGATAAGTAAATTGGGGGATTTCCCCCAGGCTACGGCTCGATGAGGCCGAAAATGAGGGCTTTGGCGACGGCGTGATCGCTGGTCGCGGCCTTCAGCTTGTGACGCGCTCCGGCGATGTACTTCTCGACGCTCTTGCGGCCGATGTTGAGGCGTGCCGCGATCTGATCCTGACGCAAGCCGACCGACAGCCAGATCAGGCACTCCTTCTCGCGCGGCGACAGCCTGATGAGCTGGTCCAGATGCTGACCACGCATGCCCGCGTCGAGCATGCCGCAGATGGAGACCAGCGCACGACCCTCCTGCCGCCAGAACTTGTCGAACTCGCGGATCTGGATGTTGGGCATGGAAACACCGACGCCGCCGATCTGCCGGGGGCCGAAATGGCTCGACGGCACGGTGAAGCCGACGTCGAAGCCGAGGTCACGCTCGATCCGCGCGCGGGCCTGCTCGGCCGGCGTCGCGTTCTCCCAGTTGCTCATATCGTTCCAGAACACCACCTCGGAACTGCCGACGCACAGTTCCGCCGTGACGTCGTCGTCGACGAAACTCTCCGGTCCGAACACGTCGAAGAACTCGCGCTTGTGCGTGCCCTTCCAGATCAGCGCCTTGGTCAGGCGGTGAACTTCCACCTCGCGCTCGGATGCGAGGACGCCGAAGAGGATGCTGGATGCGCCACGGTGCTCGAGTTCGGTGTGGATGCGGTTCCAGAACGCATCGAGGTTCGGCGCCCGCCGCACGTCCTCGGCCAGTTGCTGAAGCTCGCATCTCATTGCGACACCCCCGGGCGACGTATGGCCTGACTGGCGCCGACAAGGGCCACCAGCGCGGCAAATATCGCGGCTGCAGCAAACATGACACCGTGTGTCTCATACGTGTCAAGCGCCGCACCGTTGGTCAGAGGACCGACCAAGCTGCCGATGGCGTAGACGATACCGAAGGCCGCGTTCGCGACCACCAGTCGCGCTCCGTCGTAGTGGTCGCCGACCATCGCCAGGGCCAGCGAATAGACCGTGCCGGCGGCGCCACCCCACACGCCGACGAGAGCGAGAAACAGCGACTGGTCGGACATGACGTAGGGCATGGCCAGTGAGCTGGCGATGACGACGAGGGCGCAAGTGAGCAGGGGAAGCAGGCGACCGATGCGATCCGAGAGAGCGCCGACCGGATACTGCATCAGGATGTTGCCGAGAGCGGCGGCCGACAGCGTCAGCGCGGCGGTCGTCTCCCCGAGGCCGTTCTTGAGCGCATAGACCTCGATCAGCGACACCGGGATCGACTCGAACATGCCGTAGGCGAGGACAGCGAGGAACGCGGCAGGCACCGCCACGACCAGCGAGAGTGCGGATGCAGGCACGGCGAGGTCGACATGGGGAGGCTTCACGCCGCGCCAGACGAGGAGCACCAGCGTTGCCGCAGCGATCAACGCTATCGGGGGAGCGAAAGCCGGCCAACCGGACGTGCCGAGTGCCGGTTGCAGCGCGGCCCCGAGCATGATCGCGACCATGAACAGTATGCTGTAGAGGCCGAGGGTGCGGCCGCGCTGTTCGTCGGCGGCGCTGCCATTGATCCAGAACTCGACGCTGCGCAGGAAAAGGCCCATCGAGCCGCCGAAGGCAAAGCGCAGCGCGGTCATCGAACCATAGCCGTCGGCAAACCGCAGCGCGGCGAGGCTCAGGGCGGCGATGACGAGGAAACCGCGCGCCAGCCAGACGATGGAGATTCCCTGGCGGATCTGCAGGCGCGGGATCAGCGCCGATCCGATGATCCAGCCGAGCGCCGGCATCGCAGCGTTCACGCCGATGAGCAGGCCCGACACTCCGGTCGCCTCGAGCCTGATGGCCAGCAGCGGGAACGTCACGCCATAGCCCAGGGTAGCGAGAAAGACCGCGAGGCCGAGAGGGAGGAGGTTTATCACGGCTGTATCGAAGAACCTGACGGGGTGAGGAGCGGCACGCTGCGCTGGACGTTGCGGGTCATGGTATCACTTCCGAACGACGTACAGGCGGGCAGTTCGTCAGTTCGCGATCTGCGCATACAAACGAACAGTTCACTACTTCAGCTTGACGCCGACGGACAATGACAACCGCTGGTCGAACACGTCGATTCCGCCCACGTCGGTGCCCCAGTAGCGGAGGTCGAACAGCAGCTGGTCGATCTGCCCTTCGATGCCGGCGTTGTAATAGACGTAGCCGTCGCCGGGCGCGGCGACGTCCGGCCGCTCGCTGTGGACGCTGCCGACCGTCACGGTGAAGCGTGACTGTACCGAAGCAAATGCAGGCAGCACGATCGCGCCTTGGCCTTCGATCGTCGTGACCTGGCCGGTCTCATAATAGAAGTCGGGCGTCCAGTAGGCGGTAGCGCCGATACTCAAGGTATCGGTGATGTTGAGCTTCGCGCCGGCGAACGGTTCGATGAAGTCGCGTTCCGCGCGGTCCAGCGTACCGACCACGAGATCGCGTCCGGCAGGGTAGCCGGTGTACTTGACCCCGAAGTTGAAATCGACCTTGCCGACCGTCGGGGCGAACCCGACCGTTGCGTCTGCTTCAATGTGGCCGAGGCCGCGCCCGAGCGCGTCGGTGCCGAGATATGTGCCGATGAGCAGGCCGGTCGCGTAGAACTGGCCGTAGCGGGCCTCGAGATAGAGCATCGGCGTCGGCTTCTCGTCACGCAGTGAGACGCCGCGGTAGACGTAGTCGCTGGTGGCCGCGATCGTGGCGCTGGCGTCGAGCTTGGGCGCGTCCTCGGCCCGCGCGCCGGTCAGGGACGGGCAAAGCGTGGCCGTGAGCACCGCCGCCACGGCATAAGCCCTCTCAGAAATCCGGCGAAACATCTTTCCCCTCGCGAAGCAATGCGGGCGGATAGTCCGTCATGACAGCGGTGGCTTCAATCAGGCTGGCGGGTGCTGGACTCGAGATGGCGGCAGTGATGCTCTACGGCCGCACCCATGTTGCAGATTGTGGCGCGCCGCGCCGCGATCCCGCGCGTGTCGGAGACATGTTTCGAGCTGAGTTCGGCACGCAGCTCGGCGAGAAATCGCGCCGCAGCCATGGTCGGAAACGCCGAGATGAAGCGGCCAACCGGCGCCAGGCAGGTCAACGTGCGATGCCGATAAAATATGTAGGTTAGGGTTGGTGGACCTCTCAGGAAAAACATCGAACCAAATCCTTGATGAACTTGCCAATTGGGAGGAGGCCCTGAAGGCCTCCTCGCCAGCTGATCCTTCGCCGCCAACGCCATGAAGGATCTCCTGCGCCAGACGGGATGAAACCGCCGAGCCGCTCGACGCCGACGGCAATGTATGTTGAACAGTAGCGGCAAATCAGGCAATGAGAACGTATAGGGAACGCAACTAACTAGCATGACCTCCGACGGCAGAGCCATCGCCAACTTTGTTCTGGACCAAGCCGACGCGGCTGGGGTGGCCATCACGCCGATGGCTCTGCAGAAGATAGTCTACTTCTGCCACGTTTGGGCTCTTATCGAACTCGGCCGGCCGCTGATACGACAGTCGTTCGAGGCGTGGGAGCATGGGCCTGTGTTGCAGTACCTCTATCGTGAGTTCAAGCAGTTCGGCTCGGACCCGATCCGAGGCCGAGCCTACAGGGCTAACTCGTTAACCGGGCGTGATGAGGTCGTTTCTTACGAATTTGATGCTGCTACCTTGGACCTGCTGACGCGCGTGGTCGCAATCTACGGCCGACTCAGTGCCGCTGTTCTACGTGAGCTTACCCATGCACCGGGTGGACCATGGGACAAAGTCTGGCACCACGGCGCCAAGATCAATCCCGGTATGCGCATCGATAATCGAGACATCGAACGCTTCTACTCACGCATTCCCCTGCCTTCACGCCTTCAGTAACCGAGGCCGGAACACGGCGAATCGTGCAAGAGTCGTCCGTCGCCCGGGGATAGACTCCTTCCAGCCATTGCCATATCAATACTCCCAATATGGGAGCGGTTGACAAACTCCCAATTAGGGAATACATCAATCTCGGTCGGGAGCCGGGCATGCAGATTCTGTCGGGGAAGGCTCTCCGTGACTACTGGGAGTCTTATGGGGGCGCGGATCAGCCCGCCCTCGAGGAGGCCCTGAAGTCCTGGTATCGAGAGGTCAAGCAGGCCCAATGGAGCACTGCAAATCAGCTCAAACTGAACTACCGCAGCGCGAGCATCCTTAAGAATGGGCGCGTCGTGTTCAATATCTGCGGCAACAAGTTCAGGCTGGTGGTCGGAGTGAATTACTCCGTGAAGGTTGTGTACATCAAGTGGGTGGGAACGCACTCCGAGTACGACGACATCGACACGGAGGAGGTGTGACATGGTGAACGTGCATCTGATCCGTACGGAGGACGATTACAAGGCAGCGCTGGCGCGTGCTGAGCATCTCATGGATGCTGAAGCAGGGACGCCCCGCGGCGATGAGCTCGAACACCTCGCCATGGTGATTGAGGCTTACGAGGAAAAGCACCACCCGATCGAGCTACCCGACCCCATCGCGGCTATCCGGTTCCGCATGGAGCAGGAGGGCCTATCGAACAAGGATCTCATCCCCTACATCGGCAGCTCGGCAAAGGTGTCGGAGGTTCTTTCTGGCAAGCGGGACCTAACGTTGTCGATGATCCGCGCTCTGCACAAGCACCTCGGCATACCGGCCGAGGTGCTGATCCAGGAACCGGGAGGAACCATTCCGGATGACGTCGAGGGGCTGGACTGGAGCAGATTTCCTGTACTCGAAATGGTGAAGCGCGGCTTTATCAAGTCGAAGAAGAACGCCAAAGAAAATGCCGAGCGGCTTTTGCGCGATCTTATGACTCGTGCTGGCGGGCTTGAGGTCGCTGCCCCGCTGTGTCGCAAGAGCGATGGTGCGCGCCGAAACGCGAAGATGGATAGCTACGCGCTCGCCGGCTGGTGCATGCATGTGCTTGCCGAAGCCGCAGCGTCGAAGCCGAAGCAAACCTATCGCAAAGGCGTCATAACGAGCGCTTTTCTCCGTGAGGTCGCCAAGCTCAGCGCCTTCGATGATGGCCCAATGCGGGCAAAAGATTTTCTGGCAGATCATGGCATCATTCTCATCGTCGCGCCCCATCTGCCGAACACCTATCTCGACGGAGCAGCCCTGTTGCTAGTCGACGGTACGCCGGTTATTGGCATGACGCTCCGCTATGACCGCCTCGACAATTTCTGGTTCTGTCTGCTTCACGAACTCACACATGTTGCGCGCCATCTGGCCGAAGGCAGCGAGCAGATGTTCGTGGACGACTTTGATCTCAGGGCCAAGGATGATGACGAGCGCGAGCGGGAAGCCGACGAATGGGCCGAGGAAGGGCTGATCCCTCGCAAGGAATGGGACGAGCATCCCGCCCAGGATGCGCCCTATCCATCCAATGTCATGTCGCTGGCGCAGCGCGTGGGCGTGCATCCGGCAATCGTCGCCGGTCGTATCCGCTGGCGTGATCGCAACTATCGTATCCTCTCGCAATTCGTCGGCACGGGCGAAGTGCGGAAGCACTTCAAGGGTCAGTGGAACTGAAGCTGATCGCCAGCGGGCGCTTGTTGTCTGGTTTGCCTCGTATCTGGTTGTTCTCGGAGGCGGCCTATGGCCAAGACAGTGAAGGTTCCGTCCTTGCAGCATATGGCCCGCAACTGGCGCGATACGCCTGATGGCGTTCGGCGCAAGCTAGTTGCGCTGGCCAAGTATCCACCTCAGTTCAGCTACGATCCTCTGTTCGCCGCTGTCCGTGACATGCTGGTCTTGGGCGTACCCTACGCCCAGGTCGTTGAGGGCATTCGGCGGGCAGAAAAGCGCGCATGGGTGCGTGAGCTTCTGATCGAAGTTCTGCCGCTGATCGGCAACCACTTCTCTGGGATCGAGCCTGACAGTCCACCCCGGCGGGTAGCGCGGCGCTACTATCCGCTCGCGCGGGACATCATGATCCCCTTCGAGGCACCCCTCGAATATAGCGTCGGCGGGCAGGTCTATTTTCCTTGGTTCAGCTTCTGGAGAAGCAACCCACTTGCCGACCACCGGCTTTCCTTGTTCGTGACCATCGTCGAGGAGGTGCTGCTGCAAGACCCTGACCTCGATCAGGCTCTTTTTCAGATATTGGACTTCAGTATCCCGGAGGGCGAGCGGGAACGCCGGCTCTTGATCATTGATGCAAAAGACATTCCGCGGCTCGGCGAGAGCGAGAAGCGCGCGATGCTTGAGGTCTTCGCCGATGGCTACCGCCTTGCGCGCTCCGAGCTCGCGGGCTCAAAATCCGACAGAGACACCCGCGACGACACACGTCGCCCAGACCCCGACCAGAAGGATCTGTTCCATCCCGATGGTGATTGATGAGCACTCAACTATTTGGTTCCGATCGCAGCGTAGTGGCCCGCTTACGTTGATCTTCTCACAAGCAGACGCGGTGATCTCACTCGTCCTTGCTCATAAGATGGCAGCAGTAATCACACACTGCGTGATTGTGAACTTGTCTCAATCGAGAAATCGCACATGCACCGTGCGCACTCGCCGGCGACTTCATCCCCGCAGAACCAGCACCCATAAGCGTCACGACTAGTGACGTACGTGGCCTGCCAGCATTCCTAACAGTCGTGAATGACGGGGGTGTCTCCGTCCTTCACCGCCATGTAATCATCCATCGCAAACTCTATCGCTACAATGAGTTCGACGGTCTCTTCGGCTGGGCTCTTGCGGCCGCTATCAGGGCTGCCGTTGGGTGAGGTGTGGGACGAGGATTTCCGAATCATCTGCGCTCCTTCCAATCGCTGCGATGATCCCGAAATCCTTCAGTCTTCAAGACACTAGATCTGACTCACAGGCGTTGATGTCGGACAATGTTCCCTTCACGCTCGGAGAGGCCTGTGAAATCGCGTTATGTCGAGAGGGACAGGATTGCGCCTACGCAATGGTCGCTTGCCGACGAACGCTCGGCATACTGTCCCTCTCGACGCTATCGTCGGTAATCGATAGCTGTCCTGACCGTCAAACCATTCGCTTGATTGCAGAGTACCCGCCCTTCGTGCGGAGCGTGATCGTCACGGCGGCATTGCCGCGGTTCCGCCAGAACCACCCATGGGCACCATCGAACTTGGCCTCGAGAGTTCCCTTGGCGGCGGGAACGGCGCGCCCCTTTTCGTAGCTCGTTTCAGCGCCGCCACCGTCACCGTGCATATCGAAATTGACGACGCCTCCTGCAACCGACCAGTCGAAATCAACCCGTTGCCCTTTGGTCATCGTCAATTTTACTTCTGCGCCCTCGCCGGGCTTTAGTGTGAGCGTCATCTCGTCCGATCGAACTAGTGGAGAGCTTTGAGCGTGAGCAGGCCCCACTACAAGCTGGGCAAGAAGCGATCGAACGAGGCTCGAGCGCTTCTCGACCTCGGGCGCTGCCCCGGGAACCTGCTTTTGCCGATCACTGGCTCGATCCTTCTCGGCCTCGTCGGCCAGCTGCACTTTGATCTCCCCCATTTCAGCGAGGCCCAGGGCGCGGCCGACTCCGGTGGGGTCGATGCCATATTCGGATGGCAGCACGATTGTGAGCAGAATGGCGACGGCAGCGAAGATCGCGATGACTGTCGAACGGATCAGCTGTGCGGTCGTCGGCAACTCGGCGCGAGTTGGCATATCGGAATTGTACATGACTGTTTCCCTTGTCTGGAGTTTTACGCGACGAAGTAGCCGGTCAGCTGATAGCCGATCAAGACGAACCCGGCGCTCATCATGGCAACATTGGCGGTGTAGGCGTGGCGCCAGAAGCTGTCCGAACGCCGCCAGAAGCCCATCACGATGAGAATGGCCGATAGCGCGAGCAACTGCCCGATTTCAACGCCGACATTGAAGGCGAGCAAGTTGGGGACGAGCCCATTGGGTGAGATTTCGTACTCGATGATTTTGGTCGATAAGCCGAAGCCGTGGCAGAAGCCGAAGATCAATGTCGCCAGCTTGGTGTTGGGCTGATAGCCGAACCAGCGCTGGAAGGCTCCGATATTGTCCAGTGCCTTGTAGACAACCGAGAGACCGATGATGGCATCGATCAAGAAGCTGTTGATGCCGATGTTGAAATAGACACCGAGCAGCATTGTGGTCGAATGCCCTAAGGCAAACAGGCTCACGTAGAGACCGATCTCTCTCATGCGATAGAGAAAGAAGATCACGCCAAACAAGAAAAGGATGTGATCATAGCCGGTCACCATATGCTTCGCGCCCAGATAGATAAACGGCAGAAGGTGAACGCCTGTTATCTCCTGAATGTAACCTTTGTCGCCCTCAGCAACAGCGTGGGCGAGAGCGGGTTGAACGAGTGCGAGAACGGTCAGTAGAGAGAGGCCGAAGGGTAGGACGAGCCGCCCGTGTGCGAGTCGCACGCGTAGCGAGCCCTCAGTGCGAGGTCGGTGCATAAGTGTTCCAGTGCTTGATGTTTCGATGGCAGCTGCTAGCCGCACCTAGGCGGGCGGCGCGGTTTGTCGTGGCGGCCGATCAAGTCTGTACGTGCCTCCGAGATGGGCTGCCACCGGAGATGTCAGGGTCCATGCCAGGTATTGCGGTCCGAACAGCAAATGAAGTGCCGGCAGTGGGCTCACGGTGTCATGGGCATGGTCGAGGAGGTTGTGACCGTGAGAGTGCTCGAGCAGCGCCGCGTCCGCATCCTCGTGATTGTGGTCATGATCTCCGCGAGGCTCCCCCGATTCGGCAACGTGATCAGCTACGCCAACGACTACGAGCAGTGGGCTGTGGGCAACTGTCGTGTGGACGAAGGAAGCGAACATGCCGAGCGCCAATGCGACTGCAACAACGAGTCGAAGCGAAGCACTGTGGATGCGAACCATCATGCGGCGCGGACGATCCTTCCAAAATGCAACCAAACCAAGGCCCATCGCCTAAATTTCTCCTACTCAGCGAGTGCGAATGGCGCATCCGGTAGCGCGTCGGTTGGTGCTGCTTTGCGCTCCCGATGAAAGAGCCTGTACAGCGCTGGCAGCACGAGCAGAGTCAACGCCGTGGACGAGATGATCCCGCCGATCACTACCGTCGCCAGAGGCCGCTGAACCTCAGAGCCAGCGCCGACATTGAATGCCATCGGAACGAAGCCGAGGCTCGCTACGAGTGCCGTCATGAGAACTGGGCGCAGCCTGGTCAGTGCGCCTTCCCGAATGGCCTCGTCGAGGCTGCGGCCATCCTCTCTCAGCGCTCGAATGAACGAAACCATGACGACGCCGTTGAGGACAGCAACGCCGGACAATGCGATGAAACCGACCGCCGCCGAAATCGATAGCGGCATGTCGCGTAGAGCGAGTGCTGCGACGCCACCCGTGAGCGCCAAGGGTACGCCACTGAAGACGATCGCAGCGTCCTTCGCTGAGCCGAAGAGCGAAAAGAGCAACCCGAAGATCAGCAGAAGCGCCAAAGGAACGACGATGCGCAGCCGCTCCGCCGCAGAAATGAGCTGCTCAAAGGTCCCACCGAAGCCGACCCAATAACCGGGAGGGAGGGAAATCCGCTCGCGCACCAATCCTTGAACTTCGGTGACGAACGAACCGAGATCGCGCCCGCGAACGTTTGCGGTAATGACGATGCGGCGCTTGCCGTCCTCTCGACTGATCTGATTGGGGCCAACAATCACCTCGATCTTGGCGATCTCCGCTAGCGGTACGAAATTGCGCGCCGGATCGTTCGAGCGCTGCGGCAGAGGGATGCGTAAGCGCCCGATCTCATCCACCCGCGTACGTACGTCCTCGGGAAGTCTCACGATCAGATCGAATCTGCGGTCACCCTCGAAAATCTTACCCGCCACCGCCCCGCCCATGGCGACGCTTACGACGTCCTGAACGTCCGCCACGTTGAGACCGAGACGCGCCAGGGCATTGCGATCCGGAACGATCTGAAGAACGGGAAGGCCGGTGACCTGCTCCGTCTTTACATCCTGGGCTCCAGGGACGCCGGCCATAAGCTGCTCGATCGAGCGGCCCATCTGCAGCAGTACTTGGAGATCGTCCCCGAAGACCTTGACGGCGACATCCGAGCGCACGCCGGAGATCAGCTCATTGAAGCGCATCTGGATCGGCTGCGTGAACTCGTAGTTGTTGCCTGGAATCTTTTCGACGGCTTCCTGCATGGCGGCAACCAGATCAGCTTTCGGACGCCGCGGATCGGGCCAGTCCTTACGATCCTTGAGGATGACGAAGGTATCCGCCACGCTGGGCGGCATAGGGTCGGTCGCGACCTCGGCTGTTCCGATCTTCGCCACTACCTGATCGACTTCGGGAAACTCCTTGACCTTCGCCTCGAGGGCGGCCTGCATCCGAATGGCCTGCGAGAGGCTTGTCCCCGGAATGCGTAGAGCATGGAGGGCGATATCGCCCTCGTCGAGATTGGGGATGAACTCGGTGCCGAGACGGGTACTGTGCTGGGCCGCGAGCGCCAGAAGTCCGACGGCAAGGGCAACCACGAGAACACGGCCCCGCAACGCGAGCTCCAATGCAGGGCGATAAAGTGCGCGCGCCCCCCGCATCAAGAAGCTGTCCTTCTCGCTCACCTTTCCGGTGATGATGAGGGCAACCGCCGCCGGAACGAATGTCAGAGACAGGACAAGCGCCGCCGTCAGCGCGACGACGACCGTGAAGGCCATGGGATGGAACATCTTCCCTTCGACGCCAGTGAGCGCGAAGATCGGGAAGTAGACGATGGTGATGATGAGCACGCCAAACAAACTCGGCTTGATCACCTCGACCGTTGCCTCCTCGGCCAGCAACAGGCGCTCCTCTTTAGTAAGCAAGCGGCCGTGGTGATGCTGTGCCTCTGCGAAACGGCGCAGGCAGTTCTCCACGATGATCACGGCACCATCAACAATCAGGCCGAAGTCGAGCGCGCCGAGGCTCATCAGATTGCCGGAGACCTTGTTTTCGACCATCGCCGTGATCGTCATCAACATTGAGATAGGGATGACTGCGGCTGTGATGAGCGCGGCGCGAATGTTACCCAGCAGCAGGAAGAGGACAACGATCACGAGGAGAGCGCCCTCGAGAAGGTTCTTCTCGACGGTCGCGATCGTTCGTTCGACAAGGGCCGTACGATCATAGATCGGCTTGGCCACGACGCCCGTCGGGAGGGCACGATTGGCTTCTTCAAGCTTGGCCGCGACGGCCCTTGATACCGTCCTGCTGTTCTCGCCGATAAGCATGAAGGCAGTGCCAAGAACGACCTCATGGCCGTTCTGCGTCGCGGCACCCGTCCGCAATTCCTGACCGAGGATGACATCGGCAATATCGCCGACGCGGAGGGGCACCCCGCCGCGTTCGTCGATGACAATGCGCTGCAGGTCCTCGATCGTGCTGGCCTGCCCCACCACGCGAATGAGATATTGCTCACCGTATCGTTCGACGTAACCAGCGCCTACATTGGCGTTGTTCCGCTCGAGGGCGGTGATCAGATCCTTCATGCTCACACGATAGGCAGTCATTCTCTCCGGACGCGGCGTGACGTGATACTGCCGCTCGAAGCCGCCGATCGTGTTGACTTCGGTGACACCCGGAACATTTCGAAGCTGCGGTCGCACGACCCAGTCCTGCAATGTACGCAGGTCCTCGGGCGTATAAGCGGTGCCGTCGGCTTTCCGAGCGTCGGGACGCGACTCGACGGTGTACATGAAGATCTCGCCGAGACCGGTGGAAATGGGGCCTAGCTTCGGCTCGACGGATGGCGGCAGTTCGCTGCGCACGGATTGCACGCGCTCGCTGACCAATTGTCGGGCGCGATATATGTCTGTGCCATCATGGAAGACGACCGTGACCTGGGAGAGACCGTAGCGCGAGATTGAGCGTGTCAGCTGCATGCCGGGGAGGCCGGCAATGGCCGTCTCGACGAGAAAGGTAATGCGCTGCTCGACCTCGAGCGGAGAATATCCCGGCGCTTCCGTGTTGATTTGCACCTGGACGTTGGTGATATCAGGCACGGCATCGATCGCGAGGCGCTGGAAACTCCAGACGCCGAGAGCGGCCAAAGCCACCACCGCGCCCATGACGATCCACCGGTAGCGGATCGAGAGATGTACGAAGAGACGAAGCATGGGGATACCTTCAGTGATCGTGCGAAGCGCCGGACTTTTCAATGTCCGCGCGAATTAGGAATGCACCGTCGCTGACGTAGACCTCACCAGGATCGAGGCCACCCAGGACTTCGGTCCACTCAGGCGTTCGACGGCCGAGTTTGAGCATGCGCACCTCGTAGGTGTCGCCAACCTTGGCGTAGACGACTGTAAAGTCGCGGAACCGCTGCAGTGCCCTCGTGCGGACGGCGAGTGGGACGGGTGAGGACGCGACTGTCACGGTCCCCTCGACCGCCATGCCCGGACGCCAGCTGCCGTCTTCGTTGGAGACATTGGCGATCGCTGTGACCGTCTGAGTCCCGGCGTCGGCGCTTGGAAGCAGCGTTGCTATCCTAGACGATATGCGACGCCCAGTGAGGTCACGGAACTCGACCGACTGTCCGGTACGCAGCTGCTCGGCATCACGCGGAAACGCGAAGAATGTTGCCTGCAGCCTGCTCGCGTCGGTAATCACATAGATCGGCTGCGTTCCAGTGACGTCGCCGACATTGACATTTTCCTCGACGATGACGCCGGCGATCGGGGCTGTGATCTGATAGGTCTTCAGGCTATCGCTCGCCTCCACCGTCGCGAGAACCTCGCCTTGCTTGACCTGCTGGCCGACGGCCTTGGTGAGTGTCAGAACGCGCCCGACATAGCGTGCGCGCACCTCCGCTCGTCCGCGTGGTGGAAGCGTTATGCGACCGGCGACGCTAACAGTCTCATCGATGCTTGCTGGACCCGCCGGTTCGGTTTTGACGCCGCCGGCCTCGGCGGCTTCAGCGGCGATCGTGGTTCGGCCCTCGTACGACTCGTAACGCCACGTGTGCTGCTGTCCGCCGTAGCGCGCGGTCACGGTGACATCAAAAGAATGCGGCTCGCGCACAATGCCGTCGCCGCGCAGATAGTCCTCCTTCGGCGCGAACTTGAACGTGTCGATCTTATTTCCCAGCCGCGTAAGCTGCATGGTCAGCTCGACGTCGCGCGGATTGAGCGGCTGCCCCTTGAGGTATGGATAAACGTGAAACTCCGGGTCAGCGCCTTCTTCAAAAATCGTCACCTCGACCGAGAAGTCACCAGAGCGCAGCAGTCGGCCGCGATGTGGGCCCCTCTCATATTCTTCAGCTGCGCCCTTAGACGCCTTTTCCGCGGCCCCCTTGGGACCCGGACTGCTCGTGTCGTCACATCCGGCGAGAGGCAACAGTACCAATGCCAGAGCAGCCAACCGGCGCGCCCCTGCAACAAACCTTCGCATTGTCATCGCGGATTCTTCCTGAGTACCTGCAGTTTCGTGTAGCGGCCAGTGAGGCGGGCCAAGGCTGCGTCTTCGAGATGGTAAGCCGTGAGGGCTTCGATGCGTCTCAGTTGCACCTCATTCAAGGCTCGCTGGGCTTCGCTGAAATCGGTGTAGTTGAAACCGCCCCGCTCGAAGCCTTCCTGGATGAGCTGCACTGCACGGCGCGCTTGAGGCAGGACCTCAGCCTGGATGCGCCGCGCTTCTGTGGCGTTGGCAGACCGGCGCCCATCGAGCCGAGCTATTTCGCGCGCCAGATTCCGCCGTGCGGCCTCGAGATCGAGTTCAGTTGCAGTCCTTTCGGAAAAGGCGCGATCGATATTGTCTCGGTTCGTATCGAAGATGCCGAGCGGGATCGACACACCAGCGATTACCGCCACGTCGTTTTCCTCTGCGAGGTGGCGAAGACCGAGCCTGAGCGTCGGATCTTGGTAGGACTTGGAGCGTTCGAGGCCAATACGAGCGTTGGCCGCCTCTCTTTGTGCTTCAAGAAGTGCTACATCCACGCTGTGCGCCGTCGGTTCGGGCGTGACGCGCGTGTGTTCAAACGCGTGCAGATCGAGATCGAAGTTCGGAGAGCCTCGCCAATACGACGACACAACCGCCTTAGCTGTTCGAGCCGCGCTCGTTGCCCTCTCCAGTGCAATTTGTTCGAGCGCGAGTTGCGATTTGGCTCGCGACTCGGCAAATGCCGGATCACGGCCGGCTTGAGATCTGCGCGCAATTTCGGCCTGGAGCTGTCTGGCAACACTCAGACGCTCTTCGACGACGCGTACTTGAGCCGTCGCAGCAAGAGCCTCGATCCACGCCACCTGCACATCACGCATGAGATCGAGAATGCGCACCGCCGCCCGCGCGCGTGCCGTTCCGACCTCCGCCTCCGCGAACCCGACGCGAGCAGCTCGTTTATCCCCCCGCTCTACGAGCTGTTGAATGAAGAGCGTTGTCTCGTTGCGGTTGAAGCCCTTGAAGGCGCCGGAACCGGCGAAGTTCTCCAGATCTGCACCGACGGACGGATTGACACGCCGGTCGGCCTGTCGAACGCCTGCTGCTGCCGCAAGTACCCGCGCTTCCTCAGCCGGAAGTGCAAAGTCCGCCGCGATTGCACGCTTCAAAGCGTCTTCAAGGGCAAGTCGAGCAGCAAGGGCAGGCGTCATCTGCCCCCCCGCCGCGATGATAGCGAGCACGACGATGTACATGGCCCGCAAGCGCCGCACATACGTGCGGCAACCGCGATGTTTCATGATCTGGAATCTCACGTGAATGCCAAATTATGCGCCGGCGCTAACCAGCGCAGAGAAGAGGTGGCTTACACGAGAGAGTTAGGAGGTCGCTGGAGTGTTCCGCCGGGAAGACCATGCAAGAGCGGGACGGAAGCCACCCGCAGAAGCGCAATAACATACATGGGCGACCAAGAAGCGAATTCTGTACAAAGGATTGTGCTAGGCGCTGCGTCAGCGATGTGACTGTGGTCGGGAGAGCCGCCGTCTCCATCATGATGATGGTCATGGTCATGGTCATAGTCATGACTGTCACCAATCACCGTAGACATCGCCCCCTTGACCACGGTACCCGCCAAGGAAGTCGGCGCATGATCGATACCCAATCGATGTTCGATTTTATCAATCGCGACTACAACGAACTGAGTGCACAGCACCAGAACCAGCACGGCGCCTAGCAAGGCGACGATGCGACGACCGGCGGCTGCGAATCGGTTCGCGATCAAAGTGCAAATCCTCCTAGTTGACCCTGTCAGCCGCCCCCAAAGCGGTCAAGATGGCCAATCGATCGCTGCTTCCGAATTCCGCTGCGCTTTGCGCAAGTGCCACAGCCGGGGCCTTGTTTCATGAAAGATGGCGGATAAAGGTCAAGGTGGATGAGGCCAACTAGGATGTTTCTCATCGATTATAAACTCGTGCACGTGCCTATACCCATTCTGCACCCCAACAGCGCCTACGATATGCGGATCATCCGATACCAAATTGTCGTGCACGTGATCGCGGACTTGGGGATCGTCCACCGGCCACACACGGAATGCGATCCAAAGGGCAGATGCTGCACCCGAACCCATAACGGCGAATGTCGCAGGAAGGCCGATTGCCTTACCTGCCCAGCCTGCTAGGGGATACGTAATCAACCAGCAGCAATGAGACAGCGCAAACTGCGCCGCGAATAGCGACGGGCGATCTTGTGCGTGCGCCGATCTGCGGAGAAGACGTCCGGACGGGGTTTGCGTTAGAGAATAACCGACTCCGAGAACGAACCACAGCGGTAAGAGGTGCAAGAAATCCGATACGAGCGATCCGCCAAACAGCCCGATCACTAACACTGACGCGCCGAGCAACATCGCCTTACGGTCCGGAAACCGCTCCAGCAACTTTGGCAAGAGGAATGCCACCATCATTGATCCACCGCCGAAGGCTGCGAGCGCTACAGCCACTGCGCTTTGAGATAACAAAAACTGGCCCTGGACGATCACCACCGTGTTCACGATGACCATGGCGCTCGCCGCTGCTGCGACAAGGGTCACCGCGAGCAGCCCGCGCAGCCTTGGCGTCGCCAGGTAACTGCGCACGCCTCGCGTGGTACGCTCGTAGATGCCGCGCGCCTCGGATGGTGCAGCTGCAGGAAGTGATACAGACACTACGAAGGCGGCGGAAGCTACAAAACCCAACACGGTACCAGCAAAGAGGTCACTGTAGGTCATCACCGTTAGCAGTGCGGCGGCCAGCACCGGGCTAAGGAGACTCTCAAGATCATAGGCGAGCCGCGAAAGCGATAGAGCGCTTGTGTACTGCTTCTCGTCTGGCAGCACATCGGGAATGGTTGCCTGAAATGTGGGTGTGAACGCCGCAGACGCAGCTTGAAGCACAAACACAAGCAGGTAGATCTCCCAAATTGCAGTAACGAACGGCAGGGCTAGGGCGACGGCCGCTCGAACAAGATCGAGGCCTACGAGCATCGTCCGACGCGGGAGACTTTCCGCAAAGGCCGCCGCGATCGGCGCGACCCCAACGTAAGCAATCATCTTGATCGCCAGGGCGGTTCCCAGCACTGCGCCGGCGTCAGCACCGGCCAGATTGAAGGCCAGCAAGCCAAGCGCGACCGTTAGAAGGCCCGTCCCCACTAGGGCGATGACCTGCGCAAGGAAGAGATGACGATACGTGCGATTGGCAAGAACAGTCAGCATCTGAACCAAGCATCGCCGACAGCACGGAGCGCTACTCGCAAGGGCAACCTGAAAAGCCTATGCGGCGAGTTATACATCGTGATCACAGGTACTTGGTTATCTCTTTGAATTCATCGAGCGTCTTGCGCTGTTGCCGCGGAAGCGGCCCAACGACATCTTCCAAACAGTGATCAAGATGATCCTGAATGAGGGTTTTCCTTGCTTGTGCGATAGCTCTCTCGACAGCGTGTAATTGCTGCGCAAGCTCGAGACACGGTCGCCCGGCCTCGATCATTTCAACCACTGCGCGCAAATGGCCGTCCGCGCGTCTAAGGCGCTTTATTAGTCCAGGATGAGTGGTGTGAATGTGCTGCTCTACCATAGCTTGATCATATCCCCCTGGAGGGGATATGACAAGCATCGATAGTGCACAAAGTTCCCGGCTAATTCATGCATCTCAGGCCGCGGAGGAGACTTGACAAGAACTGGAATGCGCTATGCCTTCGCGAATAAGGAGAACGCGGAGCGATTCCAGGTCAAGCAACGCCCAAAGGAGGAAATGCCAATGTATCGCGTGCGGCATTACGTCGGCCCACCATTGCCGACAGCTCTGGAAGCCTACGACTATATGCGAACCCTGATCCGACATGATTGGCCCTGGGAAGGTCTGCGTCGCAATCCCGCCTATCAGGACGAAGCGCGCGCGCACCTGAAGGTCGGTTTGGACACCACTCGATCGGAGAGCGGAGCGCTTCTCACGCGGATGCACGAGCCATCACCTCGTGCTGAAGCGTGGGCGCTCCGCTCCTTTCGTTGAGCCGTCTCTGACGGCCCTTGACTCCCGTCACATCTGGATGCCGCAGGCAGGAGAGGCGATCCTGACCGCGTCGGCGGCGCCAGCGCGTCGTTCCGATGCCGGGACACTCTTCTTCCCGGAGATCCCGGCCGTCGAGCACATCCTGATCGATCCGACTGGACGCCAGCATGTCCTGCTACGCGGGCACGGCATCGCCCTGCAGCTCGAGATCGACGGAGTCGACATCGTTAAAGAGCCGGTGACGCTCACCGTCGTCACCGGCAGCGCTGGTCTCCTCGGGCGGACTGCGTCGCAGCTCACGCATCTGCGCCGCATCCTGTCTACGCATCCGGCGACGCCGCCCGCTGTTCCGCGGTGGACCGCACGCACGCTCAACCGTCGGGACGGCCTTATCGTGTTCGACTGCATGACCGCCGGCGGCACCGAGCGGGAAGCCGGAACGATCCTGTTCGGCGCAGAAACAGTCCAGCGCGACTGGCGCCGCGGCAGCCTTCGTCAGCGCGTCCGGCGAGACAAGCTGCGCGGCGAGGAGTTCGTCTTCGGCAGCTATCGCAAACTCTTGAAATGAGCGTGCGGTTCGATTTGAGGGGAGGCGCATTCTGAGCCTCCCCTGACCTGCCGACATGAGGAACACTGCTTTTCCAACAAGAAGGAGCAGCCACATGTCCGGCGATCCCGATGACTTTCTCATTGTTTCCGAAGCCGCCGCGGAGTTGCGCATGGCCAAGCGCACGCTCGACAATCACCGATGGAAAGGAACCGGCCCGAAGTTCCGGCGCCACGGCGGCCGCATCGTCTACCGTCGTGGCGATCTCCTGGCGTGGTCGGAGGAGAGAGCTGCCCGAATGGTGGCGCGAAAAAGGAGCAGCCGCGCAGCGCCGTCTGCTGCTGCTGGCCGCAATGACGATCGCGCTCGTGGCACTGGCCTGGCCGAAGACGAGCATTCCGAGACTGTATTGGAACGCCAGCGCGAGCATTCCAATCGGCCTTTACATCCTGACCGACCGTGTTCCGGTAAGGAACCAACTGGCGGTCATCCGCCTCCCTGAACCGGCTAGGGCGCTGGCGGCCACACGCGCCTACCTGCTGGCGAATGCCCTGCTCATCAAACCGATCGCGGCCGGGATTGGCGACACCGTGTGCCGGCATGGTCCCATTGTCAGAATCAATGGACGGCTGCGCGCCTTGGCCGCTATGAGGGATGGGCGACAGCGCTTCTTGCCGCGCTGGCATGGATGCCATCGTCTGACGACATCCGAGGTCTTCGTGCTGTCGACCGTTAGCGGCAGCTTCGACAGCCGCTACATCGGGCCGATCGACAATAGGCACGTGCTGGGAACAGCCGTGCCCACCTGGACCCACTAACCGCGCAGGTGCGCCAGGGCACCATCGACCTTGGCCAGTGCCTCGACGAGCTGTGCCCGCAATGAGGTGAGGTCGCCTACCGGGTCCTCTTCCATGGCGAGGTGATCCGGATTGATGCACGCATCGATCAACGTCAGAAGCGTCTGCTCACGCATGGGACCGGCATCGAGCGCGGCTTCCAGCGCCTCGTGGTCCACGCCGTTGCCATCGAGGATCAGCCTGCCGCTGTCGGCCGACAGCCATACCGAGAGTCGCGCGCCCGCCAGCACGGTCCGATCCACGACCTCGCTCGGCAGGGTCAATCTGACCGCGGGGAACTCGTCGTCCTCCGACGACCGCAGGCCGGCGATATAGCACTCTGCCGGCAGATCCTCGATACCGTCATCCTCACGCTCGAAGAAGGGCAACGCGGCTGTTCCGGTCATGACACTATACTCCTACGCTCGGCCATAAGCCCCTACAAACATATCCCAAACTGGGATAATCCGAAAACAGGATTATGCGGTGAAGCCGTCATTCCCGATCCCGGCTTCCCGCAATGCGCGACACGCTGCGCTCGCCGCGCCAAATCAAGCTCCGCAAGCTGTTGCGCGACCTTCGGGAGAAGGCCGGGCTGACGCAGGCCGATGTTGCGGCGCGTCTCGACAAGCCGCAGTCGTTCGTCGCCAAGTACGAAGGGGGAGAGCGGCGCCTCAGCGCCATCGAGTTCGTTGATGTCGTGCGCGCGCTTGGTGTCGAGCCCATTGCCGCGATGCGGCAGCTCATCAAGGCCATCGATGGCAACGCGTCCTAGGTAGCCGTACGCGCACTCTCCAATCGGGATCATCGACCGCACCCGCACCCGCACTCGCTCGGGCAGTACGTGGCGCACCGCCCAATATTTACATTTCCTTTACCACACCTGCCGATGGGAAACAGTGCCGTTTTGGAGTCGCCGCCGCTTAAATTGTTCTTCCTATTCAAGATAAATGGTCGGCTGTGTGGCTGCCGGTAATGCGGAACCCGCAACATTCGAGCAGGTTTCCTCGACACGGTGTTTCTCTGCGAATTCTCGATATAGCCGTGAGCGAGCGACCTGACTTCCACGGGACGAAAATCGAAACCACAGTGATGCGGCGTTACAATGCCCAGCCGCCTTCGTGCGAGAGTCGCTTTGGGCCCGTTCCCAATCGCGGCGGATGCTCGCAGAGCAGCAAGAAGGTTTGGGCGGTCCCTCACTCGATCTTCCGATCTCGTTCGGTACGGCTCTATCTCGCGTCCCTGCGTGCCGCTCGACCGAGCCGCCGATCAAGACGGCGTCTCGGCGCATTCGCGTAACGATCCTCCCGCGGTCGCCGTGGCACGCTCTCGCCCTCCACGACGCACGTCGCACGCGCGGCTCTGCCCTCACCGCTGCCGGCGACGTCTCAGCGCCTTCGCTCGTTGCGCGCCGGAGCGTCGGCGATCGCGCGTCATCTCCTGCGATCGCGTGCTAGATGCCGGCGGGAGCTCGAGGCATCGTCGCCCCCTTCGCTCATGTCCTGCCCGGCGCCGTCCCGGACGCCAGGCCGCCGCTCCTCTAGCCGCGGGGGAGAGTCTATCCCCGCATAGCTTTGTGCAACGATGTGGCAGGCGTCGCCTCGGCGGCAACCCGCGCGTGCCGCGCGGGTCCTCCACTGCGTTCCGGCCCTTCTTCGCGGAGCAGAGCTCCGCTCCGGCGGGTGCCACCAGCTCCAGCCTGCCACGATCTGCACGTCGCCGGCGGGGAATAGGTCTCCGCCGGGACAACGTGAGGAACGACACCATGGCTACGATCGGATACGTCACCAAGCGCGAGGACGGCCGCTACGACGGCGAGCTCCGGACTCTCTCGCGGCGGGCGCAAATCAGCATCGTCCCGGTCGCTGACAAGCCCTCCGACAGCCATCCAGACTTCCGCGTCCTCGCTAACGGCACCGAGATCGGCGCCGGCTGGCTGCGGATCGGCAAGACCTCCGGCGTCGAGTACATCTCGCTCTCGATCTCGGCGCCCGAGCTCGGCAAGCTCTACGCCAACCTCGGCCGCGCCGCTGGCCGGTCCGATCCGAACGTCTTCGCTCTGATCTGGAACCCGCAGGATTGAGCCTCCGGCTCAAATCCCTCGCGCCGACACCGGCGCGAGGGCACCTTCGCGTTCCGCGAATTGCCCCGCCCGCCCGCCCAGCCATACGCGCTGAGGCCACTATCATCGCGATGACATCGATGATGCGCGCGCCGACGTTCATGCGTTGGTGCCACAGCCCGTGATGAGCGCGAGCAACAGGCTGAAGCCTGTCTTTCTCGCGCTCATCGCCGTCGTGCCCGATGGACTTGCGACTGCTCTCTTCTCCTTTCCAGCGACGCTTCGACACGCTGTGACGAGGTCGCGGATCGTGCTCTCGGTCGCGTTCAGCAGACGTGATTTCGGAGAGTTTGTGAGGTCTAGGATGGCTGGGGAGGACATCTAGATAAAAAGATGGAGTCGTTGGCGCCCAGATGCCCCGTCGTTACTGGGCTTCACGCGACTCCACTTTTGCGCGCGTAGAGTCACTGCACGAAATACGCCTTGTAAACCGGGCACTTTGCACGACTCCGTCTTGTAACTTTGCGTCTCCGCCGCATCTCCCCGTCACGTTTCAACATCGGGGGATCAGAATGGCTCAAGACGACTTCAAACCGAAGCTCGGACGCATCCGCGATACCGCGAACTCAGCTTCAGTAAGCACCAGCACGCAAGTACTCAGACAAACCGGCCGCGCCGGCGCACGCGCCGTGCGGCAGCGTGGCCACATCACATCAGCGATGCCGAAGCGCGGCATGGGTGCCGGTGTGCGCGCGGCTGCCGGCCTCATCGCGCCTGGCAGTCGCCGCGTCATCGTCAAGGCACGCTACACCCGCATCGCCGCCGGCGATATGGGCGCGGCGCGGGCGCACCTCAAATACATCCAGCGTGATGGCGTCAACCGCGAGGGAGATGTGGGGCGGCTCTACGACGCGCAGCACGACGATGTCGATGGTCGCGCCTTCCTCGAGCGCTCGGAGAACGACCCGCATCAGTTTCGCTTCATCGTGTCGGCCGAGGACAGCGCACGGATGTCCGACCTGAAGCCGTTCATTCGCGATCTCCTCCGCCAGATGGAGCGTGACCTCGACACCAAGCTCGACTGGGTCGCGGTCGATCACTTCAACACCGGCCATCCGCATACCCACGTCGTCATCCGCGGACGCGATGACCGGGGCGGTGACCTCGTCATGGCCCGGGACTACATCGGCCATGGCGTGCGTGCCCGTGCCCAAGCCTTGGTGACGCTTGAGCTCGGTCCCGAAACGCAGCTCGAGCGCATTCAGAAGCTCTTCGACGAAGTCGGCCAGGAGCGACTGACGCGGCTCGACCGCCAACTCATGGCGCGTGCGAAGGACAACATCCTCGTCATCACCGCCACCGAGGAAAACGATCCGACACAGCGGACGCTGCGTATTGGGCGCTTACGGACATTGCAGCGCCTGGGGCTCGCGTCCGAACGGCAAGCGGGCGTGTGGTCTCTTGACACGAACGCCGAGTCCAAGCTGCGCCAGCTCGGTGACCGCGCCGACAAGTTCAAGATGATGCAGCGCGCCCTGAAGGAGGCGGGCATCGAGCGCGGTGCGGCCGCCATGGCGCTGTTCGAGCGCGGACCGCGCAAGGTGCCACTCGTCGGCAAGGTCGTCGGCGTCGGCATGGTCGACGAGATCACGGATCGTACCTGGGTCATCATCGATGCCGTCGACGGGCGCGTGCGCTACGCTGATCTCGGCCGGCTCAACGCAGACGCGGTGCCGGCACGCGGCAATATCGTCGCCCTTGCCGGTGGCGGCCTCAACGAGAAGCCGTCGTCGGTGCCTCGCCTGCATCTTCTGTCCGCGACCGAGCTCGACCGTCAGACGACCTACGAGGGGCCGACCTGGCTGGACCAGGCCGTCGTCACCAGGTGGCAGCCGGAGGTTCGAACGGCGGGCTTCACGGCCGAGGCCGACAAGGCCCTCAAGGCGCGCACCGATTGGCTGGTCAACCGCCAGTTCATCGAGCAGACACAGGACGGCAAGCAGGTGCCGCGCGCCGACATGTTGAAGGCGCTGCGTCAGGCGGAGACACAGCAGCTCGCTGCCGATGTCTCGCGCCGCCTCAACGCTGCCTTCGTACCAACCATGCCCGGCACCCGCATCACCGGCACCTACGATCACGCCATCACGACGCCGACCGGCAAGATCGCGGTCATCCGCCGCGAGGACACCTTCACGCTGGTGCCGTGGCAGCCGTCGCTCGAGCCCTTCCGCGGCCAGGCCGTCGCAGGGATCGTCGGTCCCACCCGCATGACCTGGACGCACGCGCGCGGAAGGAGCCTGCCAGGACGGGCCTGACACCTCACCGGAAACTCAAACTCTAAAGAGGAACGCCCATGCTTATCCGTGCAACCGTCACCATTGCTCTTGGACTGACCCTCACCAGCACCTTCGTGAGTGCCCAGGAACGGGCGCCGTATGGTGTCAGAACGCTATCGATCCAGCACCGGCGATCACCAGCAGCGGCCCGGCGACGTTGGCACCGCCGCAACGACACCATGCCTGAGGGCATGACGCTGCGCCGGATTTAAATCCATGAAATACGAAATGCTGGCCATAGTTGTCCTGCTCGGGGCGTCTTATGATACCATGATCACGATTCGTTCGCCGATGCCAAACAGTCTGCATTGTCGCGCAATTTCTCGGCCCGCCTCCGCTTCGGCATCTCTGGCCCAGCCGCGGTCCACGGGACGGAATGCGGTTTTCCTGAATGGATGGCACACAGGCTCAAAACGAAGTTTGTGGTGCAATAGCTTCGCCTGAAATCTTCCAACCTCAACGGCATGGGATGAGGCCCTAATAACAAGAAGCCTCTTCGCATGGTTCAAGCGGAGATCAACATCGGGCCGGAGGCTATCTAGCGTTGAGTCGCTAGGGGGAATGACAATGCATCTGCATTCATATCGATTGCAAAATTTTAGGCGTCTACGGAGCGTGCTTGTAGAGTTAGCACCGGATATTTCCATCTTCGTCGGCGCTAACAACAGCGGCAAGACTTCCGCGACTCAGGCGCTCCAGATGTTCCTGTCGGGCGATCACAAGCGCTTCTCTCTTTTCGACTTCAGTTCTCACGCATGGAAAGAGCTGAACGCGCTCGGCGAGGCAGACGCAGCAAACGATCTCGATGCGACACTCCCCTCCATCTCTCTTGATCTGTGGTTTGGAGTTGCGGCGAGCGACCTCTATCTTGTAGTCCCGATCCTGCCAAGCTCGCAGGGTGTTGGAACAGAGGTGGGCCTGCGGATCGAGTTCGCCGCAACAAACGGGCAAACTGTGTTGCAGCGGTTCCGAGAGAAGAAAAAGGAAGGCCAAGACCGTGTAGCGAAGCTGGCAGGAGGCGCTGGAAGTTATGTTCCCTGGCCCAAGTGCCTAACAGACTACCTGGAGAAAGAACTCCATCGCGAGTTTGAGTTCCGATATTTCGTCCTGGACCGCGCTCAATTTTCAACCGACTACGAGCCCCAAGAAGGGTATCAGCCTGAGCCACTCGGACCGGATCAGAGCGGTGCGTCGCTTCTCAAATCCCTCATCAAGGTGGACAACCTCAGCGCTCAGCGACACTTAGCTGATCCGCAGATGGGAGGTGCTGGCGGGCGCGCGGAAGACCTGTCTCGCCGCCTAAGCCGGTTTTACCAAAGGAACCTTGAGCAACGAGGCGAAGATCATTCCGCCCTAAAGGCGCTGTTCGAATCCGAAGAAGGGCTGAATTCGCATTTGATGGAAGTGTTCGAGCCGACGCTAAAGCGGATTGCGACACTCGGATACCCGGGACTTGGCAACCCCCGGCTTGAAATCAAGTCAGGGCTCAATCCAACCACCGTGATGAGCCAGGATGCGCGGGTCCACTACGTGATTGGGGAAGGCGCCGACTCCGTCCGACTGCCCGACTCCTATAACGGCCTGGGTTTCAAGAACCTAATTTACATGGTGGTCGAGCTTCTGGATGTGCAGGAGCGCTGGTGGGCGGAGG